>JAITMK010000088.1 GCA_031277415.1 Azoarcus sp.
TATAGGGCTTTTTGCTGCCGCAAAGGTGCATAACGCCAACGATTACATCAACGCAGGGCGGAATCTGCCCATGTCCGTGGTGCTTGCGATGGTGTTCGCCACATGGTTCGGCGCTGAAACCGTACTCGGAAATTCGGGAGCCTTTCTCAAGAAGGACGGAGGCGTCACCGCGCTGCTTTCCGACCCGCTCGGGGCAGGGGTGTGCCTGATATTGTTCGGGCTGGTTTTTGCGCGGCCGCTCTACCGCATGAATCTCGTTACTTTGGGAGATTTCTTCCGGCGGCGTTACAACCGGGGTACTGAACTGGTGCTTTCCATCTGTATCGTTGTTTCCTACCTTGGCTGGGTGAGCGCGCAGATCACCGCTCTGGGGCTGGTGTTCGACCTGCTTTCGGGAGGCATCATCGACCGGAACACGGGCATGATCATCGGCTCGGCGGTCGTGCTGCTCTATACCCTGTTCGGCGGAATGTGGTCGGTGGCGGTGACGACCTTCGTGCAGATGATCGTCATCATACTGGGGCTGCTCTATATCACCTGGATCGCCAACGACATGGCGGGCGGTTTCACCCCGGTGATAAATCATGCCATCCAGGCAGGCAAGTTCGATGTTTCCTTCTCCTTTTCGCGCGAAACCTTCGGCTGGATTGCGCTTTTCTTTACGATGGCGCTCGGCTCCATTCCCCAGCAGGACGTTTTCCAGCGGGTCAACTCCTCGAAAAATGAACGCACCGCCGTATGGGGAACAACCCTGGGGGGCATTTTCTACGTCATTTTTGCGGTTGTGCCGATCTATCTTGCCTATACGGCGCTCATCATCGATCCGGAAATGGTGAAGGCCATTGCGGCAGTCGACGAGAAGATGCAGAAAGTCATGCCTAGGCTGGTGATGGATCATATGTCGTTCCCCTCCCAGGTCGTCTTTTTCGGCGCGTTGCTCTCGGTTATCATGAGTACCGCTTCGGGTACGCTGCTTGCGCCTTCGGTGACCTTCTCCGAAAATGTTTTGCGGGGTTTCTACCCGAGAATGACCGACAGGCAGTTCCTGTGGGTCACGCGAGTCACCGTGGTAGTCTTCACGGTACTCGTCACCCTGTACGCGATCGTTACCGATTCCTCCATCCATGAGATGGTCGTCAACGCTTACCGCATCACCCTGGCTGCCGCTCTCGTTCCTCTCGTCGCGGGGATATTCTGGAAGCGGGCCAATAATCTGGGCGGCGCTCTGTCCGTCGGATTGGGTCTGACGTTCTGGATCGTCGGCGAAGTGCTGATTCACAAGGGAATCATTTCCAACATTCTCGAACCGCAAATGTATGGGCTATTTGCAAGTTTCGCAGGCATGATGCTGGGCGTCGTTTTTGGCGCTCCCGCGTCTCAGAAAATGAATCCGGATACGGAGCAGTTGTCCCATTACGTCCAGGAAGCCGGATCATGAACGAACACTCCCGATAAGGACAGACATGCCAGCCACCTTACCCCGAAAAATAGAACTCGTTTGCCCTGCCGGGGCTTTGCCGTCGCTCAAGGCAGCGGTCGATAACGGCGCGGACTGCGTTTATTTTGGTTTCAAGAATGCCACCAACGCCCGCAATTTCACGGGCCTCAATTTCGACCTTGAGCAGATTCAGGAAGGCATTGCCTATGCCCACCGGCACGAACGCAAGGTTTTTCTCGCACTCAATACTTTTCCGCTCGATTCCAACCAGACGAACTGGACCGCGGCCGTCGACCGTGCCGCCGAATTGAAGGTTGACGCCATCATCATGGCCGACCCCGGCCTCATGGCCTACGCCGCCCGCACTTACCCTGAATTGCGTCTGCACCTGTCCGTTCAGGGTTCGGCAACGAGCTATGAAGCCATCAACTACTATCATGAGCGTTTCGGCATCCAGCGTGCGGTGCTTCCGCGAGTGCTGTCGCTGGCGCAAATCGAGCAACTCGCCGCCAATACCCCGGTGGAGATCGAAGTATTCGGCTTCGGCGGCCTGTGCGTGATGGTGGAAGGCCGCTGCGCCCTGTCCGCTTACGCCACGGGACAATCTCCCAACTGTTCCGGCGCCTGTTCGCCCGATGCCTTCGTGCGATGGGAACAAACCCCGCAGGGCATGGAAACCCGTGTAAACGGCATCCTCGTCAACCGTTACGATGACGGCGAACACGCAAGCTATCCCACCCTGTGCAAGGGCCGCTATACCGTGAAGGACGAAACCTATTACGCCATCGAAGAGCCTGCCAGTCTCAACACCCTGGAAATGCTGCCCGCACTGGCTCAGGCGGGCATCTCGGCGATCAAGATCGAAGGCAGGCAACGCAATCCGGCCTACGTTGCGCAGGTTACGCAAGTCTGGCGTGCCGCGCTCGACGCGCTTGCCCGCGACGGAGAACGTTTCACGGCGCAGGAAACCTGGATGGACGAGCTCAACAAGGTTTCCGAAGGCCAGAGCCACACCCTGGGCGCGTATTATCGTCCCTGGAAGTAAACACACTTAACTGCATAGCGCAATGAAACTCTCTCTCGGTCCCTTGCTTTACTACTGGCCCTGTCAGCAGGTATTCGATTTCTACGAAGCCGTTGCCGCCAGCGATGCCATCGATATCGTCTATCTGGGGGAAACCGTCTGTTCGCGCCGCCACGAAATGCGTTGCGAGGACTGGTTCGACATTGCTGCCCGGATCAAGGCTTCCGGCAAGGAAGCGATCCTCTCCACCCAGACATTGATCGAATCCGAGTCCGACCTCAAAACCTTGCGCCGTATCGCCGAAAACCGGGATTTCCGCATCGAGGCCAATGACATGGGCGCGGTGCGCCTGCTTGCCGCCGCCGATTGCCGCGACTGGATCGCCGGGGCGACGCTCAACGTGTTCAATCCTTCCACGCTGACCCTGCTCGTAGGCGATGGCGCAAACCGGTGGGCCGCGCCGCCCGAAATGTCGGGAGCCGACATTGCTGCCCTGCGCGCCGGACTGCCCGCGCCCATCGAGACCGAAATCTTCGCCTATGGCCGTCTGCCGCTTGCCTATTCCGCGCGCTGCTTTACGGCCCGTCATTACAACCTGCAAAAAGACGCCTGCGAATTTCGCTGCATGCAGGACAGCGACGGCATGCTCCTGCGCACACGCGAAGGCGAGGCTTTCCTGACCATCAACGGCATTCAGACCCAATCCGCGCGGGTCTACAACCTGCTCGCCGACATCGATCTCGTCGCAGGGCACGGCGAAATTCTGCGCATCAGCCCACAAAGCGCGAACACGCTGGAAATTGCCGCCTTGTTCCGCGAGGCGCTAGATGGACGCATCACCCCGGCAGCCGCCTTCGAGTCGAGCCTTGCCCTGATGCCGGAAGCCCCATGCAACGGTTTTTGGCACGGACATGCGGGACACCAACTGATTAGAGAGGTTTCGATTCAAGCGGATACCTCTGCCGTTTCCGCCTTCGAAGGAATGACGGAGAAAACGTCCGAGGACACGTCATCCCCGCAAAGGTGGGGATCCGGAAAACCCCGGGCGTCCGGTTCTGAAACAGATCCTTCCGCATCGCCCTCGCGCCGGTCTTCTTTTCTGCCTGACGATTTACGCGCGCGCCTCGAAGCGCGTTTCAGAGATTTGATAAAAGCCCCGCATCTGCGTCTGCCTCCCTTTACCGTGCCGGGGCTGCTTGCAAGGATCAATGCCCGTTTGCCCAAGTTCCCGCCCACATTGGCGCTCACCACGGCGCTCAATCTTGCGCCGGAAAGCATGTTGCCTCGCGCGCCGCTGGCGCCGCTCACAGGGCGCTGCCTGTGCCTGCACGTGCTCGATGCCGGATTGCAGCTCAACTTCACGCTCGGCGCCAACGGCCGCTTTCAGCCTTGCCGCGCAAGCATCCCGCCGGAAATGACCATCTCCGCCTCCTTGCGCGATTTCATCGCGCTGGCTCTGGGCGAGGAAGATGCCGATACCCTGTTCTTCGCCCGAAGGCTGCTGATGGAAGGCGACACCACCCTCGGAGTATTGGTCAAAAACACACTCTCAGCCGCCCGGTGGAGCGTGCCTCCCACGCGAGCGCGTGACCAGGATGTGTCCGTTTGAACCGAAACCGCTCCAATCAATCCGCTTCCTCGATCCAGGCCTGTTGAATTGCTTCGAGGATGCGCTCGCCGCAGCGTGTGGGGTCGTCGTCGAATTCGGGCAGTGCCTTGACCCAGTTCATGAGGTCGACGAAGTTGACATGCACCGGGTCGATCTCGGGGTAAGTGTCAACCAGACGCATGGCAATTTTTTGAACGTCGATCCATTTCAGTTTCATCCGTGCTTCTCCTCGCGGACGAGGTTGATCGTGTAACGCGGGATTTCTACCGTCAGCGGAGCGGTGCCGACGATGACCTGGCAAGACAGCCTTGAGCACGGAGTCAGTCCCCAGGCGCGGTCGAGCATGTCTTCCTCGTCATCCGTTGCTTCTTCCAGCGCATCGAAACCTTCGCGCACGATGACATGGCAGGTGGTGCAGGCGCAGGATTGCGCGCAGGCGTGGTCGATTTCGATGCCTCCATCGAGCAGTGCGTCGCAGAGGGATTGCCCCGCTTCGGCTTCGATGATTGTGCCGTCCGGGCAATATTCGGCATGGGGGAGGACGATGATCCGGGTCATGGTGCAGGTTTCAGAATTCGTTGATATTGTGCCCGGTCAGGGCGGAGCGAAGAGTGCGGTTCATGCGCCGGGCGGCGAAATCTTCGGTCGCGCGGGCAAGCGCATCGATGCCGCCGGACAGGGCAACGGCATCGTTTCCGGCGGTGAGTTGGCGCAGGCGCGCGATGAGGGCGTTGATCGTAGCGCGCTCCGCTTCGTCGAGCAGATCGCCATCGGCGTCAAGCGCATGGGTGCAGGCTTCGAGAAGGCGTTCGGCTTCCACCTGTTGTTCGCGCAGGGTGCGCGCGGTCTGGTCGCTGTCGGCATTTTCCAGGCCGGAACGCAGCATGGTGGCGATTTCATCGTCGGTCAGGCCGTAAGAGGGTTTGACGCGAATGCTTGCTTCCACGCCGGTACTGGCTTCGAGCGCGGAAACGGACAACAGGCCGTCGGCATCGACCTGAAAGGTCACGCGGACGCGTGCCGCGCCTGCCGCCATCGGGGGAATTCCGCGCAACTCGAACCGGGCGAGCGAACGGCAATCGGAGACGAGATCCCGTTCTCCCTGTACGACGTGGAAAGACATGGCCGTCTGGCCGTCCTTGAAAGTGGTGAATTCCTGCGCCCTCGCCACGGGCAGGGTCGCGTTGCGCGGAATGACTTTCTCGGATAGCCCGCCCATCGTTTCCAGCCCGAGGGAAAGCGGAATCACGTCGAGCAGGAGCCATTGATCGCCTTCCCGGCGGTTTCCTGCAAGCGCGTTGGCCTGCATGGCCGCGCCGAGGGCAACGACCTTGTCGGGATCGAGGTTGGTCAGCGGTTCCTGTCCGAAATATTCGGCGACGGCGCGCTGGACGTGCGGCATGCGTGTGGCTCCGCCGACCATGACGACGCCTTTGATGTCGCGGGGGAGAAGCCCGGCGTCGCGCAAGGCGCGTTTGACCGGAACAAGGGTTTTCTGGACGAGCGGGCGCGTCATTTCGAAAAAATCGGCACGGGTCACGGTGAGGTCGACTTCTTCCCCGGAATCGAGCCGGAGGCGGAACGGGGCTTCTTCGCTGACGGTGAGCAATTCTTTGACCGCGCGCGCGCCCATTTGCAGGCGGCGGGTATCCTCGGCGGAAGGTGGGGCGATGCGGGCATGATCGAGCGCCCAGCAGTACAGGCGATGGTCGAAGTCGTCGCCGCCCAGGGCGGTGTCGCCATTGGTAGAAAGCACTTCAAATACGCCGCGCGTGAGCTTGAGGATGGAAAGGTCGAAGGTTCCGCCGCCCAGGTCGAAGACTGCGTAGACGCCTTCGGAAGCGTTGTCCAGCCCGTAGGCCACTGCCGCCGCCGTGGGTTCGTTGAGCAGACGCAGAACATGCAGCCCGGCCAGGCGTGCAGCGTCCCGTGTGGCCTGGCGCTGGGCATCGTCGAAGTAGGCGGGAACGGTGACGACGGCGCCGGTCAATTCGCCGCCCAGGCTTGCTTCGGCACGTTCCCGCAGGGCGCGCAGGAGTTCGGCGGAAATTTCCACGGGGCTTTTGCTGCCTTGCACCGTGCGCAGCCGCAGCATTCCGGGGGTTTCTTCAAATACATAGGGCATGGCTTCGATGTGGGCCACGTCGGCAAGACCCCGCCCCATGAAGCGTTTGACGGAAACGATGGTGTTTCGGGGGTCTTCGATGCGCGCATTCATGGCACTGAACCCGAGTTCGATGCCGCCGCCGTTACGGTAGTGGACGAGCGAAGGCAGGCGTGCGCGCCCCTGTTCGTCGGTCAGGCAGACGGCGATGCCGTTCCTGACCGTAGCAATCAGCGAGTTGGTCGTGCCGAGATCGATACCCACCGCCAGCCGGTGTTTATGTGGCGCGGTGGACTGGCCTGGTTCGGCAATCTGCAACAGGGTCATGTCGTCCCTTCGCCTGTGAGTGGCGTGTCAATCAGTTGTCGAATGCCGCCAGGGCATTGTCGATTCCAAGGCGGAGTTTGTCGAAAAACATCAACTGCTGAACGGCGTCGACAGCGGCTTCGAGGTCATGCCGGTCGTCGAGTTGTTCTGCCAGACGTGCAATGATTCCATCTGCCTGAATTTGCTGGCGCAGCGCCAGTTGCTCCAGTGCGTCGATGTCACGTACCTGGCGCGCTTCTTCCACAGCCTCGCGCCATTCCAGTTGTTCGATCAGGTATTCGGGAGCCGGTGCCTTTGCGTCGATGGCGTCCTGTTTGATCCCGGCCAGTTCGAGCAGGTATCTGGCTCGCGTGACCGGTTTTTTGAGCGCGACATAGGCTTCATTCACGCGCGACGATCCAGCAATCGCGCCGCACATTCCACCGCTGGACAGATGGGCATGCTGATCCGGATGGACTTCGGACTGTAGGGTATGCCAGGCACGATCAAGCGTCTCTCCATCCAGCCTGAACCGGCGCGGCAGACCAAACAGGGCAAAGTAGTCGAGGGAAAAATCAACGCTCATGATCGGGAAGCTCTACGTTAAGGAACCTCTGATTTATTCCTGTCTCGTCATTCCCGCGAAAGCGGGAATCCAGAACGTCTTTTGTTACTTTCACAGCTTTCTGGGTCCCCGCCTTCGCGGGGACGACGCGGTAGAAGGAACGCGGGAATAAATCTGATGCTCCTTAACGAGACGATGAAAAACTGTCATTTTGTTACATGGTGAAGCTTTCGCCGCAACCGCACTGGTTTCTGGCGTTGGGATTGTTGAACTTGAAGCCTTCGTTCAACCCCTCGCGCACGTAATCGAGTTCGGTGCCGTCGAGGTAGACGAGGCTTTTCCGGTCGATCACGACCTTGATGCCGTTGCTGTCGAAAACGAGATCGTCATCGAGCGCCAGATCGACGAATTCGAGTTTATAGGCCATGCCGGAACAGCCGGAAGTTTTGACGCCCAGGCGGATGCCGAACCCCTTGCCGCGTTTGTCGATGAAATGGGCGATATGCTGGGCGGCGCGCTCTGTCAGGGTGACGCTCATTTGTTTTCTCCATGCTTTTTTTTGTAATCGGCCACTGCGGCGCGAATGGCATCCTCGGCCAGTACCGAGCAATGGATCTTGACGGGGGGCAGGGCCAGTTCTTCGGCAATCTGGCTATTCTTGATTGTCAGCGCCTCGTCGAGCGTCTTGCCCTTGACCCATTCGGTCACGAGCGAAGACGAGGCAATCGCCGACCCGCAGCCATAGGTCTTGAAGCGGGCATCCTCGATGATGCCCTCCTTGCCGACCTTGATCTGGAGTTTCATTACGTCGCCACAGGCAGGCGCCCCCACCATGCCGGTGGCCACGCCTTCTTCGCCTTCCGCAAACGATCCGGCATTGCGGGGGTTCTCGTAATGATCCAGAACCTTGTTGCTGTAGGTCATGTCTGCCTTTCTCCTGTTTCCTTTCCTTCTTCGCCCGGGTAGTTTGCCATAGGAAGGTAAATGTTCCGATCTCTAATGAGCTGCCCACTGTACCGTATTGAGATCGATGCCTGCCTGCGTCATTTCCCAGAGCGGGGAAAGATCGCGCAATTTGGTCACTCCGCGCTTGATTACTTCGATGGCGTAATCGATTTCTTCGGCAGTGGTAAAGCGTCCGAAGGAAAAGCGGATGGAACTGTGAGCCAGTTCGTCGTCGCGCCCCAGCGCGCGCAGGACATAGGATGGCTCCAGGCTCGCGGAAGTGCATGCCGAGCCGGAAGACGCGGCAATATCCTTGATGGACATCATCAGGGATTCGCCTTCGACATAGGCAAAGGAGACATTGAGGTTGTGCGGAACGCGACGCTCCGAAGTCATGTCGCCGTTTATGTAAGTGGCTTCGATGCCTGAAATACCGGCAAGGAACCGGTCGCGCAGCGCACGGATACGCGGCAGTTCGGAGGCCATGTTCTCGCGCGCCAGGCGGAAGGCTTCGCCCATGCCGACGATCTGGTGCGTCGGCAGCGTTCCTGAACGCAATCCGCGTTCGTGGCCGCCGCCGTGCATCTGGGCTTCCAGCCGCGCGCGGGGTTTGCGCCGCACGTAAAGCGCGCCGATGCCCTTGGGTCCGTAGGTTTTGTGTGCGGAAAAACTCATCAGATCGACGGGCAACTTCAAAAGATCGATCTCGACCTTGCCGGTTGCCTGTGCCGCGTCGACGTGGAACACGATACCTTTTTCGCGGCAAATCTCCCCGATTTCTTCGATAGGCTGGATTACACCGATTTCGTTGTTGACCAGCATGACCGACACGACACGGGTATCCGGGCGCAACGCGGCGCGAAAGGCGTCGATGTCGATCAGGCCGTTTTCCTGCACGCCGAGATAAGTGGCTTCAAAACCTTCACGTTCCAGCTCGCGCACGGTATCGAGCACCGCCTTGTGTTCGGTCTTGAGCGTAACGATGTGGCGACCTTTTGTCTTGTGAAAATGTGCTGATCCCTTGATGGCAAGGTTGTTCGACTCCGTGGCCCCGGAAGTCCAGATGATTTCGCGCGGATCTGCCCCGACCAGCGCTGCCACATTCTCGCGCGCCTTTTCCACCGCCGCTTCCGCTTCCCAGCCAAAGGCGTGTGAACGGCTGGCGGGATTGCCGAAATGCTCGGAGAGCCAGGGAATCATCGCCTGCACCACGCCCGGATCAACCGGCGTGGTTGCCGAGTAATCGAGGTAGATGGGAAGTTTCAGCATTTTGTCTCTCGTCTGTCTGGATAAAGAAACCGCGGCAAGCGGAAGCTTGGGTGTATACCAAACTATGTGGCATCAATACAACTGCGAGATTTGCCAGTTGAAGCAAATAGCGGCAGCAATGATTATGTCAAAATAATGAAGCGGCTTTTGTTTTATTTCATACAGCATATCGGGCGACCTGCGGTCGCCTGATATGCTGCACATTCGTTTACGCAATTCACCGGGCGACCGCAGGTCGCCCCTACACCGGAGAGGTTTTGCAGAGAATCCTTAAGCCGGAATCGCTCTGACATGTGCCTGCTCCATTTGCGGCGGCATGGTTCGTTCTTCCTCCTGTATACAGGAACCGACATAAACAGGCCCTCCCACCAGTGATCCGAGTGTTACCGAATTCAGGTAGTCGAACATGCGCCTGTTCAGGCTGCTCCACAGGTCATGAGTCATGCACTGGGCAGCATTATTGCAGTTTGCCCTTCCGCCGCAACGGGTAGCGTCAATCGGCTCATCGACCGCGAGCACGATATCCGTGACCGTGATTTCGTCTATGCCGCGCGCCAGATGATAACCGCCACCCGGCCCGCGCACGCTTTTCACGAGGTTGCAACGGCGCAGGCGGCCAAAAAGCTGTTCGAGGTAGGAAAGGGAAATACGCTGGCGCTCCGAAATGGCGTTCAAGGTTACCGGCCCGTCATTCCGCCGCGAAGCCAGATCAATCATAGCCGTTACTGCAAAACGACCTTTTGTTGTCAATCTCATCTGTCTCCTCCACATCCTTCGTCCTGGTTGTAGTAGTTGATGCACTTGCTTCGACTAATACCCGAGCAAAATGTTCAACAAATCGACTCTATGGTTTCCAAGTAATTTAGTCAACTATTTAACTAACTATTTTTGTCAACTATTTAAGATGGTGTCTCAGTTTGAATCACGGCCTTCCTTCAGAGCCTCGAATCCCTCTCCCGCTTGCGGGTGTTCAGACCGGAGACATGGTAGACAGCGGGAGAGGGGAGCCACGTAGGTTGGGACGAGCGAAGCGAATCCCAACATCCGACCTGAAAGAAGACTGTGATTCAAGCCGAGGCACCACTCTATTCGATGAAAACTTGCCATCGGGTAACAAGTTTTGTATAGTGCGCCCTCTCCAACGCGGGGTGGAGCAGTCCGGTAGCTCGTCGGGCTCATAACCCGAAGGTCGAAGGTTCAAATCCTTCCCCCGCAACCAGCTTCATTTGCAAAGCGCCGGCCAGTCCGGCGCTTTGCATTTCTGCGGTAAGTGCGCCGTTCTCCGGCGTGAGCTTCACGGAGCCGATGAGTTGCCGTAACGCCTGACAACCGTCTGCGCCGAGCGCACGGTTATGGCGTGACGGAGAAAATCTGGTCAGACACCTTCATCAAGGCACCCTGCATGATCTACACGAAAAGCCAGACTGCGAAATTCCAGGTGCAATTCACCAATGGCGCCCAGTTCTCCATGGCCGATACAACGTCTGATAAAGGCGGAAGCGATGCCGGTTTTCGCCCTCATGAACTGCTTGAAGCGGCTTTGGCAAGTTGCATGAATATGAGCTTGCGCATGTATGCCGAGAAGCACTCCTTGCCGTTGTCGGATATATCGGTCAGCGTTTCGCTGAATCGAACCAACCCTGACGAACCGTTTTTTGAATACAGCGTCGATTTTCAGGGGGCTCTTTCAGAAGCACAAAAAAACCAGTTGATCCTGGTTTTGGAGAATTGCCCGGTTCGCAACACGCTATCGAAGCCCTTGCGGTTCAAGCTTTGTACGCCATGACGATTCCTGCCTTCAACCAAAAACAATGACATCGTTGCCTGCCAATCCAGTCTGGCGGACAATCGTCGATGACATTCGTCGTTAATCCTCCGCGGAACATTATGCTATTCGCTGTCGAACCTATTGGATATATTCATGCATAATCCGATTACCTTCGGCGGCGGCCTGGCTTGAACGTCAGCACAACAGGAGACCCCTATGTCAAACGGCACCATTGAAATACTCGGACAAAGATTCTCATATCCAACCTCATGGCACGGCACAGCCGCTGTGCTGGCCGTATGTGTCTCTTTGGTTGTCGTGGTATTCGTTGTCAAGGACTGGGCGACACCGGAGGTTCTCGACAAGCTCAGGGGCATTGCAGATTATTCTGAAGAGCAGGATGAAACCACTAAAGACCTGGTTGAAACAGTTGCAAAGCTTACTGCGCAGATCAATGAACTTGAAGGCAGGGTGCCTCAAGAAAGTGCGACGGGCAGTAATGCCGCAGAAAGCAATAAGGTCAAAATCGGGCGATTACAACGCGAAATAGATATCAGCAAACTCAGAGAGCGGCTCGCGACTCAAAATCTCCTAAGACCCAGACCCATTTCCCCTTCAACTGATTCAACAATTGATTCCTCGAAACGAATCCAGTCGTACCAGCAACAGCAACTCCGGCAGCAGCAACTTCAGCAAGCTCTATCCACTGAGCTTCAACAATTACAGGTTGAGCCGTGATTTCAGCAAGCGTAGTCGGATAGGCGCAACGTCGCTATTCGTCCATGACGGACAAATCGTTTCAACTCAAACCGCTCAAGGACTTTGAGCGTAGCGTCACATCGGGAAGATCATGCAAACCTCCGCACAGGCAAGGGCGGAACATGATCCACGCTCGACAGACCAAGGCGGTAGTGCCAATACGCCCAGGAGCGTTCGTTGAACTGCCCGGCTTCTGCGTGCGTCAGGACTTCGCGAAGCACCTCATTGCCTACTTGAGAGACAAGTGCCTGAACGTCAGAGTAGTCGCCGATGTTCATGACCTGGGCAATCACTCGCTCAGGCATGACCACAGCTTCTTCTGGCGTTTTCCACCAGATGTACTTGCGGGCAAGTGGCTTCAACGACTCCTGACAGATCTCGATCATGGCGCCATCTCTTCAATACACTTTTACTGCCCTGAACAGATCATCCGAACTTGAACAGAATGCCGAATCCGCCGCGCGGATAGTTCCAATCCACGTTCTTCAGATCGCAGACGATGCGGCAGGTGCCGCATTCGAGGCAGCCGTCGGTGACGACTTCGACCTTGCCGTGTTCGATCTGCCAGCATCCGGCAGGACAACAAACGGTGCAGGGCTTGAGGCCGCATTTGTCGCAAATGGAGGTGTCCACGATGCGGATATGCGGACGTCCGGTATCGACGCGATAACGGTTCTGGAACAGTTTTTCTTCGACGTTGACTGAGGGAAAGGGCAGGGGGGTGTCTGCATCCGTCCGCTTCGTTTCCGGCGTTTTGGCATTCATCATTTGAACGTTCTCCAGAACTTGTAGGCATCTCCCAGAATTCCCCAGAGCGAACGGCGCTGCCGCAGGCCCTGGAAGATCTTGTGCTGCTTCTGGGCTTTGGATTGCCCGTCAACGGTCAGAAAATCGCGTATGGCGCCGCTGATGAATGCGGGATAGGAATTCAAATAATGAGGGTTGCTCTCGAAAAGACGGGTGACATCCTTGTATTTCTTCAAGTCCGCCATGACAAAGCTGGAGTCGAGCGTTTCCTTGTATGCGGCGAGATTGGCGGCGTTCATCGGTTTACCGGCAGCCTTCAGGCCGATGATGATTTCGGCAGCGATGCGCCCGGTAGTCATCGCCAGATTGGAACCTTCCCGATGTACGCTATTCACGAAACCTGCGGAATCGCCAACGATCATCCAGCCGTCGCCGTAGAGTTGCGGCAGGCTGTTGTAGCCGCCCTCGGGAATCATGTGGGCGGAATATTCCTTCATCTCGCTGCCGGCGATCAGCGGTTTTACCATCGGGTGATTTTTCAATCCTTCGAGCAGATCGCAAGGCGTGATGCGGTGCTTTTTCATATCCTTGAGAATGCAGCCGATGCCGATCGCCAGAGAATCCTTGTTCGTATAGATGAAGCCGGTGCCGAGCATGCCGTGCGTGATACCACCGGCAATTTCGGTAACGCTGCCCTCGTTGCCGTGGATATTGAAACGTTGTTCGATCATTTCCTTGGGCAGGAACAACACTTCCTTGACCGCAAGCGCCATGTCGTTCGCCTTGATTTCCGGGCGCAAACCGGCGCGGCTCGGGACGAGCGAGTTGACGCCGTCGGCGAGCACCACGACATCGGCGTAAATGTCGCCGTTTTCGCGTTCGGTACGCACTCCGATGACACGCCCCGCGTTGTCACGCAAAAGTCCGGTCACGGTCGTTTCGCAGATCAGCAACGCTCCGGCTTCTTCCACTTTCTGCGCAAACCATTTGTCGAAACGGGCGCGGATGATCGTGTAGCGGTTGTACGGCGGTTTGTTGAATGCTTCGGAGCGGTATTGAGCGCTGGTGAGCGATGTTCTTTCGTCCAGCAGCCAGAAACGCTGCTCGACGATATGGCGTTCCAGCGGCGCCGAATCCCGAAAATTGGGGATGATTCTCTCCAGCGCGTCGGAGTACAGAATTGCGCCCTGCACGTTCTTCGAGCCGGGGTATTCGCCGCGTTCGAGCAGCAACACCGCCAGCCCGGCCTTGGCCAGGGTATAGGCGGCAGCATTGCCCGCCGGTCCCGCGCCAACGACGATGGCGTCGAACCGTTCGACCGGAAACTTCGCGGGAACGGCTGCCTTCAGCTCTTCTGTCATTCTTTTTCCTCTCCTGCCCCCTGATCCGTATCCGTGAGCGCAGACAAATGCTTGCTGAAAGAAGCTGCCAGCGCCGGCAGAAGTTCCAGCGCATTACCGATCAGTGCGTAGTTGGAAAACCCGAAGATCGGCGCGTTTGCGTCGTTGTTGATGGAGACGGTCACGTCGGCACTTTCCATGCCGACACGGTGCTGCACGGCGCCGGAAATCCCGGCGGCGATATAGAGTTTGGGACGCACGGTCTTGCCCGATTGGCCGACCTGGCGTTCCGCATCGACCCAGTCTGCATGTGTCACCGGGCGTGACGCGCCGACTTCGGCGCCGAGCGTGCGCGCCAGATCGAACACGAGTTCGAAGTTCTCCGCCGACCCGATGCCGCGCCCGCCCGAAACGATGTAATCGGCAAAAGCAAGTTGCGGCTTGTCGGTGCGTGTGTCCGGTATGAAATCGAGCACCTTGGTGATGATTTCGTCTTCGCTCATTGGCAGCGAGTGTTCAATGACGCGTCCCTGCCGCGAGAAATCGGGTTCGGGAATCGGAAAGACGCGCGGCCGCGCGGTTGCCATCTGAGGACGGGTATTGAGGTTGACGATGGTGCACATCAGGCTGCCGCCGAAGGTTGGACGCGACGACAGCAATGAACGGTCTTCGAGATCGATTTCCAGCCCCGTGCAATCGGCAGTCAATCCGGTCAGGAGCGTCGTCGCCACCGAACCGGCAAGGTCGCGGCCCTGTGTTGTTGCGCCGAGCAGCAAAACTTCCGGCTGAAAAGTATTGACCAGATCGGTCAGCGCGCGCGTATAGGGCTGGTTGCGATAATGCGTGAAAATGTCGCCGGTGACGAGATAGCAGATATCGGCGCCGTGGTGAAACGCCGTGGCGCAAAAGCTGCGAGTCGTCTCATCCTCCGGGCCGATGACGACGCCTGCAAGTTCAACGCCCAACATATCGGCAAGCGCGCGTCCCTTGCCGAGCAGTTCGAGCGACACCGGATGCAATATGCCGCGTTCGTGTTCGACGAACACCCAGATGTTTTTATAAGCGGCATAACGTGCATCGAGTTGGCCGCGCCGTCCTTTCTTGCGCGGTACGGCACCCGCTGCATTCGTTGCGGTATCCAGTGCGTCGCTCATTTGGACGATCCCTTCTGCAATGCCAGATGTGCAACGAGATCGGCGGCCAGTTTCGGATGATCCGCAAACAGCCGCGTTACCAGCGCGTCGGTCTGATGCATGGGCGTATCCCCGGTAATGAACTCGGCTTGCACTGCCTTGGGCTGTGGCGCATATACCTTGTTGACCACGGTCGGCGAACCTTTCAGGCCGACCTGTTTGATATCTTCGATGCCCGCCGCGTCACGGTTCCATTGCTTTACCTCGAAACGCGCGGCGCGGAACATGTCCGGCATCGTCGCAAAGCGCATTTCATTTGTGCCTTCGAGCATCGTGATCACGCATGGCAGGCGCGAAGAAAGCACCTGCACGCCGCCTTCGGCACGGCGATGAACGACGATTTCGCGCGTTGAAGGATCGATCCGGTCGATGCTCGAAACGTAGGAAAGCAATTGGAACCCCAGGCGGATTGCCAGTCCCGGCCCGACCTGGGCGGTGTCGCCGTCGATCGTCTGTTTGCCGGTGAACACGATATCGAGCGGCTCGGTTTCATTCAGACGCCGTAACGCGGCACCCAGCGCGTAGGAAGTCGCCAGCGTGTCGGCCCCGGCAAAAACCTTGTCGGTCACGAGAATCGCTTCGTCAGCGCCGAAGGAAATTGCCTTTTTCATCGCTCCTTCGGCCTGCAACGGCCCCATCGACACCACTGTCACCCGGGCACCAAAACGGTCTTTCAGGCGCAGGGCTTCCTCCAGCGCGAAAAGATCGAAGGGATTGATGATCGCCGGCACGCCCTGCCGCATGATGGTGTTGGTGACCGGATGTACCCGAATCTGGGCACTGTCGGGAACCTGTTTGATACAAACCGCGATGTGCATGGAAACCAGATTAAAAAATGACAATAAAATCGGGACGGCCAAACTGCCCGTCCCCTTATTCCGCAAGGAAAAGCCCAAAGAAAGAAAATCAAAGGACGATTCTATAAAACTAGCCGGTTTTTTTCAATTTCTCTGCGTAGAAGCCCATGCCGTACCCGAAAGCCTGCCCCGGCACAACCGTTTGCCGACCTGAAAATCCGGGCGCGGGTTGCGGGCGTTGGGGAACGTTCTCAAGAGGCGGTCGATGATGTGCTGACGCAGGGCGAAAAAGTGCCGGAACCTTGTGTTATCACAAGCCTTGAGACAATAAAAAGGCCACAAAGTTTAGCTTTGTGGCCTGAAGTATCCAATTATCCTTCTTTTGAAGGCTGCGTTACCGCAACCCCTTGATTTATCTGGCTCCTCGACCAGGGCTCGAACCTGGGACCTGCGGATTAACAGTCCGTCGCTCTACCGACTGAGCTATCGAGGAAGAAAGGCGTGCATTCTAATCAGGACATGCCTACCCGTCAAGGAAACAGTGACAGGAAACAGTGGTGGCGGTGGTGTCTCGGTTTGAAATTTCTGCTGCCTGAGTCCGCTTCCTGGTACGCGCCTGACGGTTACGGTTATCCGGCACATTTACGCTCAGGCCGGGCGTCGCAAGATGAAGGTTCCGGATGCGTGAAAACAGCGCAAAAGACAAAGAAGGGAAAGTGAATTCACTTCCCCTTCTTTGACTCAAGCCTTACCACTGCCGATGGTGATATTGCCCATCAACTTTTCCGCAAACGGCGGCGCTTCGCGGTTATGCCGACAATGCCAAGACCTGCCAACAGCATTGCCCAGGTTTCCGGTTCCGGCGCCGATATAATGCCGTTGGAGTACTGAATATCGCCGGAGAAGTAGTTGAAACCGGCAACTATCCCATAAGGATGGGCATAGGGATTGGTGCTGGTGCCAATAACGGTAACGTCATTGGCCTGCAATCCCAGCATCCACGGAGTGACCGATTCCACCATGAACGAGATGTTGTTATGCCCGTCTGCGTTCCACCAGGATGCATCAAGATCCGACAAGTCGAGACTCATCGTGTAGTTGCCGACAACGCCCTGCCCAGCACCAACACCGTTGAGGATCATGGTGCCGTAGAGGTTTTCCGTCAGGTTGAGCAATGACTAGTCAATCTTGTTTCCATTGACATAAACATCATAGAAAACGCCCAGAACGTTGAATGACCCTTCGATTATCGTGTTAGCGCCATTGGCATCGAAGCCAACGGTGTAAGCAAGCAGGTCGGCTCCGGTCAGAACGATGCCGTGCTGATTCCAGTCATCATAAATAATGGAGGCAGCATTATTGCCACCTGACAGATTGCCATCGAAAGTAATATTTCCAGCGGCGTCCATGTGGTATTGACCGGCTTCATCGTAGTAGAGGCCAGCGGATGCTCCGATAACACCTTTTCCGGTGTCGATGTACTTCAAACCGGCCTGGTAGGCGATGCCGTTTGGATTGACAGTCGGCGAGCCGTAAAGCTCGGCTGTCGTACCGTAGGACGTTCTGCCGTTGTAATTCATTTCGATGCGGCTATCGATGTACCCGACGTTGTTGTCTTTAACGGCATTTTTCAGCGCCCCTTCCAAACCGCGTACTGTGTTTGCGTTGCCCCAGGCTATTACATTTACGTTTTTCCTGTAATCTGCAATTGCTGTTTGTGCCGGGGTTGCGCCGGTAGCGGTGTAATAGACTGTCCAATTGGCATCGCGGGTAATATTCCAGTCAATGACATCATCGTATTTTGGGTTATTGCCGTAAATTCCACGAGCCAGATCTACCTCGCGTGTCCCTCGCTGCATGGATGCATAACCGTTGCCCTTGGCATTTGGAACGATGCTGTTTTTAGACACATGCTCCAGCCCGTCCTGGGCGTTGTAGTAGACATGGAAAGCGTTGCCGAAATTTTTTAAGTCGGTTTTTGGGTCGAGCAGGCGGACGACGTTGCCGTTCGAGTCCAACCCGTTTGCCATGACGGCAGTTCCGGTAGACAGATCAATCGTTTGTGCATTGGCGGTTCCAACCGTAGCAACCAGGAGAGCGGCGGATAGCATCCCCGGTTTTGGATTGAAACAGCAATTATCGGCTTGTTTTTTGGGCATCATGACTTCCTGTCTCCTCAAAAGAAAAGTAACAGACGGAATTAATCGTCTATACATTTTCTTAGCAACAACTGTTCCAATTTGGATAACTTATTGAGTCAATACATTATTTAATGATGCGCAACGCACTGTTTATGGGCCGTTTGTAAAAAAAACCGACACGATGCATGCCTTGACGGCAAGCACACGTTTGAGCGCGCTTATTGAGTGGTGCTATCGTTTCTTCGGGCTTGTTGCTCCCGTTCCACAATCAGTTACTATCCGGGCTGCCGTAAACCGATTGACGACGCTGACCGCGAAGGAAGGAAAGTATCAATGGCTGGAAGCAGTTTGCTTGCCCTGATCGACGACATTGCTTCGATTCTCGACGATGTGGCAATGATGACCAAGGTTGCCGCCAAGAAAACGGCGGGTGTGCTGGGCGACGATCTGGCGCTCAATGCCCAGCAGGTCACCGGGGTCCGTACTGATCGCGAATTACCGGTCGTCTGGGCGGTTGCCAAGGGGTCGCTGCTGAACAAGGCGATTCTGGTTCCATCGGCATTGTTCATCAGCGCGGTAGCCGGATGGGCGATCATTCCTTTGCTGATGCTCGGCGGGTTGTACCTGTGCTATGAAGGCGTCGAAAAACTGACGCATCGCTCCGCCCCCGGCCATGGCTCCGCCTCCGGCCATGGCTCCGCGTCCGGGCAGGAGCAGACTGCCGGTTCTGATACAGGCGACCAGGTTCTTTCCGAAAAAGAGAAAATCCGGGGCGCGGTCCGTACCGACTTCATTCTTTCGGCAGAAATCATTGTCATTACGCTGGGAACGGTTGCCGGAGCATCCTTCTGGATGCGGACATCCGTTTTGACCGGAATTGCAATCATCATGACCGTTGGCGTTTATGGGCTGGTGGCAGGCATTGTCAAGCTCGACGACCTCGGGCTTGCCCTGCAACGCTGCTCCGGCAAAGGCTGGATGGCCGGATTGTTGCGCCGGATCGGGCGTTTTTTGCTGCTGGCGGCGCCGTTGCTGATGAAGACGTTATCGGTTGTCGGCACGATTGCAATGTTCATGGTCGGCGGCGACATCCTGATGCACGGCATTGCCCCGGCGCTTTCCCTGGTCGAGGAGTTGCAACGGCAGCTTGCGCCCATTCACGTCATAGGCGGCTTCCTGGCCGGAGCCCTGCCGCTGTTTGCGGAAATCCTGCTTGGTATCGTGTCCGGGGCGCTGGTGTTGGCCGGTGTCACTTGCTGCAAGGGTTTTCGGCGCCTGGGCGTTTGATCCTGGCGCGTAGGGGCGTTGCGTGCAACGCCCTTGCAAAACCCCACCCCAGTTGCCGGGTGTAGGGGCACAGCATGCCATGCCTCTACAAAACCCCCCCGCATGTTGATGGATTTAAAAAAGGGCGTGGCCCGCAACGCCCCTACACAGTCCTGTCCAGCAAGGCTCGTCAGGTTCCTTCGCCTTGCGGTTTGGGTGCTTCGAGCAGGGCTTTCATGGAGAGGCGGATCTTGCCGCGATCATCGGTTTCGAGCACTTTCACGCGCACGGCCTGGCCTTCCTTGACGTAATCGGCCACGTTATTGACGCGTTCGTGGGCGATTTGCGAGATGTGCAGCAGACCGTCGCGTCCCGGCAGGATGTTGACGATGGCGCCGAATTCGAGCAGCCGTTGTACGACTCCTTCGTAGATCTTGCCGATTTCGACTTCGGCGGTAATCGCTTCGATGCGGGACTTGGCTTCCTGCGCGCCTTCGGCACTGACGCTGGAGATGGTGATATTGCCGCTGTCTTCGATTTCGATGACGGTTCCGGTTTCTTCCTGCATGGCGCGGATGACGGCGCCGCCCTTGCCGATGACGTCCCGGATTTTTTCCGGGTTGATCTTCATCGTGATCATGCGCGGGGCGTATTCGGAAACTTCGCCGCGAGCGCCTTCCATGGACTGTTTCATCAGGCCGAGGATGTGGCCGCGGCCTTCGGCCGCCTGCGCCAGGGCGATTTTCATGATCTCCCCGGTGATGCCCTGTATCTTGATGTCCATTTGCAGCGCGGTGATGCCGTTTTCCGTGCCTGCTACTTTGAAATCCATGTCGCCGAGGTGATCTTCGTCGCCCAGGATGTCGGTGAGCACCGCAAAACGGCTGCCTTCCTTGATGAGTCCCATCGCAATGCCTGCGACGTGCGCCTTGATCGGAACCCCGGCATCCATCAGCGCGAGTGAGCCGCCGCAAACCGAGGCCATCGAGGAGGAACCGTTGGATTCCGTGATTTCGGAGACGAGGCGAATGGTGTAGCTGAAGTCTTCCGGTTTGGGCAGCACGGCAATCAGCGCGCGCTTGGCAAGCCGCCCGTGGCCGATTTCGCGGCGTTTGGTGATGCCGAAGCGGCCCGTTTCGCCCGTACAGAAGGGCGGGAAGTTATAGTGTAACATGAATTTTTCGCGGTATTCGCCTGCAATGGCGTCGATGATCTGTTCATCGCGGCCGGTGCCGAGCGTGGCGACGGCCAGGGCCTGGGTTTCGCCACGGGTAAACAGGGCCGAGCCGTGAGTGCGTGGCAGTACGCCGGTGCGAATTTCAATCGGACGCACGGTGCGGGTGTTCCGCCCGTCGATGCGCGGTTCGCCGTTGAGGATGCGTCCGCGCACGATATCCGATTCGAGGGTGAAGAGGATTTCCCGGACTTCGTTCTCGGAGGAGGGGGCGTCGGTATCCCCGGCAACGGCGGCCAGTGTCGCTTTTTCGATTTCGGTAATGCGTGTGTTTCTTGCCTGTTTGCCGGTAATGGCAAACGCCTGTTCGAGATCGGCGCGGGCCAGTTCGGTGACGCGCGCGATGAGGGGTTCGTTTTTGGGTGGCGGCTGCCAGTCCCACTCCGGTTTGCCCGCGATTTCGACCAGTTCATTGATGGCGCGAATGGCGTGCTGCATTTGTTCGTGACCGTAGAGCACCGCGCCGAGCATGATTTCTTCGGAGAGTTCCCGCGCTTCGGATTCGACCATCAACACCGCCGTTTCCGTCCCGGCGACGACCAGGTTGAGTTCGCTGGAGGCGAGTTGGGTGGCGGTGGGGTTGAGCAGGTATTGCCCGTCGGCATAACCGACCCGTGCCGCGCCGATCGGGCCGCTAAAGGGCACGCCGGAGATGGACAGCGCGGCGGAGGCGGCGATCATCGCCGGGATATCCGCGTCGACTTCGGGGTTCAGGGACAGCACGAGGGCGATGACCTGGACTTCGTTATAAAAGCCGTCCGGGAAAAGCGGGCGGATGGGACGGTCGATCAGCCGGGAGGTGAGCGTTTCCTTTTCGGTGGGACGTCCTTCGCGCTTGAAGAAACCGCCGGGAACGCGCCCGGCAGCGTAGAACTTTTCAACGTAGTCGACAGTGAGCGGAAAGAAGTCCTGCCCGGGCCTGACATCCTTTGATGCGCAAACGGTGGCGAGCACGACGGTATCGTCCATGGTGACGACGACAGCGCCACCCGCCTGACGGGCGATTTCGCCGGTTTCGAGTGTGACGGTGTGGTTGCCCCAGGTGAAGGTTTTTTTGGTCGAGGTAGGCAAGGGGAATTCCTTTTAGCGTGATTGCCGTATGTGGTACGGCAATGAGGTTGTTCGGACAGTCATGACAAAAGCCAGGATGACCCTATGGAGGCCGTCCCGGCGTTCACTGCGGATGTTGTCGGAGCCAGTGCAATGGCTGAGATTGCTTGCGCAAGAAACTTATTTGCGCAGGCCCAGCCGTTCGATCAATTTGCGATAAGCCTCGGCATTCCGGTCTTTCAGGTAGTCGAGGAGCTTACGGCGGCGGCTGACCATCTTGAGCAGGCCACGGCGGGAGTGGTGATCCTTGCCATGTTCCTTGAAGTGGCCGGTCAGGCCGTTGATGCGCGCAGTCAGAAGCGCGACCTGAACTTCGGGCGATCCGGTGTCGCCCTGGGCGCGCTGGTAATCAGTAACGATTTGCGCTTTGGTTGCATTGTTGAGAGCCATGTGTGCTTACTCTTGTCGTATTCGGGTCGTTGTAAAACGTTTAAGTATATCATCAGGCAACGGGAATTCAAGGAATCAGTGCACCGGGAGTGTCTCAGTTTCAATTTAAAGCGGTTTTTGTTCAGTCGTGCACAGCACGAACCGGTATGCCCAGATTTTCTGGGTTCCCGCTCATCAAGGGGGTGATGCATTTCTGGTTGTTTTCCTCGTCATTCCCGCGTAGGCGGGAATCCAGGAACATGTATTGCCCACCCCCTGCGTCATTGCGCGCGGGAGCCGTCAGGCGGGACCACGTAATCCAGGCGCTACGGTGGGCTGCGGCTTCGCGCAGGATGACAAGCGGGGGATGCAGGGAGTCTGAAACGAAAACGTTCTGCTCAGGAAACAAAACCGGGAACTCGCGTCCCCGGTTTTGTTTCCTGTATGTGAAGGAAAATCTCGGCTTACCCCTGACGGCGGCGTCTCGTGATCGCGCCTACGATGCCAAGACCAGCCAGGAGCATGGCCCAGGTTTCGGGTTCGGGGACACTTGTTACAATCGGCGAAAGAACAACGCCATTACGCACCTGGAAGAGGTACGACTGGTCAGCCAGCGCAAGGGAACCTCCATCGAGAAAGGCTCCATATAAGTCAATATCGCGTAATCCACCGCCAATTTCAAAATAATCAGATTGATTGCCCCAACCGACATGTACCCCCCAGTTTTGCCATTGGATTGAGTCGTAATTGAAAATGAAATCGAAGTCACCGGGGTTGATATAGGAGCGGTCAACAAGAATGAGTTGAAAGCTGTTTTGCGCCACATGCAAATCAGAATGGGCGAAACGATATATCATTTTGAGAGTGAGATCGTCGAAGCCTTGGCCGGAATAATCCATATCGATCCAGTTCACACCAAAGGCTGCCTGCCCGTCATAGGTTCCAATTCCATAAGTCACTGGGCTGCCCGCATCCGGATTGGAGCCAGTAAACGGGGCAAGAAGTCTACGGCTTCCAAGGCCTTCCGTAACTGACCCACCATCGAACGTTACAGCGCCCGTTGTAGTGACATATAATTGAGAATATTCTTTGTCAAAAAAGTTAATGTTAAACCCGATATCTATGGGATCTAAAGAATAGTGGCCCGCAAGAGTATTTGAGTCGAAACCCGACACAATCGGCCCCGCAAACGAAGCTCCCGATACAAAAAAACCTGCGGAAAGCGCAATGGCATGTTTGAATTTCATATTGTCCTCCAATTGTTTATTGTAAATGACATGAGAAGCAAACTTCGTGGATGTAAAGGCAGCATATCACGGATGCTTGTCAAGTGTCTGCGAAACCCAAACTTCCGTCTTCTTTGCCTGATCCGGCCAATCTGCGGGATGTATTGGCATATTGGATATGCCTGAAGCGGGTGGAACGTGGATGGTCGCAAGAGCGGCTGGCGTTGGAATGCGAACTGGATCGAACCTACGTTTCCGCTGTAGAGCGTTCGCGCTGGAATGTATCGCTGTCGAATATCGAGCGTTTTGCCGTGGCGTTGGAAGTGTCGGCCTGGGTTTTGCTGAAGCCGCCGGGGCAAACAGAGGCATGAAAAATCGTTATCGGGTATTTTCCTTTTGAGACGCGCTGATTTATTGCCGCATTCCTTCTATCGCGTCGTCCCCTTGATGAGCGGGGCCCAGAAAGTCGTGGAAATGACAAAGGACGTTCTGGATTCCCGCCTACGCGGGAATGACGGAGTAGGAATGCGTTTGAATCAGGAGTCTTCCGAAAGCATTGCAGCGTCGGAAGCAATCAGTCTCTTCGGCCACAGTCGTCCGTCTTCTTTCCATTGCCCAAGTCCCAGGAATCCATCCGGGCCGTAGAGACGAACGCAGTTTCCGGGCGCGATTTCGCCGGACGTGGCGGGAACGGGGGCAAGCGGCTGGCCTTGCAAAATCAGCCGTGCGGCGGTGTTTTCGAGTTCGAGCTTCGGGAAGTCCCTGAGCAATGTATCGGCCGGGGCCAGCAGCGCGTCGCGTTGTTCCGGGGGTGTGGCTTCGATCATATCCAGGGTGACGCTGCCGGATATATCGAAATTTCCAATGCGGGTGCGCCGCAGGGCATCGAGATGCGCGCCGCAGCCAAGGGCTTCTCCAATGTCCATCGCCAGAGTGCGGATGTAAGTCCCTTTACTGCATGCTACCCGGAGGACGAAACGGTCTTTTTGAAGCTGAAGCGCGAGTAGCGTGAGCTCAGAGATGGTCACGCGCCGGGGAGCGCGTTCGACTTCGATTCCGGCGCGTGCATATTCGTATAGCGGTTTGCCGTCGCGTTTGAGCGCCGAGTGCATTGGGGGTGTTTGTTCGAGTTCGCCGGTGAAGCGCGTAAGCACCGTGTGCAGCCGGGTTTCATCCAGGTCAACGGGGCGGGTGGAGATGATCCTGCCTTCGGTGTCGCCCGTGTCGGTCTGAATGCCGAGCCTGATCCCTGCTTCATAAACCTTGTCGGCATCGAGCAGCATTTGCGAAAACTTGGTTGCTTCGCCGAAAGCGAGAGGTAAAAGGCCGCTTGCCATCGGGTCGAGGGTTCCGGTGTGACCGGCCTTGCGCGCGGCAAGGAGTCTTCGTGCGGTTTGCAGGGCCGCGTTGGAAGTGATGCCGGAGGGTTTGTCGAGCAACAACACACCGTCGATGGCGCGGCGGGAGGGCAGGGCGGCGGGCATCGGAAAAAGCCGGTGGTCGTCAGTGCGCAGGTTTTTCGTCTGTTGCCTGGGCGCGGGCTTCGTCTTCGCGCACGGTCTGATCGATCAACTGCGACAGGCGGCTGCCTTCTTCCACTGAGCGGTCATAGTGGAAATGGAGTTCCGGCAGGGTATGGATGCGGATTCTCTTGCCGAGTTCACGGCGCAGGAAACCGGCTGCATTCCGCAGTCCTTCGAGGATTTCCGGGGTAACGCCGTTTATCGCGGTGAAGAATATTTTTGCGTGAGCGTAGTCGGGGGTCAGTTCGACCTCGGTGAGCGAAATGAGGCCCACTCTCGGATCCTTGACTTCCAGACGAATCAACTCGGCCAGTTCGCGGCGGATTTGTTCGGCCACGCGCTGGCCGCGCGAATATTCTTTTGGCATTTGTCAGAGTGTCCTTGCCACTTCGCGAATCTCAAACACTTCGAGCTGGTCGCCCGCATGAATGTCGTTGTAGCCACGGAGTTGGAGACCGCATTCGTATCCTGACTTGACTTCCTTGACATCGTCCTTGAAGCGTTTGAGCGATTCGAGTTCGCCCGTCCATATGACCGTGTGGCTGCGCAGCAGTCTGACGGAGGCACTGCGCCGCACCGTTCCTTCGAGCACGTAGCAGCCCGCTACCGAACCCACCCTGGAGATGGCGAAAACCTGGCGGATTTCGACCATGCCGATGATTTCTTCGCGTTTTTCCGGAGAAAGCATCCCGGAGAGGGCGGCTTTTACTTCGTCGACGGCGTCGTAGATGATGTTGTAGTAGCGGATGTCGACGCCGAAGTTTTCGGCAAGTTTGCGTGCGTTGGCATCGGCACGGGTGTTGAAACCGATGACGACCGCGCCGGAGGCTTGCGCGAGATTGACGTCGGATTCGGTGATTCCGCCCACACCGGCGTGAATGACCCGCACGCGCACTTCATCGGTGGAGAGCTTTTGCAGGGATTGCGACAGGGCTTCCTGCGAGCCTTGCACGTCGGCCTTGATGATGAGGGCCAGGCTTCTGATTTCGCCTTCGCCGATTTGCTCGAACATGTTTTCGAGTTTGGAGGCTTGCTGTCTGGCAAGTTTGACGTCGCGGAACTTGCCCTGGCGGAAGAGGGCGATTTCGCGCGCTTTCTTTTCGTCGGCGAGCACGATGGCTTCGTCGCCTGCCGACGGGACGTCCGAGAGACCGAGGATTTCGACCGGGATGGCGGGGCCGGCCTCTTCGATGTTCTTGCCGCTTTCGTCAAGCATGGCGCGGATGTGGCCGAAGGTGGCTCCGACAAGTATGGCATCTCCACGGCGCAGCGTGCCGGACTGAACGAGAAGCGATGCCACCGGGCCGCGTCCCTTGTCCAGCCGCGCTTCGACGATCAGTCCCTTGGCCGGAGAGTCGATCGGGGCCTTGAGTTCGAGAATATCGGCTTGAAGCAGGACGATTTCGAGCAACTCGTCGATACCTTCTCCGCTCTTGGCAGAGACGGCCGCAAACAGGGTGTCGCCGCCGTATTCTTCCGGAACGACTTCTTCGGCGATGAGCTCCTGTTTGACTTTTTCGATGTTGGCCGACGGTTTATCGATCTTGGTAATGGCAACGACGACAGGGACCCTTGCGGCCTTGGCGTGGTGGATGGCTTCGCGTGTCTGCGGCATTACGCCGTCATCGGCAGCGACGACGAGGATGACGATATCGGTGGCCTGTGCGCCGCGCGCGCGCATGGCGGTAAACGCTTCGTGACCCGGCGTGTCGAGGAAGGTAATCATGCCGCGTGGGGTTTCCACATGGTATGCGCCGATGTGCTGGGTAATGCCGCCTGTTTCGCCCGCTGCAACCTTGGTGCGGCGGATATAGTCCAGGAGCGATGTCTTGCCGTGGTCGACGTGTCCCATGACCGTGACGACCGGCGCGCGCGGGAGAACCGTGTAGTCCTTGTGCTCGTCGTGTTCGGCCAGAAAGGCATCGGGATCGTCGAGCTTGGCGGCCAGCGCCTTATGGCCCAGATCCTCGACGACGATCATTGCCGTCTCCTGATCGAGCGTCTGGTTGATCGTCACCATCATGCCCATTTTCATCAGGGTCTTGATGACCTCGGCAGCCTTGACGGCCATTTTGTGGGCGAGTTCGGCCACGGTGATGGTTTCCGGCACGTGCACTTCGCGCACGATAGGCTCGGTCGGGGTCTGGAAGGCGGCGCGTTCTTCGGAACGTGCACTACCGTGGCGGCCACCGCCCTTGGCTCCGCGCCAGGTATTGCCGGTAGCTGCGCTGCCGACGTCGCCCCGGGTCTTGAGACCGCCACGGCGTTTGCTGCTGTTTTCATTGCCGCGGGCGTTACCGCCGCCGCTGGCGTCACGGGCAGTTTTTTCGCGGACGGGCTTGTTCTCGCCGCTCTTGGGCGGACGGTGCAGTGTGCCCGAGGTGCTTTTCTTGTTCTGGGCCGGTTTGGCGGCAGCAGGCGTGGTGGCGGCGGCGGGCTTTGGTTGTTGCGCGGCGCGCAGGCGGGCTTCTTCTTCCTGCCGACGGGTTTCGGCGGCGGTTCTGACAGCAGCTTCCAGTTCCTGGCGGGCGCGCAGATCGGCTTGTTGCCGTTTGCGCAACTCACGGTGACGGTTCGATTCCTGTTCGCGCGCAGCGACTTCTTCGGCGCTCAGGATAGGAGAAACCGGCGGAACGGATGGTTGTGGCGGTTCGCTTTGTTTCTGACGTTTGGCGGATTTTCCCGGAGTTGCCTGTTTTGTCTCTTTGGGTTCAACGGGAGCTTCTTTCGGCGTTGTTTCAACAGCGGATACGGGAGGTTCGACGGAAACAGGCAGTGCTTCGGGAACCGGATCCGGGGTTGTTTCGGGCGGCAACGCCTCGGGAGCCTGGACGCTCGTGGCAGGTTCCACTGGCGGCGTTGGCACGGTTTGGGGTTCGACGGGTTCGGCGGATTTCGGCGTGGCAACGGGGGTTTCTTCAGGCGCGACAGCCTCAACTATTTCCTCGCGCTTGACGAAGACGCGCTTCTTGCGGACCTCTACCTGTACCGTGCGGGCGCGGCCCGTCGAGTCGGTGGAGCGAATTTCGGAAGTCTGCTTGCGGGTCAGGGTGATTTTCCCTTTTTTGGCACTGCCGTGCGATTCGCGCAGATAGTCGAGCAGGCGCGATTTGTCCTGCTCGGTGAGCAAGTCCTGTCCGTCGGATTTATCAACTCCGGCGCGCTTGAGCTGTTCCAGCAGTGTGACTGCCGACATTTTCAGTTCGCCAGCGAATTGGGTGACACTTATTCCTTCCATCTTTGCACCCCTATTACATCATTCTTGCTCGAACCAGTGCGCCCGTGCGACTGAGATCAGCGCACTGGCACGCTCTGCGTCGATATCGGTCAAATCGACCAGTTCATCAACGGCGAGATCAGCCAGATCATCGCGGGTTCGAATATCGTGGCTGGCAAGTTGGGCTGCCAGCGCCTTGTCCATGCCGTCCAGGGCGAGCAGGTCGGCGGCAATGCCTTCGAGCTGTTCTTCTGTGACGATGGCTTCGGTCAGCAGCACGTCACGCGCGCGATTGCGCAACTCGTTGACGGTGGCCTCATCGAAATCCTCGATTTCGAGCATCTCGGCCAGCGGCACGTAAGCGACTTCTTCAATCGAGGAAAAACCTTCTTCGATCAGGATGTTGGCGACATCTTCGTCAACATCGAGCTTGTCCATGAAAAGTACCCGCAACTCGCCATGCTCCTGCTCGGTGCGGGCAGCGGATTCCTGTTCGCTCATCAGGTTGATCGTCCAGCCGGTCAGTTCGGAGGCGAGCTTGACGTTCTGGCCATTGCGCCCGATGGCGATGGCGAGGTTGGCTTCATCGACCACCACGTCCATTGCGTGCGCCTCTTCATCGACAACGATGGAGACGACTTCGGCAGGCTGGAGGGAAGCAATGACGAACTGTGCCGGATCGGAGGCCCAGACGATGATGTCGATCTGTTCACTGCTGATTTCGTCGCGCACTGCCGTGACCCGCGAACCACGCAGGCCGACGCAGGTTCCAACCGGATCGATACGCTGGTCGTTTGCCTTGACGGCAATCTTGGCGCGCAAACCGGGGTCGCGGGCACATGCCCTGATTTCGAGCAGCCCATCCTCGATTTCGGGTACTTCCAGTTCAAAGAGCTTCATCAGGAATTCGGGGACGGTGCGCGACAGAATCAATTGCGGGCCGCGCACGTCTCGGTCGATCCTGAGCAGATAAGCCTTGACCCGGTCGCCGGAGCGCAGGTTTTCGCGCGGAATTTGCTGATCGCGCGGCAATACCGCTTCCATGCGGCCCACTTCGATAATTGCGTTGCCGCGTTCGACACGCTTGATCGTGCCGGAGACGAGGAATTCCTTGCGATCCAGAAAGTCGTTCAATACCTGTTCGCGTTCGGCATCGCGGATTTTTTGCAGGATCACCTGTTTGGCGGCCTGCGCGCCGATGCGCCCGAAATCGATGGGTTCGAGCGCCTCCTCGATGTATTCGCCCGGCTCGATGTCCGGCTGGATCTCACGCGCGTCGATGAGACCCATTTCGGCTTCGTCGTTGTTGACCTCTTCGTCCGGTTTCACTACCCAGCGCCGGAAGGTGTCGTAGTTGCCGGAGTCACGGTCGATGCTGACGCGCACATCGGCATTGTCGTGGACTCGTTTCTTGGTTGCGGAAGCCAGCGCCGATTCGAGAGCGGTGAACACGATCTCCTTGGCGACGTTCTTCTCACGCGCCAGGGCATCGACAAGCAACAGGATTTCGCGGCTCATGACTGTGAAACCTCCGGGATTCAAAATTTTGGAACCAGACGTGCTTTTTCGACATCGGCGAAGGCAACCAGGAGTTCCCCTTTTTCGGTGTCGACCACGACCATGCCATCATGCAGGCCCTTGAGCACGCCGGTAAAATTGCGTTGATTGCTCACCGGAACACGGGTGCGCAACCGGATATCGGATCCGGCGAATCGATCAAAATCAGCAGGTTTGACGAGCGGGCGATCAAGTCCCGGCGAAGAGACTTCAAGCCGGTCGAAGTCGATGTTTTCGACTTCGAACACGCGGGAGAGTTGATGGCTGACCGTTTCGCAGTCATCCACGGTCACGCCCCGCGCGATGTCGATGAATACGCGCAGGAGCCGTCCACGTGGCGAACCCTCGATCGTCACGATCTCATACCCGAGTCCGGTCACAACCTGCTCGATCAGTTCGGTGAGTTTCTGCACTCCTACCCCGCAAATAAAAAATGGGCATAACGCCCATCCCGTTGACTTCTACCGGAAAGAAAGGCTCGAAAGAGCCTCTCAAAGCCTATTGATTATAGTGTATAGAATCAGGCTTGGCAAAGTGTGAAGGAGGCGGGTAGTGTCTCAGTTCGAATCACGGCCTTCTTTCAGAGCCTCGAATCCCTCTCCCGCTTGCGGGAGAGGGTGCCCCGAAGGGGCGGTGTTCAGACCGGAGACATGGTAGACAGGTGTTCGGAGACATCATGAACGCCTGCAAAAGGATTTTCCCACATGAGCGGAAGGTTGTTTCAAATCGACCCAGCCCACTTTAGTGCTGT
>JAITMK010000090.1 GCA_031277415.1 Azoarcus sp.
AACCAAACGGGATAGACCATGCACTACAGAATCGAAGCTCTCCGAAGTTCTTACGATGTGCGCAAATATAACCCTGACGACGAGGTGGTGCAGTTCACGCGTTCCCAGCGCCATGGGGAGGTTTATCGGGCAACCTATCGATTCTTGCTTGCGGGGCACTGGGTACGGATCGTTAACGACCATACCGACCGGCTGGTTTCGGGGCCTTTTGATCCCCTCCGGGGACGACCTCGCACAGACAAAATATTGCCTTACCCGGTGGATTGGAGCGAATCCGATCCCGCTACGGCATCAGTAAGGCTTCCCTAAGGAACATCAGCATTACCCTATTTTTCCGCCTCCTGTCATCCTGCTTGGTACCGCAGGATCCACGCAGCGTCTGGATTCTGCGACTTCGCTTCGCGGTGCGCTGCAATGACGGGAGGGGTTTTGCAAGACTTCCCTAAGCCGCCTGCACAGGTTTTTACAAGCGGCGCAAACCAAACGGTTGAGCAATCTTGTTAGGATGTTGGGATTCGCTTCGCTCATCACCAACCTACAATCTGGGTGACAAATGTGTAAAGGTCGTAGGTTGGGTTGAGCTTGCGAAACCCAACGTTTTTGTGGCTGGATGGATGTTGGGATTCACTTCGCTCATCACCAACCCACAATCTGGATGACGAATGTGTAAAGGCCGTAGGTTGGGTTGAGCTTGCGAAACCCAACGTTTTTGTGGCTGGATGGATGTTGGGATTCGCTTCGCTCATCGCCAACCTACAATCTGGGTGGCGAATGTGTAAAGTAGCAAAAAGGCCAAACCCCATTTCAGGGATTTGGCCTTTTGCCGGTTTTGCTGCTCAAAAGCAGCGCATCCGTGAAATTCCTTAGGCAGACTTCTTCGAGGAACCCTTGGAAGAGGTGCTGGTAACAGCCTTGACCGTGGCATTGGTGGCAGCGGCAACGTTGGCTTCGGCAATTTCGGTCGCTTGCTTGACGGCCTTCGAGAAGTTGTCGTAGGCGCTGTTGGCGGCGGCAATGGCCGACTTCACGGCGGCAACGGCAACGTCGGAACCTGCCGGGGCAGATTTGGCGGCCTTGTCGAGCGCGGAGGAAACGTTCTTGTTCAACTCTGCGAGTTGGGTTTCGAGCACTTTCGCCAGTTCTTCCTGACCTTGCGAGGCAATTTCATAAACGCTGCGGGCATAGGCGACAGACTTTTCCAGCAGGGGCTGAATCAGCGAAGCTTGCAGGGAAACCAGCTCTTGCACGTCCTTGGTGCCCAGCAGAGCCTTGGTGTTGGAGACGCTGTCTTCAAGCACAGAACGAGCGGTATTGAGGTTGAGGGCAGCCAGACGCTCTGCATTGGCAAAAGCGCTGTTGGTGAGGCTCAACAGAGTTTCGATGTTGGCCTTGTTGGTGGCGGTGAATTGCTCAGGGTTGAATGTGTTCATTGGATTCTCCTAGTGGAAATTGTGTGGAAACTGGAACTGCAAAAAAGCTACAAAAACTGCTCTACTGCCGGGTTGGGAGAGGATGGTTGTATGCCATCTTTGTATTGCTGCATAGCAGCATTTTTTGCTATTTTATGTTGCAAAACTTGAATGTCAACCTTTTTTTGTGCGTTGCACAAAAAATATTGCATATTTCTCGCCATAAGTGAGAAATATTTCTTGTAATGCGTGTTCAGCGAGGCTTGGCGTCCGTTGGGCCGGTTTTGTTGCTTTTAGGCTGGAGGGTAACGGTGACGCGCACTTCCGGGGATTGCTTGCCAGCACCGGAGCGTTCGGGCGAGTCGGTCGCGAAGTAGCTTTCGGTGGCGATGTCGTATTCGATGTACTGACCCCGCACCATATTACCGGCGTTCCTGATCCGGCCTTGATTGAAAAGCTTTGCCCGTTCGATCTGATTGTTGTATTCGATGCGTTCGGCTTCGCCGTCGATCCAGGTGCCATCATTCACACGTTTTTGGCGAAAAGTAACCAACTTGCCACTTTGGGCGGTAGCAACACCGTTGTAAAAACCGGCGGTATTCTGGGTAATGACGATTTTATCGCCCTTGAGCGTCAACGTTCCCTGAGTCAACACAACGTTGCCCTCAAAGACGTGAACCTTGTTACGGTCATCCACGGCCACTCTGTCGGCGTCGATGTTGATCGGCTGACTGCGGTCGGCCAATTGTCCGTAGGCAGGCATGGCAGCCAGCAGCAGAACGGTAGAAGCAGCAAGGAAGAGTTGCATCGCGGATTTCACTGGTTACGGGGAACAAGGTGCATTTTGACTCTTCCGGACAATTTCATGGCGCCAAATACGTTATCGGCTGCGAAGTTGTCGGCGTCGACACGAGTCTTTCCCTGGGTGATGCGCACGGGAACGTTGCTGGCTGCCCGCTGTTCTTGCGGCCAGAACGTGAGTTGCGCAGAGAAAAGCTGCATGGGCGGATCGGGTGGCACGCCTTCGCGTTCGGCTTTTACGTTGCCGGTAAAGTCTACCTGCTCGCCCTTGGAACTGACTTCGCCATAATCGGCGTTGATCCACATGCGCCGCTCCTGGCTGATGAGTTGTAACCGGGGTTGTTCAACCTGGGTCGAATCAGTAACCGGCAAATGAGTAATGCGCGGAGAATCGAGTGTATAGCGCCATTTGCCGTCTTCACCAAAACCCGTGATACGCACCGTATCGCCAATAAAGTCCGGAGATTCGTTAATAGTGACTTCAGCAGCGGGTTCAGGGCTGCGGGTTGCGCGTTCGAGCCAGATCGCTCCGGCAGCAAGCAGCGCCGCGATGGCCAACGGGTAAAAACGATAGACGAAGTTGAGAAATCCGTGCATCAGATGACCCGTGCCTGCATGAGATCGTGAGTGTTCAATGCCCCAATGAGCACACCGGTTTCATTGACGACCAGCAACTGGCTGATACGCAACCGCTCCATCATTTCGGCAGCTTCTACCGCAAGGGCATCCGGCCCGATGGTATGCGGGTTTCTGGTCAGTATCCCGGCAAGCCGCGTAGTACGCACATCGATGCCGCTTTCCAGGGCGCGACGCAGATCACCGTCGGTAAAAATACCCTCCGGTTTGCCATCGTTTCCCAGCGCCACCGCCATACCCATGCCGCCGCGCGTCATGACGAGCAACGCTTCGACCAGAAACGCCTCGCCCGCGATGACCGGAATGCTCTCGTGCGGACGCATGACATCACATACATGTGTGAGCAGCCGCCGCCCGAGGTTGCCACCGGGGTGCGAGCGCGCGAAATCTTCGATGCTGAAACCGCGCGCATCGAGCAGCGCCACGGCAATCGCGTCCGACAGCGCCAGTTCGGCAGTTGTGCTGGCAGTCGGCGCAAGATTGAACGGACAGGCTTCCTCACTGACAGCGGCATCGAGATGAACATCAGCTTCACGCGCAAGCGGCGAATCGGCGTTGCCGGTCATCGCAATGAGCCGCGCCCCGCGCCGTTTGACCTGGGGCACGATGGTAAGCAGTTCCTCGCTCGCACCTGAATTGGAAATAGCAAACACGATATCTTCGGCAGCAACCATCCCGAGGTCGCCATGCGCGGCTTCCGCCGCATGGACGAAGTAAGCCGGTGTTCCTGTGCTCGCCAGGGTAGCCGCGAATTTTCGCGCAATGTGCCCGGACTTTCCGATGCCGCTGACGATGACCCTGCCCCGGCTTTGGAGAATCATATCGACGGCCTGCCCGAAGGCATCCCCGATCCGTCCGACAAGCGCAGTGACCGCTCGCGCTTCGATTTCGAGCACGCGGCGGCCCTGTTCCAGGGCGCGTCGAAGGGACTGGGGAGGAACGATACTCGTTGCCATTGCAATGGAAAAGCAAAAGGAGCCACGGAGCGGCTGAGACTGAAATTGTATATCAGCCGACCGGCTTCGGCAGCAGCGTCCTCAGTCTTCGTATTGCTGCAACCTGCGGATATCCGGAACATGAATTTCCCGCCCATGCACAGAGATCAAACCGAGATCCGCGAGCTCGTGCAGGATGCGTGAAAAATGCTCCTGTGTCATGTTGAGATGAGACGCAATGACGTTTTTGCTGATGGAAAAACGAATGGTGCAAGCATGATCCTCGGTGGGAAGCGATTCGTCCGAGATTTCCCGCAGCAGATAGCCGATAACACGCTTTTTGCCGGAGTGCAGCGAATAGTTTTCAATATCGCTGATAAGTTGATGCAGCCGCATGGAAAGGCTGGCGAGCATCTTTCTGGCCAACTCGGGCCGACGTTCCAGTTCCTCGAAAATCGTGCTTTTTGGAAAGTAGAGCACCCAGGAATCAGCCAGTGCCTGCGAAGAAACAATGTAGGGCCGCCCCAGAAACATCAGGGCTTCTCCGAACATATGGCCGGGATGGATGATTTCCACAACCTTCTCCTGCCCGCGAGGTGAAATGCAAAACAGCTTCACCAGACCGGAAAGAAGTATGTGCAGCCCCCTGCATTCGTCTCCCTTGTTGAAGAGGATTTCCCCTTTTTGTGGCCGAATCTCCCGCACATTCTGTGTGATGCGCGCAATCTCCTCAGACGAAAGACTGCTGAAGAGGGGCTGACCTGCAAGCAGGGCCTTGTAGTCAGGTTTTGGTTTTTTCGTTCCAGAACGTTCAAGTGGCAGGAGCATAAAAGAAAATCTCCACAACTTCAGTCATAAACTCAAGAACACACGTCAAACTCCACCCCCCGCCGTTCATGGCAACATGCATGGCAGGGAGACCGAATGTTACCTGTCTTCTCCATAGTCAGGGCAAACCGCCCGATTCTTTCTCTTGCGTGAACTTTTATTGACTTTTTTTTCGAGAAAAGGTTGCAATCCTCTCGCGTGTTGCTAGAATGCGCGGTTTCGTGTCCCGGAAGTCATCCGGGCTGATCAACCCGGACGGGTTCCAATACTGACCGCTCCAGGAGCGGGCCAAGTTGGGGATATATTTATGATTCAAATGCAGTCCAGGCTCGACGTAGCCGACAACACCGGCGCGCGCTCGGTGATGTGCATCAAGGTGCTTGGCGGCTCGAAACGCCGTTATGCCTCCGTGGGGGACATCATCAAGGTTACGGTAAAGGATGCCGCGCCACGGGGACGGGTCAAGAAAGGCGATATCTACAGCGCCGTCGTGGTGCGCACGGCAAAGGGTGTGCGCCGTCCGGATGGCTCGCTCATCAAATTCGACAACAACGCCGCCGTGTTGCTCAACAACAAGCTTGAGCCGATCGGCACGCGCATCTTTGGGCCGGTGACGCGCGAACTGCGCTCTGAACGGTTCATGAAGATCGTCTCGTTGGCGCCTGAAGTGCTCTGAGGAGTTCGGAAATGAACAAGATCCGCAAGGGTGACAAAGTTGTGGTGCTCACAGGCAAGAATCGCCACAGCAGCGGTACGGTGCTTCGCCGCGTCGGTGACGAGCACCTGTTGGTCGAGGGGATAAACCGGGTGAAGAAACACGTGCGCCCGAATCCGCTCAAGGGCGAAGTAGGCGGTATCGTCGAGAAAGAAATGCCGATCCATATCTCGAACGTCGCGCTGTTCAACCCGGTTACGGAGAAAGGCGACCGTGTCGGGATAAGGGTGCTTGAAAACGGAAGCAAGGTACGTTTCTTCAAGTCGAACGGCGAAATGGTGGACGCGTAAGGAGTAGCAATGGCTCGCTTGCAACAGTTTTACAAGGATACGGTGGTTCCCGATCTGCTCAAGCAGTTCGGCTATAAGTCCGTCATGGAAGTGCCGCGTATTACCAAGATCACCCTGAATATGGGGGTTGGTGAAGCGGTCGGCGACAAGAAAGTGCTTGAATTCGCCGTCGGTGACATGACGAAGATCGCCGGGCAGAAACCGGTCATCACCAAGGCGAAGAAATCGATTGCCGGCTTCAAGATTCGTGACGGCTACCCGATAGGCTGCATGGTGACATTGCGCGGCCCCAGGATGTATGAATTCCTTGATCGTCTGGTGACGGTGGCTCTGCCACGCATGCGCGACTTTCGCGGCATTGCGTCCAAGGGATTCGACGGACGCGGCAATTACAACCTCGGTGTAAAGGAACAAATCATTTTCCCCGAGGTCGAGTACGACAAGATTGATGCGTTGCGCGGGATGAATATCAGCATCACGACAACGGCCAAAACCGACTCGGAAGCAAAGGCGCTCTTGGGCGCATTCCGTTTCCCGTTCAAGAATTGAGGGTGATATGGCGAAACTGGCTCTAATCAACCGCGAAGAAAAACGCCGCAAGGTCATGGCGAAATACGCCGAGAAGCGCGCCGGGTTGATAGCAAAAATCAAGGATGCGAGTCTCTCCGATGAAGAGCGTATGGCTGCGCGTCTTGCGTTACAGGAATTGCCGCGCAATGCAAGTCCCGTCCGCGCGCGTAATCGTTGCAGCCTGACCGGGCGTCCGCGCGGCGTGTTCCGCAAGTTCGGTTTGTGCCGCAACAAGTTGCGCGAAATCGCTTTCGACGGCGAAGTGCCTGGCATGACCAAGGCGAGTTGGTAAGGAGAGTAAAAGATGAGTATGTCCGATCCTATCGCCGATATGCTGACACGTATCCGCAACGGCCAGCAGGCTGGAAAAACGAACGTGCGTATGCCCTCCTCCAAACTGAAGGTGGCGATTGCCAAGGTGTTGCAGGATGAGGGTTATATCGATACCTACACCGTCCGGGAAGCGGCCGGTAAATCCGAACTCGATGTGGCGCTCAAATATTACGCCGACCGCCCGGTAATCGAACGCATTGAACGAATCAGCCGTCCCGGTCTGCGTGTTTACAAGGGAAGCGACGATCTGCCGAAGGTCATGAACGGACTGGGGGTGGCAATCGTGTCGACTCCCAGAGGCGTGATGACCGACCGTGCCGCACGCGCCAATCGTGTGGGCGGCGAAATCATCTGCCTGGTGGCCTAAAGGAGGATTCCATGTCTCGCGTAGGAAAGAATCCGGTGGTCATTCCGGGTGGCGTTGAAGTCAATATCGCTGGAAGCGACCTCTCTATCAAGGGGCCGCTGGGCACACTGAACCATGCCGTGCATTCTTCGGTTGCAGTGGAGCGCGAAGGCGACGCACTGGTGTTCAAACCCCGCGAAGGGGCAGTAAACGCCAACGCGCTTTCCGGCACCACGCGCGCAGTGGTCAATAACATGGTGACAGGCGTCACCAAGGGCTTCGAGAGAAAGCTCATCCTTGTCGGCGTCGGTTATCGCGCCCAGGCTCAAGACAATATGCTCAATCTCTCTCTGGGCTTCTCTCATCCGGTCGCATACCAGTTGCCGGAAGGGGTAAAGGCTGAAACGCCAACTCAGACCGAAATCATCATCAAGGGGATCGACAAGCAGCGGGTCGGTCAGGTCGCAGCCGAAGTGCGGGCTTACCGCGCTCCCGAGCCTTACAAGGGCAAGGGCGTTCGTTATGCGGACGAAAGGGTTGTGATCAAGGAAACCAAGAAGAAGTAAGGCAACCGTTCATGAACAAGAAAGAATCTCGTCTTCGCCGCGCGCGCAAAACCCGCGCAAAACTCGCGGAGTTGAAAGCCGTGCGCCTGGCCGTGTTCCGGTCGAATTGCCATATCTATGCGCAAATCATTTCCGGTTGCGGATCGAAGGTACTGGCCTCGGCATCCACTCTCGAAACAGACATGCGTGCCCGGATGCCCAATGGCGGCAACAAGGCAGCCGCTGCGGAAGTGGGCAAACTGATTGCCGAGCGCGCAAAGGCCGCCGGAATCGAAACCGTGGCCTTCGACCGTGCCGGTTTTCTCTATCATGGTCGAGTCAAGACGTTGGCTGAAGCCGCCCGCGAAGGCGGTCTGAAGTTCTAAAAGGGGTTACGAATGGCCAAACAGCAAAACCAGCGCAAGCAGCAAGCCTCCGAGGAGCGTGATGACGGCCTGCGCGAAAAGATGGTCTCGATCAATCGCGTGACCAAGGTTGTCAAGGGTGGACGGATTCTCGGTTTCGCAGCTCTTACCGTAGTCGGTGACGGCGATGGCGGCATCGGGATGGGCAAGGGCAAATCCCGCGAAGTGCCGGTAGCCGTCCAGAAAGCGATGGACGAGGCCCGCCGCAGAATGAAAAAGGTTTCGCTCAAGAACGGAACCATTCACCACACCGTGATCGGCAAACATGGCGCGGCTTCCGTGCTGATGCGCCCGGCCTCGGCCGGAACCGGTATCATCGCGGGCGGTCCGATGCGCGCGGTATTTGAGGTCATGGGCGTAAGCGACATCATCTGCAAATGCATTGGCTCCACCAACCCGTACAACGTCGTGCGCGCCACGCTCAACGGCCTGCTGGCGGTAAATACCCCGGCAGAGATCGCGGCCAAGCGCGGCAAGAGCGTCGAAGAAATCCTGGGGTAAGCGATGTCCGACAAGAAAATCAAGGTTACGCTGGTCAGAAGCGTGATCGGAACCAAACAATCTCACCGTGCCACGGTACGTGGTCTGGGGCTTCGCCGTCTCAACCACTGCGTCGAGTTGCCAGACAACCCGCGTATACGCGGCATGATTACCAAAGTGTCTTATCTGCTCAAGTGCGAGGTTCAATGACATGCGCCTGAATACCATTATACCGGCCGCAGGCTCGAAGTCTGCCGGTAAGCGCGTCGGGCGCGGCATCGGCAGCGGTCTCGGCAAAACCTGTGGCCGAGGACACAAGGGTCAAAAATCCCGCGCTGGCGGTTTCCACAAGGTCGGCTTTGAAGGCGGCCAGATGCCGCTGCAACGCCGTCTGCCGAAGCGCGGTTTCGTATCGCTGACCCGCGACCGCAAAGTCGAAGTCCGCCTGTCCGAACTGGCCGCCGTGCCTGTGGAAGAAATCGATCTTCTCACGCTGAAGAAGGCAGGCATCGTTCCCGGCAACGCGCTCTCTGCCAAGGTCATTCTTTCCGGAGAAATCAGCAGGAAAGTCGTCCTGCGCGGTGTTGGAGCCACCAAGGGCGCGCGGGCTGCAATCGAGGCCGCGGGCGGATCCGTGGTGACAGAGTAAGTCAGGAAACAAGGTAAAAGGACAAAATCGTGGCCAAGTCTGCTGCTACGGTAGGAAGCACAGGAAAATTCGGCGATCTTAAACGGCGTCTGCTGTTTCTGCTCGGCGCGATCATCGTGTATCGACTGGGCGCGCATCTGCCTGTGCCCGGAATTGATCATGATGCCTGGAGACATCTCTTCGAGCGAAATCAAGAGGGTATCCTCGGGATGTTCAACCTGTTCTCTGGGGGAGCGTTGTCTCGGTTCTCGATTTTCACCCTGGGAATCATGCCGTACATCTCGGCATCGATCATCATGCAGTTGATGGCCGTAGCCGTTCCGCAGCTCGAAGCGATCAAGAAGGAAGGCGAAGCCGGGCGGCGCAAGATCACGCAATACACGCGCTACGGAACCGTGCTCCTGGCTTTCGTGCAGGGATTGGCCGTCGCCATCGGGCTGGAAAGCCAGGCAGCAGCGCTCGATCCGGGAGTTACCTTCCGCTTCGTGACCGTTACGACCCTCATCACCGGCACGATGTTTCTGATGTGGCTCGGCGAACAGATCACCGAGCGCGGTCTGGGCAACGGCATTTCGCTCATCATTTTCGCAGGTATCGTGGCGGGGCTGCCAAATGCCATCGGCGAGTTGTTCACACTGGTCAGTAAAGGCTCCATGCATCCGATGGTCGCGTTGTTCATCTGTTTGCTGGTCGTACTGGTAACAGCCTTCGTCGTTTTCGTCGAGCGCGGGCAGCGCAAGATACTGGTGAATTATGCCAAGCGGCAGGTCGGTAACCGGGTCTATGGCGGACAAAGTTCGCATTTACCGCTCAAACTCAACATGTCCGGGGTCATTCCACCGATTTTCGCATCAAGCATCATCCTCTTTGCGGGGTCGTTCGGACAGTGGTTCGGCCCGGACAAGATGGTCTGGTTGAAAGAAGTGCTCGATAAAATCTCGCACGGGCAACCGGCTTACGTCATTTTGTATGCCCTTTTGATCATCTTTTTCTGCTTTTTCTATACCGCGCTCGTCTTCAACCCGCGCGATACTGCGGACAATCTCAAAAAAAGCGGCGCCTTCGTGCCCGGCATTCGTCCGGGTGAACAAACGGCGCGTTATATCGACAAGGTGCTGATGCGCCTCACCATGGCAGGGGCGACCTACATCACGCTGGTCTGCCTGCTGCCCGAATTCCTGATCATGAAGTGGAAAGTGCAGTTTTATTTCGGTGGCACCTCGCTCCTGATCGTGGTGGTCGTGGCGCTCGACTTCAAGGATCAAATACAGAATTACGTGCTGTCGCACCAGTATGAAAGCCTTCTGAAGAAGGCAGACTTCAAGGGGGCGGGTCTCCCGCTTCGATAACGATGGCGAAGGAAGACGTAATCGAAATGCAGGGTGAGGTCACGGAGAACCTTCCCAACGCAATGTTTCGGGTCAAGCTCGAAAACGGTCACATGGTGCTCGGGCACATTTCCGGCAAGATGCGCATGCACTACATCCGTATCCTGCCGGGCGACAAGGTGACTGTCCAATTGACCCCCTACGACCTCACCAAGGGCCGGATCGTATTCCGGACAAAGTGACAAAAGAACTCAAGGAAACAGGAGCAAACGATCATGAGAGTTCAGGCTTCCGTCAAGCGGCTTTGCCGCCATTGCAAGATCATCCGCCGCAAGGGTGTGGTCAGGATCATTTGTACCGATCCGCGCCATAAGCAGCGCCAAGGTTGATTTTCGTGGCTGGTTAAATTACAATACAACGTTTCACGTTTTACGAGGTACACGGATGGCTCGTATTGCTGGGGTCAATATCCCCAACCACAAGCATGCCGAGATTGCGCTGACCGCTATCTATGGGATCGGTCGTTCACGCGCCCAAAAAATTTGTGACGCTGCCGGCGTTTCGCGTTCGGTCAGGGTCAAGGACCTCACCGAATCGGACATGGAAAAGCTGCGCGAAGAAGTGGGCCGTTTCGTGGTCGAAGGCGATCTGCGCCGGGAAGTAACCATGAGCGTCAAGCGCCTGATGGATCTGGGCTGCTATCGTGGTGTCCGCCATCGCCGTGGTTTGCCGGTTCGCGGGCAACGTACCCGCACGAATGCCCGCACCCGCAAGGGCCCGCGCAAAGCAGTTGCCGGCAAGAAATAACAGGAATTGACCGATGGCAAAGACAACAACCAAGGTTCGCAAAAAGATCAAAAAGAACGTCGCAGAAGGTATTGCGCACGTTCACGCCAGCTTCAACAACACGGTCATTACCATTACCGACCGCCAGGGGAACGCGCTGTCATGGGCGACTTCCGGCGGAGCCGGCTTCAAGGGCTCGCGCAAGAGCACCCCGTTTGCCGCCCAGGTGGCAGCCGAGGCCGCCGGCAAGGTAGCACAGGATTGTGGCATCAAGAATCTCGAAGTGCGCATCAAGGGGCCGGGGCCTGGCCGTGAATCTGCCATTCGGGCGCTCAATGCCTTGGGCATTCGCATTGCCAGTATTACCGACATCACCCCCATTCCGCACAACGGTTGCCGTCCGCCAAAGAAGCGGCGCATCTGACGACAAGGAGTAAACCGTGGCTCGCAACCTCGACCCAAAATGCCGCCAGTGCCGCCGCGAAGGCGAAAAGCTTTTCTTGAAGGCGGAAAGATGTTTCACCAACAAGTGTGCCATCGAGCACCATGCCTACGCGCCCGGCCAGCACGGCCTGCGTTCCGGACAGCGTCTGTCGGGCTACGGCGAACAATTGCGTGAAAAGCAAAAAATCCGCCGTCTGTACGGCGTACTGGAGCGCCAGTTCCGCCGCGTGTATGCCGAAGCGGCCCGCCGCCGTGGGCAGACGGGTGAAAACCTGCTGCAACTGCTTGAAGGCCGTCTCGATTCCGTAGCCTACCGCATGGGTTTCGGCGGATCACGCGCCGAAGCGCGCCAGGTGGTTCGTCACAACGGCGTGCTGGTCAATGGCAAGCGCGTGAATATCCCGTCCTATCTGGTACGCCCGGGCGATGTCGTTCAACTCGTCGAAAGCGTGCGCAGTACGTTGCGGGTCAAGGCCGCACTCGAAGCCAACGAATCGCGTGGCTTCCCCGCCTGGATAGAGGTCGACGTCAAGGCAGGAAAAGGTACTTTCAAAGCCTATCCGGCGCGTGACGAACTGCCGCCCACGATCAACGAAAGTCTTGTCGTGGAACTGTACTCCCGCTGATGCGGGAGGCGACTCACTGGTTTCGAGGAAATGTTGATGCAAAGCAATGAGCTATTGAAACCGCGCATCATTGATGTTCAGGCCATCTCCCAGGTTCAGGCCAGGGTAGTAATGGAGCCGTTCGAACGAGGATTCGGGCATACCCTGGGTAATGCGCTACGCCGTATTCTTCTTTCATCGCTGCCGGGACATGCCGCGACGGAAGTATCGATCGAAGGCGTGTTGCACGAGTATTCGACCATGGACGGCATGCGGGAAGACATTGTCGACCTGTTGCTCAACCTGAAGGGTGTCGTGTTCAAACTCCACAGTCGCGGCGAAGTGACGCTGCACCTCTCAAAGAGCGGAGAAGGCACCGTAACGGCTGCCGACATTGAAACCACTCAAAACGTCGAGGTCATCAACCCCGACCATGTCATTGCCCACCTGGCTCCGGGCGGCAAGCTGGACATGCAGATCAAGGTTGAAGAAGGCCGCGGTTACGTGCCAGGCAATACCCGCCCGGTCAACTCCGAAAGCAAGTCCATTGGCCGGATCATGCTTGACGCCTCGTTCAGCCCGGTACGCCGTGTCAGCTACCAGGTAGAGAGCGCTCGCGTTGAGCAGCGCACCGACCTCGACCGTCTGGTCATCGATATCGAAACCAACGGTGCCGTCGATCCGGAAGAAGCGGTCTGCTACGCTGCCCGCGTCCTGGTGGATCAACTCGCAGTGTTCGCCGATTTGCAGGACACTCGAGTCGATGTGCCCGTCAAAAACGTCATCGTGGTTGATCCGGTATTGCTGCGTCTGGTCGATGACCTTGAATTGACGGTACGTTCGGCCAACTGTCTGAAGGCCGAAAACATCTATTACATCGGCGACCTGATCCAGCGCACCGAAACCGAGCTGCTCAAGACGCCGAACCTGGGCCGCAAGTCGCTCAACGAAATCAAGGAAGTGTTGGCTTCTCGCGGGCTGACGCTGGGAATGAAACTGGAAAACTGGCCCCCTGCCGGGCTGGACAGACTCGGTTGAGTCTGAGCAGATACAAGTGAGGATTTGATAATGCGTCACCGTAACGGCCTTCGCAAACTGAACCGGACGAGCAGCCATCGTCAGGCCATGTTCCGCAACATGGCCAACTCGCTGCTGCGTCACGAGGCTATCAGAACGACCCTGCCCAAGGCGAAGGAACTGCGCCGGGTTGTCGAACCCCTGATCACACTAGGCAAAACAGCAAGCGTTGCCAACCGCCGCCTGGCATTTGACCGGCTGCGCGACCGCGAAATCGTCGTCAAGATTTTCGATGAACTTGGCCCGCGCTTTGCCAACCGCCCCGGTGGTTACCTGCGTATCCTGAAATGCGGTTTCCGCGACGGAGACAACGCCCCGATGGCGTATGTCGAATTGCTCGACCGCCCGGAGACTGCCGGAACCAAAGCAGAGGCAGCATAAGATTCACGGGGTTCCCTCCCCCGGTTTTGAGTTTCGACAAAGCTCCCGAATGAGAAATCATTCGGGAGCTTTGTTTTGGGAAAAACAGTACTCGCGCACCCACGTTCGAGTTCGATTCCGAGCAAGGCCAGTGCGCGTAGCCGCTCAACAAGGAAAGAAGGAATTGGGCGTTTTAGGGAATATCTGAACAACCCACAACCGTTCGGGCTGAGCCTGTCACAGGGTTGCCCGGATTTTCTGGATCCCCGCTTAACAAGGGGATGACGCATCCTCAAGTATTTTTCCCGTCATTCCCGCTCTTCAAGGGGTGATGCATTCTGTAGGGGCGTTGCGTGCAACGCCCCTGCATTTAACAACAAGCGGTGGGGGTTTGCGAGGGGGGTTCACGCAACGCCCCTACGAGGCCGTGCATGTTCGGCGTTTTTCTCTTCATTCCCTTGATGAGCGGTTATCCCGTTACGTATCCACTCAAACAAAAACCGCTCTAGCATGAAAGAATCGCCATACACCTTCCACCCTCAAGTTTCTTTCATCATCAGGGGTAGCGCAAACCGCCGTGATTGTTAGGGCGGTTTTGGTTTAGCAGGTTGCTCAAAACCCGCACGAGGAAGCCGCATGCGAACCCGTGATCTGTCCCTCATGGCACCTCTACACAAACTACTTCCTTAATCCATCCTCTTCCTCTCTTCTCCTTCTTTGATATTCATCGTTGGCTTTGAGGATGGCTTGTGCTCTCTCCTGGTGCTCCGCCGCTTTCTGTGCATCCGTTTTCTGCGTATCCGTCATCAATCTCTCATTACCCAGCCTGTCGGTTTCTTTCGGCGGATGGTCACGGTCAATCACGTAGGGGTCGTTGGGGTCGATCTGGCACGCGGCTTCGACTTCAGCGGACCAGACGGGGATTTTGCTGGTGAGAATGGCGAGCCAGCGGCCGACGGCGTGCAAGAGGAGGACGGGGGAGGAGAGGAGGGCGAAAAATTCCCCGGAATGGACTTGTATGAATTCATAGTGATGCATGAAGCCAGCCCAAAAGCGTTCGCGGCGGTCAGCCACATCATTGACCATTGGCACCCTGCGCATGAGTTGTTCCGGGCCTTCTTCCATGTAGCGTCGTATGAATTCCCATACGGCAAACCGGTGGTAGGCGCGCACGTCCGAATAGTGCGGTAACGCAAAAGTTTCCAGCACCGTTTTTCCGTCCTCAGCGAGCCGATGGCCGCGAATATCCCGAGTCTCACCGAACCCAGCGAATTTTCCCCCGCATTCGCCCTCGGTAAAAAAGAGCTTGTCCCACGATTCGGCCATGACCGTGCCATCCAGGCGCGTGACGTAGACCATCCGGTTCTTGCGGTTGAAACGGATCGGGTAATGTGTATAGCGAAACATCTCGTTGCGGAGAAAGAAGCAAATGTAGATGACAGCGCCGCCCCAGAGGAGGGTTAGATATATCATGAAATAGAGATCCTCTTTACTACGCATTACACCCTGCCAACGATCAGCAATAATGGATAGAGTTCCTAAATAAAATATAATTAATATGGCTACTAGTACAACCCCCCCTCCTGAAATAATTCCCTTATCCAGGAAGAACTTGTCGACACATTCAAGGTAAGTCGAATTCATTTTGATTACATAGCTTGACCCCCAGGGTTTGTCAAAGCTGGATTCATTCACGCGTAATTGATGCTGAATTTCAAATTCATCAAGCGGGCGATTGATCTGGAATTTTTTAGTGAGGCCGTGATAGTTCATGATGCGTTAGTTTAGCTTTCTTTTAGGGAACCCCTGCAAAACCCCTTCCGTCATTCTGCGCGTAGCGAAGCGAAGTCGCAGAATCCAGACGTTGCATGGATCCTACGGTATCAAGCAGGATGACAGGTGCTGGGTAATAGGGTAATGCAGAGTTTCCCTAATGGGTATTTGATAACGCTTCTTTTTTTATCCATTTAATTATTTTGTTGTTTTTTTCTGTGGTATATTCCACCAAATAAAATTCTAGTATTTTGTTTTCATTCAAATGATATTTTTTGAGAGCAACTGTGTCATTTTCAACCAGGTGCATTTTGGAGGCATTTTCAAAACTGGGGGAATTATATAGTACAGCCTTGTGCAGTTTGATGCGAGCAGTTGCTATTTCTTTTTCAAACCACTTCTTGTCGCTATCATATTTCAATAAAAAAATGTCGGATTCTTTCCCGTTTTTGTCGAAAACAGTTCTTTCTCGATTATTTTTGTCTCGCAACTCTATTTCAAGCTTTCCATTAACATAGTTATAAACATCATTATACCCGTTTCCAGCAGAATGATAACTGCTGATGACCTTTCCATTTAAAAAGGCAACATTATACATATAATTTCTCTTATAGTTATTTTTAATGAGATCAAATTCGCCGATATTGTTTATGCGAAAGAGTGCGGATATTCTATAAGCAGTGCCGTTCATAGTTTGCTGGGTGGCAATAAGTTCAGGAATTCCATCGCTATCTATGTCATGAAGTTTGAAAAAAGGGTATTCAATTAAATGGCCTGCAGTATCTGTATCCGGCAAGTTCTTTTTTATGCAGCCTACTGCTGTACATATCTCTAAAAATTGTTTAGTGTTTCTATTGCTAATTTTATAAACAGGAGCAGAGTCTGAGGCATAAGATAAGATTGGGAAAACTATTAAAGTTAACGAGAATATTCGCACAAGATATGTAAGCGTAAGCATCAGTGTACTCCCGGTTCCAAGTTCCACTCATTTTCTCATATAGTTTCATTCGAACGGGTAATATACCTCCAGTTCGCGTAGGTTGGGATGAGCGAAGCGAATCCCAACACCATGAAGTTCCGGACGGTAGAAATGTAGGACAATCCCAAATGTCGGGATTCGCAAGCTCATCCCGACCTACGCGGACTAAACACCTACGGAAAATCCATGAAAACAGAAAAAATGAAAACAACAGGAAGGAGAGTCTCTATGAACGCTTATTTCAAAACGTTTCTGCTACTTTGCTGTGTCGTACTCGCCTTCTTGCAAACCGGATGCAAGGAAGAAAAAGGAGTCGCCGTTAGCCTGAGCGCCCATGACCATTATCCGAAGCGTCAGGTCCTTGGCGTTTCCATCAATGATGACGAAGGTTCGGCCTCCATCGGCGGCATTCAGTGTTGCATCGTGCTCCCGAAAAAATGGAAGCCGGGGCTGACGGCAAAATTATCCTGGGCGGTTTACCTGGACGATGACCCCAATGAGCCGAGAGACCCGAATACGCCGAAACAGCCGGTCGAAAAATCCGCCATCGTGGAGATTCCGCAATACGATAAACCGAGGCAGGTTCATGTGCATATTTACCCGGGGGAGAAGGCCAGAATCGTCGTGTCGAATTATGATTTCGGCAGTCCTTTTTATCCATTACCGAGAGAAGAATGGGCGTTCGGAGGTGAAGTCGATTACATCATTATTTACAGAATAACTCACACCCCCAATTATTATGATAATCACCCCAAGCCTCCGACCGAAAAAGATTGGGAATGGGCAAAGCAATGGGGATTAACGAAAGACGGAAAATGCACTGATCCGGACTATCTGGAATGGGAAAAGGGGTTTCACGCCAGAATCGTGGAAGGTCGAAAAAGACAGCGTGAAATCGAGGAGCAAAACCAAAGTAATCCCGAGAACAGGAGCGAATAAAATGAGCGAAGTTCGCGTAGGTTGGGATGAGCGAAGCGAATCCCAACACCATGAAGCCCCGAACGGTAGAAGTGTAGGACAATCCCAAACGTCGGGATTCGCAAGCTCATCCCGACCTACGCGGGCTGCCCTATCAGCAAATGCGACGAGCATCATGCATTGGAGGCGCGGCGATAATCGCAATACCCTGCGCTATCTTCCACGACCTCTGCGGTACAACAATCCGGACGGCACTAAGGAAGAAAAGCAATGGGACACTATAAAAAGGACATGAAACAGCACCTCATCCACGCCACCCTGGCTGCCTTCGCTCTGGCAATTTGTTGCCCAGCGGCCACTGCAAATCCGACGGAGAAACAACCCATGCAAATGGCGCAGAAACCCGTGTT
>JAITMK010000097.1 GCA_031277415.1 Azoarcus sp.
CTCTGCAACAAGTTTGCCCAATTCTGCCGTTGTGCTTACCTTCCCGTTCGGTATTTTTTTATTAAACAATTCCATCTCCAGAATAAAATCATCCTGATCGGGAAGTTTATCATAGATGAAACAGGTTTTTACAAATTTCATTCCCGAACGGGATGATGTTGTTCGGACTTTACGGGCGTGGTGTGCTTCGACATTGCGCATCCAGAAGTGATGACGTTGCGCGCAGGGATCGGAGATGTAAGGTCGGCACATGCTCCAGCAGGGTGCTGTCAGCCAGTCAATACGGTATCCGCCGCATGCCTACACTTCGGCGGAATCCTCAAAAGCATATGAACATGATCGGCCATCAAATGACCCTCCTCCGCTCGGCTCTCCTTTTGCTCGGCCAATCATCGGAACACTTCTCCCAAGTACTGGCGCAACCCAATGTACGTTGGTTCATGGGTTTGTTTGCTGTCTTTTTCGTTTTAGCGGTTCAGGCGCAAAATGTTGAGGAAATAAAACGCTCAGCCGAACAGGGAAATGCGGCGGCACAAAACACACTTGGAAAAATGTATGAAACAGGTGAGGGCGTCGTAGACGTAAATTACGCGGAAGCCGCAAAGTGGTACCTAAAGGCCGCAGAACAAGGAAATGTAGAAGCACAAAACAAACTTGGTTTTATGTACCAATGGAGTCATGGGGTAGACCTAAATTATGCTGAAGCTGCGAAATGGTATGCAAAGGCAGCAGAACAGGGGGATGCGGCTGCTCAATATAATCTGGCAATGATGTACACCCGAGGACAAGGCGTTTCCAAGAATGAGGATGAAGCAATAAAATTATTCCGCATGGCAGCAGAGCAAGGGAATTATACCGCCAAATCTGCGTTGAAAATGTTCGAATCTAAGGGGAAATGAAATCAGAGTACGCGATAATTTTTGTTTAGGGTTCAATGACAACCATGCTCTTAGTTCTCGGTGGCATCGCGATAGTGGCTTCTGTCATTTGGTTGGTTGGGCATGAACGCCGTGCGAAAGAAAAGAAAGTTCAAAGAGCATTTGTCGGTCGTGAGCCACTAACTCCGGAGGCATTTTATGACCGCTATTTTTTAGGTTTAGGAATCGAACCAGAGGTTATTTTCGGGATTCGTAAAATCCTTGAAGAACATCTTGACGCTGACATGTCTCGCCTCCACGCAGAAGACGACTTTTCAAAGAACCTCAGTTTTTTCTGGGACTTTGACTCAATGGCCGATGTCGACGTCGTGCTCGCTATCGAGGAGTATTTTCAAATCAAGATCACAAACACAGAGGCAGAGAAAACGCATACAGTGTCCGAGTTAATGCGGTTAGTTTCTGGCAAAGTTGGAAGAGGCTAGACACACCCTGGCATTGCGCATACGTGGTATTCCGCTCTACCAAGCGATGGTGGTACCCTTCGCGAATTGTGCATTCGGTTGAGCATATGTTCGTTTTCGCCAAGCGTCCTGACAACATGCTCAACCCCGCTCGCTTCGCGCGCTGGACAGCCCGAGGCTACGCCTCGGGCTGTCGGTTAACATGAACGTCGGACTACAAATTCACCACACCCGTTACATCACCCTGTGTATCAACTCTCAGCAAATCATCTATCACCTCCATGAAAGCAAAATTATCTGCTCTTCATCTTCTTTCTGCCATTCTCGCGCTAGGTTTTCTTGCGGGATGCGAAAAAACCAGCGTTACCGTACCGGATAGTAGCCAAACGGCTATGGTCAGCACCCTTGCCGGAAACGGCGAAGGTGGTTTTGCCGACGGACCGGGAGGCGCTGCACAATTTGGCGCTCCTCTCGGTATCGCAGCAGATACGGCAGGCAATCTCTATGTGGCGGATACGGGCAATCATCGCATCCGCAAAATCACTCCGGCAGGCGAAGTCAGCACCCTTGCCGGTGGCGAAAAAGGCTATGCCGATGGCACGGGAAGTGCCGCACGGTTTTATGAACCCTCTGGTATTGCGATAGATGCAGCAGGTAACCTCTATGTGACAGACGGTATTAACCTCCGCATTCGCAAGGTCACACCGGACGGAGCAGTCAGTACCCTTGCTGGCGACAAGGCAGACCATGCCAAGGACCACGCTCTTCAACTTCAGCAGCCTTCCGCCATTGCAATTGATGCAGCGGGCAATCTCTATGTGGCGGACGGCGCCAACCATCTCATCCTCAAGGTCACGCCTACTGGAAAGGTCAGCACTCTGGCTGGCGGCGAGGTAGGTTTTGCCGACGGTACAGGAGGTGTCGCGCAGTTTAGCCTTCCTTCCGGCATTGCAATTGATGCAGCGGGTAATCTCTATGTGGCAGATATGGCCAACTATCGCATTCGCAAGATCACTCCGGCTGGAGAGGTCAGCACTCTGGCTGACGGTACGGAAAGCGCCGCGCAGTTTAATGGGCCTGCCGGTATTGCAATAGATGCGACGGGCAACCTCTATGTGACGGATGACAACTACATTCGCAAAATTACCCCGGCTGGAGATGTCAGCACTCTTGCCGGACGCGGCAAGTACCCCGGCTATGCCGAGGGACTCGGAAGTGCCGCGCAGTTCAACTATCCTCATGGCATCGCGATGGACATAGCGGGAAATCTTTACGTCGCGGATCGGAATAACAACCGCATCCGCAAGATAGTGATTGCTGGAACGAAGGATTGATCTCAAATTATTTGGATAGGCGCGCTCAGTTGCGGCATAGTGCCTAATATTTCATTCAACCCGGACGCGCCTGCGGTGCGCCGGTTAGTTTAAGCGTAGCGTGAAAGAAACGCCCACAAGACGAGCGCATATCTGGCCCAATCATGCCATTGAGGTTTAGCGAGCTGGAATCAGACTAGTGCGAAGCCGGTTCAGGCGCGATGAAACCGAACTTGTGCAAAGCCTTAATCCATCGAGGGGCGTTTCGTCGAACACTCAGCGCTTCATAGTCTGTAGCGCGATCCCGGTAATGTTCGCGCCTCAAGAGCATGAAGAAGATCGTGCGAAGGATTTTGTGCCCAATGGCAGTGATGGCGCGCTTCCCGCTCAGGACACATCCGCCGGAAAGAGCTCATCCAGTTTCCCGCGCGCGCCGGTATAGTTCTCGCGCTCTTCGATGCGTTGCTGCAAATAGGCTTCCAGGCGCGGATACATGGCAATGGCGTTGTCGAGCAACAGGTCGCCGCCGGGCTGGTAGGCGCCGACGGTGATGAGGTCGCGCGAACGCTGGTAGCGGGAGAAGAGTTGCTTGAACTGGCGCACGCGGTCGAAATCCGCGTCGCTGATGAGGCCGTGCATGGCGCGTGAGATCGACTGTTCAATATCGATGGCCGGGTAGTGTCCCTGGTCGGAAAGCGAGCGGGTGAGGACGATGTGGCCGTCGAGAATGGCACGCGCGGAGTCAGCGATGGGGTCTTGCTGGTCATCGCCTTCCGCGAGCACGGTGTAGAAGGCTGTGATGGAACCGCCCCCTTCCGGGCCGTTTCCGGCGCGTTCGACGAGCGCGGGCAAAAGGGCAAATACCGAGGGCGGATAGCCGCGCGTGACCGGCGGCTCACCGATGGCCAGCGCAATCTCACGTTGAGCCATTGCGTAACGGGTCAGGGAATCCATCACCAGCAACACCTGTTTGCCCTGATCGCGGAAATATTCGGCAATGCTCGTGGCGTAGGCTGCGCCCTGCAGGCGCATGAGGGGGCTGGTATCCGCCGGAGCGGCAACGACGACGGAGCGTCTCAACCCTTCTTCGCCCAGGTTTTGCTCAATGAATTCCTTGACCTCGCGACCCCGCTCGCCGATGAGTCCGACGACGATGAGATCGGCGCCGGTATAGCGCACCATCATGCCGATCAGCACGGATTTACCCACGCCCGAACCCGCAAAGAGTCCCAGACGCTGCCCTCGCCCAACGGTAAGCAGCCCGTTGATTGCGCGAATGCCCACGTCGAGCGGATCGCGGATGGCGGAACGGTTGAGCGGGTTGATCGGGCGTCCTTGCAGGGAACGGGTTTCTTCGGTGTAAAGGGGGCCGAGTGAATCCAGCGGACGGCCCGCGCCATCGACGACCCGGCCCAGCAGGGCTTCGCCAACCGGCAGGTGCTTGGCGCGGTCGGAGGAGCGGCGGCGGGGAGCAATACGCTGACCCGGCACGAGTTGAGGGTAGACGGCATCTACAGGCCGAACCAGTGCGCCGGGAAAGAGGCCGAATACGTTGTCCGTAGGCATCATAAAAAGTTTTTCACCGCTGAAGCCGACGACCTCGGCTTCCACGACGCTTCCGCCGGGAGCCATGACCTGGCAACCGGAACCCAAAGGCAGTTTGAGCCCGGAAGCTTCCATCACCAGTCCGTTGATCCGGGTAAGCCGTCCCGCATTCTGGAACGGGTTGACGGTGTCAACCAGACGGCGGGCATCTTCCATGAAGGTTCGCCAGAGTTCGACATGTTTCATTCGGGGCGCAGCGGGTTTCATTACGGCGTATCCGAAGCGGCTGGCGCGTCCTTCACCCTGGCTTTGGCGCCCGGTTTATCGCTCGCCCTGCGTGATTTCGTCCTGCGGTCGCCTGCGGGAATCCACGCAGAGTGTTCCCGGCCCAGGCTTTCAATCGCGCGCCGCCAGCGCGTTTCCATCGTGGCATCGATCTGCGCTCCCGGCGTTTCTACCCGGCAGCCGCCACGGGAAACGGTTTCGTCCTCGATCAATACGTGCCCCGCCTGATCAAGCACTTCGTCGAGATGTCTGCGAACAAGCGCAATATCGTCCGGGTTGAGGTGAATCTGCGCACGGGACTGGGGCAGGGTTTGCAAGACGGCGCGAATGGCGCTCACGACGGCTTCCGGCTCGACGGCCAGGGTATGCTGGATGATCTTGCGGGCAAATTCGACGGCAAACGACATCAATTCTTCGGCAATTTCAGCGTCGAGACTCAAAAGAGCCTGCTCAAGTTGTGCGACCAACTCATGCAATTGTAGGGCTTCATTTTCGGCGGCGGCCTTGCCTTCCGAAAACCCGGCTTCCCGGCCTTCCCTGAAACCGGCTTCCCGGCCTTCGGAATGGCCTTGCTTGCGCCCCTCGGCCAAACCTTCATCGAACCCGCTTTGGCGTGCTTCTTCGTGGATTTGTTCGATTTCCTCCGCCGTTGGCAGAGAAATAGCCGGAAACTCTGGCTCTTCTTCAACCTCGTGCGGTTCTGTTTCCGACAACGCTTCCGTGACGGGGGGAGAGAAAACAGATGGTTCCGGTTCCAATTCCGATTCCGATTCAGGCACAGGTTCGGCCACCTCAGCCTGAGCAGGCACACCGAAATCCGGAGGCTCCCATCGGCGGTACGCGCCTACGGCCTGATGACGTGCAAAAGAAACGGTCTTGTTCATGATGATTCAAACGAACGCCTGTCAGACAAACGCATCGTCGCCTCCCTTGCCGCCGAGGACGATACGGCCTTCTTCGGAGAGGCGGTGAACGGTTTTGAGAATTTCCTTTTGTTCGGTTTCGACTTCCGAGAGGCGCACCGGGCCTTTGGCTTCGAGGTCTTCGCGCAGAATTTCGGCGGCGCGGCCCGACATGTTCTTGAAAATTTTCTCGCGTATTTCGACAGACGCGCCCTTGAGGGCAATGATGAGCGAATCGGACTGGATTTCGCGCAGAACGGTCTGGATGCCACGATCATCGATTTCGAGCAGATTCTCGAACACGAACATTTCATCGAGAATTTTCTGTGCCAGATCGGCATCGTATTCACGCACGTTGTCGAGAATGGCCGTCTCGACCGACGAACCTACGAAGTTGAGAATTTCGGCAACGTGCCGCACACCGCCCATTGCCGCTTTCTTGGCCGTCTGCGCGCCGGAAAGCATGGTAGTGAGAGACTCGTTGAGCTCCTTCAAAGCCTGCGGCTGCACACCGTCGAGCGTAGCGATTCTCAGGACCACGTCGTTACGCAGACGCTCCGAAAAATGCTTGAGAATTTCCCCCGCCTGGTCAAACCCGAGGTGAACAAGGATAGTGGCAATGATCTGCGGGTGCTCGTTCTTGATCAGATCGGAGGCAGTGGAAGCATCGAGCCATTTCAGATTCTCGATTCCAGCGGTATCGGAGCCTTGCAGTACGCGGGCGATGAGGTTGGCCGCCCGCTCATCCCCAAGCGCCTTGGTCAGCATTTCGCGGATTTGTTCCTGGTCGGCATGAACGGAGGCGCCCTTGTCGAAATGGATTTCGAGTTCATCCAGGATGGGTTCGAGCTTGGAACGCTCCTGCGCAGGCATGTGCGCCAGTTTCATGCTGAGCTTCTGTACTTCGCGCGGCCCAAGGTGCTTGAGGATGCCCGCTGCCTCGTCAGTGCCGAGCGCGGCGAGCAACAGGGCGGATTTTTCCAGTCCTTCATCGGGCATCGCAGTGACAGAACTCATTTGTGGCCTCCTTCTTCATTGACACCAAGCCATTGATTGAGCAGTTCAGCCACGCTCTTCGGGTCTTCGCGAGCTTTCTGGCGCGCGCGCTCCAGCCGGGATTCGAACTCGTTGCCGTGCAGGGCAGCCTCGGAAAGTTCGACATCGATACCTTCCCTCCACGCGTCTTCTTCTCCCTCTTTTTCGACCTCCTGCGTTGCACCTTTTCTGTCTTTTTTACCTCTTTTATCCCTTGCCAGAGCAGGCTCGTCGCGCAACGACGGCGGTGCGATGGTGCGCAGTAACGGACGGATGATTCCGAAGTACACAAAGAGCAGGAGAATGAGCAGCCCCAGGTATTTACCGCCTTCCAGGCCCAATTCGATCATTTTCGGATCTTTCCAGATGGGAATCTTCGGGTCGCCCGAATCTGCAAACGGGCTGGTCACGACACTGATGGTGTCGCCTCGTTCAGCGTTGTAGCCCACGGCATCACGGACGAGGTTGGTGATGCGAGCGATTTCGTCTTCGCTGACCTGCGTGGGTTGTGCTGCTCCAGCGGGTGATTGGAGCGGCAGTTGCACAGACTGATGGTTGATGACCACGGCCACCGACAGACGTTTGATTTGCCCGAGCGATTGTTTGACGTGCTGGATCGTGCGATCCAGTTCGTAGTTGATGACTGCCGAGCGGCTGCTGGTGAGCGTTTTCTTCTCGCTTCCCTGCGGCGGCACGGGGGGAATGGTAATCGGCGCGGTAGCTGGAACGGGGGGCTGGTTGGTGAGCGCGCCGGGCACGCCTTGCGGCCCCTCGTCACTGCCTTGTTGCTCATTGGTCTGCTGGCTGCGGATAGCCTGTTCGGGAGCAGGATTGGGGCGGAAGGTTTCGGCAGTCTGTTCGACCTTGTTGAAATCGACGTCTGCCGTGACCTGGGCGCGGAAGTTGTTCTTGCCGTACATCGGGGTAAGAATGTTTTCGACACGCCGAATAAGCCCGGTTTCGACTTCCTCGATGTAGCGCAATTGCGTGGGATCCAGTTCGGAACGCTTCATCAGGTCTTCGCCCGTGAGCAGATTGCCGTTCTGGTCGACGATACTGACGGCGGAATCGTTCATCTTGGGCACGGAGGACGACACCAGATGCACGATACCCGCTACCTGATTATCGTTCAGCGTCCGGCCGGGGCGCAGTTGCACCATGACCGAAGCGGTCGGTTTCTGGTCGTCTCGCAAAAAGGAAGTCTGCTTGGGTATCGCCAGATGCACGCGGGCTGCCGTCACCGAAGCAATCGACTGGACAGTGCGCGCGAGTTCGCCTTCCAGGGCGCGCTGGTAGGCAACCTGTTCGTTGAATTGCGAGACACCGAGTTTTTGCGTGTCCATCAACTCGAAACCGACCTGCCCTCCCTTCGGAAACCCCGCAGCCGCCAGCCGCAAACGGGTCTCATAGACGATGTTTGCGGGCACGAGGATGGAGCGGCCATCGCTTGAGATGCTGAATGGGACGTTTTGTTGCTGGAGGGCGTTGATGATTTCGCCGCCGTCCTGATCCTCAAAATTGGTAAACAGCACCGCCTGGTTGGAAGGACGGCTCCAGAGCGCGATCCCGACGATGAGAGAAATGACCAACGCCAGCACGACAGCGGCAGCGATGCGTTGCCGCTGGTTGAGCGCCTTGATATTGGCAAACGCCTGTTGCAGGCGCGCACGGAGGGAACCCGGCGGGAACGCGGTACTTGCAGCAGGCGTTTCAGGCGCAGCGGGCGGCACGTCAGCAACGATATCGGCGGCAATGTCGTCTACAGTATTTTCGGCAGCGGCCATGTTTCTTACTCTCTACCCCAAACCCTTTGACGGATGAGAGCATTGTCCGCCGCCCGCATGGGCAGCGTTGCCCGAAAAGCGGCACTTTTTACTGGCTGTTCGCCGATTGGCATGGAAGGATGCAGTCCTAGAGTTCGATCATGAACACGCCATGCGCGGGACACACGGAACCTTTCCCATGACATCTTCCGAGGAATCTCCCCTCGAACGGATAGATGCGCCTGCCGCACAACTCGCACAAGCCTTCGATATTTTCAATCGCGCATCAGAAGAACTCTCCGGCGCATACAACGCGCTTCAGGCGCAAGTCGAGCAATTGAGCGAACGCTTCAAGGTGCTCATGGGCGCGCTGCCTGCCGCTGTGGTGGTACTCGACCGCGAAAGCCGCATCGAGCAGGTCAACCGCGCGGCTGAATGGTTGCTTGGCGAAGAACTGGCCGGGCACCACTGGAAAGAAATAGCCGCCACTCTCCAGCGCAGCGAGACGCCGGGTGAGATGACCCTCCCGCACGCCAGCGGCCAGCGGCGGCTGGTGGTTTCCGAAACCGCGTTCGACTCCGGTGAAGGGAACATCATTCTCCTGAATGATGTCACCGAAACGCACCGGATGCGCCAGGCGGTGGAGCGCAGCGAACGGTTGGCGGCAATGGGCGAAATGGTGGCGGGCCTTGCGCATCAACTGCGCACTCCCCTCTCCGCAGCCCTGCTCTACGTCGGCAATCTGCGCCAGCCCGACCCCCGCCCCGCCGAGCGCGTAAAAATGGCCGAGCGTGCCATCGAGCGTTTGCGTCACCTTGAACGCCTGATTCGCGACATGCTGCTCTTCGCGCGCGGCGACAGTCTCGGGCGGCAGGATTTCAATGTCGGCGAACTGCTGGCCGAACTCGTGCATACCCTTGAACCGCTTGCCAGGACACACCGGATCGATTTCCGGAGCCACTGCGATTGCGAGGATGCCGTCGTGCATGGCGACCGCAAGGCGCTGAGCGGAGCCCTTGCCAATCTGATCGACAATGCCATCCAGGCTACCCCCGAGGGCGGCACGGTCAGTTGCAGCGTCGCGCGTGCCGTTTCCTGTCAGGGCGAGCAGCCGGGAGAAGAACTGCGTTTCATCATCCGGGACACCGGTACCGGCATCACTCCGGAATTGCAAGCGCGGCTTTTCGAACCCTTTTTTACAACCCGCGCCGAAGGAACGGGACTCGGGCTTGCCATCGCGCGGGGCGTGGCGCGCGGGCACGGCGGAGACATTCTGCTGGAATCCGTACCGGGCGTCGGCTCCGTCTTTACCCTGACTTTGCCCTTGCTGCCGCCCGAATGGCTGTACCAGGACCGGCGTACCGGAGACAGAGACCGGCGGCGCGCAGGCCGACGCGCAATCGATTTCATGCTCAACGCTCCGACACCCACGCCAATCCGAACCGAGACTGGAGCATCGATACCATGATCGGACAACTGAACATCCTGATCGTCGAAGACGACGCAGCCCTGCGCGATGCGGTATGCCTTACTCTGGAGATGTCCAGCCACGGCGTGACCGGAGCCGATGGCGGACCGGCGGCGCTTGTCGAACTCGACCGCGCGCATTTCAATCTCGTCATCTCCGATCTGCGCATGCAACCGATGGACGGATTGGAACTGTTGGGCGAAATCCGTCGGCGTCATCCACAACTGCCGGTATTGCTGATGACTGCTTACGGGGATGTCGACAAGGCAGTGGCGGCAATGCGCGGTGGAGCGTGCGACTTCCTGATGAAACCTTTCGAGCCGGAAACGCTGCTGGAATGCGTGCGCCGCTATGCCGCCGCGCCACCCGAAGCGAACGAAGCGATTGCCGAAGACGTCCGTTCCCGGCAACTGTTCGCACTGGCTGCCAAGGTGGCCGAAAGCGACGCGACCGTTCTGCTCACCGGTGAATCGGGCGTCGGCAAGGAAGTCATCGCACGCTACATCCATCACCATTCCCCGCGCAGCGTAGCGCCGTTTGTGGCAATCAACTGCGCAGCCATTCCTGAAAACCTGCTCGAAGCCACGCTTTTCGGTTACGAAAAAGGCGCATTTACCGGCGCGCAGAGCGGGCAACCCGGTAAATTCGAGCAAGCTCAGGGCGGCGTGATTTTGCTCGATGAAATTTCCGAAATGCCGCTTGGACTACAGGCAAAACTCCTGCGGGTCTTGCAGGAACGCGAAGTGGAACGGGTTGGCGGGAAAAAACCGGTTCCCCTGGACATTCGCGTGCTGGCAACCAGCAACCGGGACATGGAACAGGAAATTGCACGCGGCCGCTTCCGCGAAGATTTGTATTACCGGCTGAATGTTTTCCCGCTCTTCATTCCTCCGCTACGCGAACGTCCGGGCGACATCGTGCCGCTGGCCCGGCATTTTCTTGCGGGCCATGCCCGACGGGCCGGACGGCAAGTCTGGTTTTCGCCGGAGGCTGAATCGCTCCTTGCACGCTACACCTGGCCGGGCAATGTGCGCGAACTGGAAAACACCGCACAACGCGCCCTGATCCTGACGCCGGGCGACACTGTCAGTGCCGAAACGTTGCGCATCTGCCTGCCGCACTGGCAGGATGAAAGCAATCCCTGCGGATGCAGCGGCAACGGGTACCCGCAGGCACCCTCCTCCGCAACCGGAACGCCTGCGGCAAGTTCGTTCCCCGTCACGGGAGCGCCGGGCGTTTCCTCCGGTTTCAATGCCGAGGCGGCTCAAAGTGCCACCCGATTCCCCGGCGCGGCAAATTTTGCCGTCCCGACTACACAAGCCCCCCCGGCATCGCACCCTATCAACATGCGCGATTTCGAGCGCGAGCACATCCTGTCCACCCTGCGAGAAATGGGAGGTTCCCGCAAGAAAACCGTTGAAAAACTGGGCATTTCGGAACGCACCCTGCGCTACAAACTTCAGCAATACCGCGAAGAAGGTTACGAATTTTGAATGAAACGATTTGCTGGCACGAGGATTGCTCGGCTATGCTCAAGGTAGTGAGTCCTTTCCAGGAGGGAGGATGATGGATACGCGCGGAATCGAGCAAATGCTCACCGAACTGCGCGCAATGTCGCAGGCAGCGCAGAACAAACCCGTCCAGGCAGGCGACCCGCCCGCCGGAGGGGTCAGTTTTGCCGAAGTACTCGACAACGCGCTCAAGGACGTAAGCGCCGCTCAAAAAGAAGCCCGCGCAATGGCGGAAGATTTTTCCGCCGCCGACTCCCGAGTCAACCTGCAGGATGTGATGGTCAACCTGCAAAAAGCCAACCTCTCATTCCAGCAGATGGTACAGGTGCGCAACCGGCTGGTGTCCGCCTACCAGGACATCATGAGCATGTCTGTTTGATGGTGTCCTGTCGATGGGCGAATAATTATTCGCCCCTACAAAATGCGTCATTTCCTTGTTAAGGAACATCTGCATTACCCGAAACCGCTCCTACGATCAAAAGAACGGTATAGTGCTCAATTTTCATCCTCACTGCCAAGGAGCACTTTTGTCAATGGTCTTTAATCGGGGATATGCTTTACCAGCAGCAGACCCTACAAGACTAGAGATGAGACAAATCCAGCAAGGCTTTCGTGATAAGAAAACGGAACTCATTCCGGACAGATTCAGACTCATGGGCAGACTTTGGATGGATACGTCAGATTCAGGGGTGTCGGGGCGTAGGTCTGAGGAGGCTGAAATTGTTACTCGGTGACTGAGATGCACATGTTTCGAAAACAGGTGAACCAACTATGCGTATACTAATTATCCTCTCTCTTTTGTTACCCCCCCTCACCTCTGAGGCAACTGAAACGTACTGTGAACATGAGCTGTTCACGTCTCAAACTACAAGCGTCAAGCAGGCCAAGGTTACAGCAACAGAGAACGGTAAACTTCACTTTAGAAACGGCGGTGAGGGTTGCCCTGATTCTGCAAAATGCGTCCAAAAAGCGTATCTCGTCGCAGGTGACAAGCTGATTGTTACAAATAGTATCAATGACTGGACATGTAGTTTGTTTCTGGGAAAGAAACAGTCGTTCTTTGGTTGGCTCCCCACAAAATTCCTCGAAATTTCTCCCGTAGAATCTGCACCTCAGCTTGCTGATTGGGCAGGAGATTGGAGAACCGTCTACCCTGTAGATTGGCTCAACGACAACCATGGAGGAATCAAAATTACCCTCAAAGAAGGGCACCTTGAGGTGTCTGGAGAAACTGTTGGTGACTGCAAGGAACGCCCAGGTGGCTACTATTGCAATGAAGGTGGTTTTGCAGGAGAAGCTGTACCAGTGGGCGATCTATTGATAATTTCAGATAGTTACGAGGGTGATCCATTGACGATTTCGGATGACGCCTGCGCAGTGCAAATCCGCCTGATACCCAACTGTCTGATCGTGACAGACAATTGGCGCTGCGGCGGTCATAACGTCAGCTTTACTGGCGTTTATGGCGTTTGTCGTTGAACAATGATTGGGTCAACTGGGGAAACTCTGCATTACCCGGCAATCCCGCGTAATGTAGGGGCAGGCCTTGTGCCTGCCCATGCACCAATAGGTCAGTTCAAATCAATATTGCTGCTGACAGCGAAGGGGCTGGAATACATAGTTATTACCTCATGCTAGCCAACGCCTGATAGGCTTCCACCAGACTCTGCGCTTCGGTCATGTATTTGTCGTTTAGTTTCTCAAACTGGTTCTGGAGCGCAGGGTCTTGAATACCGAGCATCGTGCCCGAGATTTCTATCCTGCTCTTGTTGTCGCTGAGAAAATGACCAAGGTCTTCCATAGCCTGAAATGATTTTACCATGGCAGGCAATACGTTTTTAAACGCTTCTGCCGGGTCAGTAACGGTTTTGGCAAAGGCTTGATCGTAAACGGGCTTGAGGTCGTCAGGTTGCTTGAGCGCGTCGCGGGCAGTTTGTGCTTTGTGCAATTCGCTGGTCAAGGTCTGCTCAATCTCGGGAAACTTGGCGCGCAGAGGAGTAAGTTCCTGCCAGTTGTCTTGCAAGCCCTGTAGACTGTTGAATTTGACCTGCAAGCCATTAACTTCGCCTATGAACTTGGTGGCCTCGTTCATGCTGGCGTTGAAATCCAAAATGATCTGATAGTGGGCGGCGTAGGAGCCGAAAGCTTTTTTGTTCTCAGCGTTCATGGCTGGCACGGCCAAGCCGGGTTTATCGAGAATTCTGGTTTGCAGGAATGTGATGAAAGCATTTCGCTCCTCCGGCTCGTTGCCCCCGCAACCCGCCAGGGTGAATACTGCCAACAGAGCGACAAAACTGACCAGAACTCTGGTGATGATGGAAGACTTGACTGTACGGTCCCACGGCAAAGCTATACTCATATCGATTCCTCTTTGGATGACTTGCAACAAAAACAATTGCCAGATGCGCAATCGTGCGGTGAAAGATTACTAGTTTAGCTTATTCACGTATATTTGCGCAGCATGAGGGTTGAGTGTTTGCAGACTGATAGGGAACACCTGAAAAACCCATCCTGGCAGTAGGGGCGACCTGTGGTCGCCCGATATGTTGCACATTCATTCACGCAAATTCACCGGGCGACCTACGCGGGCGACCTACGCGGGCGACCTGCGCGGGCGACCACAGGTCGCCCCTACGGGAGCGGTTTCGGGTAATGCAGATGTTCCATAGCAGTCGTTAATCGCCTACTTCGATTTCCAAGTTATCCTCTGTATCAATGAGAGCCAGACTAACAGTCTCAAACTCTTCTTCTGTATGAGCAGGATTAAGAGTCGGTTGAGATTGCTGCGTTGATTCTACCGAGAGCTGATCGGAGACTAAACCCTCCTCTGTCCATGCATTGCCTGAAGAGTGTTCCGACTTCCATTGTCTACGCAGATTCTCAAGGAAAGCAATGAGCTTTTTGGTTTCACGCCTTGGATCGCGAAACCAATCTATTGACCAGATTCGCCAGATACGTCCTTTCCATCCAAGAGATTCTAAGATTTCTTGTCTGATACGATCCCGATCACGAACTGACAAAGCAGAATGATAGGTAGCCCCATCACACTCTATAGCTGCTAAGTATGAGTTTGGCGCATCTGGATGCTTGACAGCAATATCAATACGAACGCCTGCTACTCCCAATTGTGGTGTCACCTGATAGTTTTTCTGCCTAAGTACGTTCATCACTAAAATTTCAAAGTCACTATCAGGTTCCTGGGCAGTTTCTTCAGTGGACGTCAAAATGCCTGTTCTGACATATTCGAGGTAGTTTCGGAGTTCTTTAGTTCCCCGTGGAGTTGCGTCATCAATAACTATGTCATCTGGCCGCATGGACGTATAAACAACTACCGACTTCCTTGCACGGGTAAACAAGACATTTAAACGTCTCCATCCATCGTGACGGCTAATTGGGCCGAAATTTTGACGAACAGAATTTGAACCAGGAGGTCTTCCATAAGTCGTCGAAATGATAATTGCATCTCGTTCATCGCCTTGGACGTTCTCCAAGCTTTTTACGAATAGAGGCCGCCCCTCTCCAGCCCAGTGATTACAATAAGCATTGGCTCTACGAACAGTTTTGAGGCGCTCCTCAAGAAGCTCTGCGATTAAATCACGTTGCTTGATATTCATCGTGATAACACCAAGAGAATCTTCTTGTCGAGTCAGTATATGTTCAACAACAGCATCAATGACACGCTTCGCTTCACGTATGTTTATTTGGTTTTCATAGATAGCATCTGCTACATAGACAGCCCTTGTGCCAAGGTTTCCTCCCTGGCTATAGGGAGAGGGGAAAACCACCAGGTTATTCTGGTAGAAACTGTGATTTGAGAAGGCTATCAACGAGTGATGCTGAGAACGGTAGTGCCAACGCAGGGCACGAGTCGGCCGAAAATGTGAAGAGCAAACGTCGAGGATGCTTTCTGTGTTGATGACAGTAAACTGATCATCGTCGTCTTCTGATTGCCCCATCCTTGAGAAGAACGAAGTTGGGGGCAACTGCTTCGGGTCGCCCACAACAACCAACTGAGTTCCGCGAGCAATCGACCCAATCGCCACCTCAGGCTTTAACTGTGATGCCTCATCCATGATGACGACATCAAATCTAATGGAGTCTTGCTCCAAATATTGTGCTACCGCTTGCGGCCCCATCATGAAGCATGGTTTAAATTCTTGTATTGATCTTCCCGCACGAGAAAGAAATTTCCGGACGGGCATTCGTGGGCGTTGTTGAGGCATCAGGCGGTTAAGCAAATTCATCTCAGATAAATCGTCTACCTGCGAACCTGGGTTGCCCAATAATGGTTTTGCGTTTTTGAAACACCGGTACGCAATCGCTTTTCCGCGTAGTGCGATGATCTTTTTGTCGAGTTCTTTGAATGATTCACGTATTTTATTGTGCTTAAGTCCTGTGAAACAATCTAACTCTGGAATGTCACGGAACGCTTTGTGGATAATGCTGTTGAAGACGCAGTAAGCATACGCTTTGTGCAAAACATCAGTTCTAAGATGTTCATTCTCCAACAATTCAACAAATTTCCCTAAGGTCAGTTCGCAAGCATTTTTACGACGAATAGAATAATCAGACCATGGACCCAAGAGTTCAATATTCTTGACTGCTCCTTGAATTGATTCATTCAATGCTTCAACAAAAACTTCGAAATCCCCGTCAGCTTCAGTTTTTGTCCAGGCATCAAGTTGAAATTTACCGAAATTCGATAGCGTACTAGCAAGATTTTGAACTTGGCGCAGTCCAGTAGATACTTCTTCTAACGTTACAATAATACTGTGACAAGTTTCAATTGGATGGTTCGAACGTAATGCTTTTTTGAACAGAGGTGGCAAGTCAAGGTCATTGATACTTTGAGCAAAATCCAGCGTTTTTTTGATAATAGAGCAATCAGTATCAGTACCCTTATAAAAATCTATCAGCATAGCTATTATGAAGTAATTATTCTGTATATTCGAGATTAATGTAGAGCGTGCAAGAGCAGCATCACATCCTTCAATTACCTGTTTAATAGTTGCATTTCTTTTAGCTTTTGATTCAAGCCACTCAAATTGTTCGGCAAGACATCGTGCAAACTCATTTGTCTTTTCAAGCACTTTGTCGATCAGATCATTTTCGCTGAACTTCGAAAGGCGTTCAAATTTTTCGTTGATGACATTGAAAGCATTAATGGCTTTTTTAATCTCAATCTTGATGTCTGAAAAACTTCGGTACAAGAAGCGAATTTCATCTGCTGTGATATTATCAGAATCAAACAATACAGCTTGAATATCTTTTGATGAAAGTTTGATTTCGCGGTACCACCGGGCCAAAGCAAGATATCCGTTCAAAGACAAAGAGGTCTTTGGCGTAGCAGTATCTAAGAATGCTGCCCAACTAGATGAGCCCTTCCATTCTTCCTTGAGTTCAATAAGTTTGAGAACTTGTTCCAATTGTTCCAAGCGTGTTTGAGCGGGCGCATTAGTCTTGAAACGCTGAAGTTCCTTGTGCGTCCTTACGGCCTCACGCCAATTGGTTTGGAATACCCTGTACCATGCATCCCCTTCACGGAGAGTATAGATAGCCTGCTTGATATCCTCTTTTTGAGGCAAATTATTCAGATTGAGATATCCCTCTAATTTTTTCTCAAGAGTTCCCCACTTTTTTTGAAGTTTAGACAATTGCTCAATTGCTTTTAAGGATTCGTCCTGTATTAAGCTTGGCATCCAAAGATGAAAATGCTCTTCAGGCGCATCCTGTACAATATCTGCGAAACCAAGGAATTGATCCAATTTTTGTCGAGATTTGTCATATGGTATATTTCGTTCACCGAAAAATCTGGTTATCGCGACATTCGCCGATGCGAGATCATACGCTGCTTCGACAAGCTGTTGATGGAGAGCATATAACTCATCCAGGTTTCCGAGCTTCACACCTAATTTTCTTGCTGATTTTTGAAGATTTTTGAGATCTTTTAAGCAGGATTCAGTAGCGTTGGTTTCCAGCATGAGTGACGCGTTGACTGTTTTTTCAAGGCGATGAAATTGGTCTACTTGCTTTTCGAAAACATCAAACTCATAATTAGCCTTTTCTCCTGTTTGGTCATTTTGAAAGAATCTTGGAATTAGATGAAACGGTAATTCTTGGTCGGTCGATTTTTGAAAACGATTAAGTACAACGAGCTGGTCAACACAGGAATCTAATGAGAAATTGTGTACTTTACCTCCAAGTATACTCGATAAATGCTTTGCAGCATCCAGCAGTGATTTTCCCAAATGCTCAGAAGCTTCGAACTGTTGAGACAATCTGACCAAGTCGTTTCCAAGAATCGACCTGTCCGGGTAGAAACCCCAGAAAGGGTTGTTAATACCTCCGGTCCCCTCGAAATGAGTTCCAAGATACTCTAGGCTATCCATGCGCCGTTTTAATTCTGGTTCATGGATTTGAATCGCATCATCAACAGTTATTTGACTAAGCAAACTTTCTTCTTCGGTATTGAGAAATTGGCGATTAATTTCAGTGCGCCAAATAATATGGTGTAGTGTTAATCCGAATGAGCTATGAAAATCAGAGCCAATACAATCTGAATATGTTTTAAGGTCATGTCTATACGATTCAAGTTGCTGCTGCATAGAAGGTAGCTCTTTCTGATAGCATAACCTGAGATTCACTCGTTCAGCGATTTCTTCAAGAACTTGTTTTCTACTCGTTTTATTACTATGTAATTCAAGAACGAAAGGATCAAGGCCAGCGAGAGATAACCGGTTCTTCACTACCTCAAGGGCCGCAAGTTTTTCGGCCACGAAGAGCACCTTTTTACCCTCAGCAAGGCATGCAGCAATCAGATTGGTGATTGTCTGCGACTTTCCGGTTCCCGGGGGCCCTTCAATAACGATGTTTTTTTTGAGCGACAAGACATCAATCAAGGCACTGTACTGTGAACTATCAGCGTCGTAAATAAGAGGAATAGAGTCATTTGATCCTTCTTCTACTGGGTGTTCTTCTGCATAACTTAGCCCACTTCCTCTTCCATCGGAATTTCCTTCAAATATTGTGCGAACAATGGGATGATCAGTAAGAGCGTTTTTGTCGTCATTTTGCGGCCACTTTGTTGGATCCAAATCACGGACAAGCCACATGTTGCTGAAACTAAGCAAACACAGAGAAACGCGATTTTTAAGAGAGAAACCGTGGCTCTCTTTGATGATTTTTTGAATATCTGAAAAGTAACTATTTACATCTATTTTGTCTTCAGAAAGTTCTGGCATGACCATACCAAAATCTTCCCGAAGTTTTTCCCGGAGTGACAAATTCTCCGAGATATCATCACCAGTGTATTGAAGTGAAAATTTCTGGATTCCTGTAACCTCCTTTTTTTGAAGCCACACAGGGATGCTAATCAATGGTGCCAAGAAAGTTCTGTCGCTGTCATGTTGGTCTGGAAATTCCAAAAACCCTAAGACCAGAAACAGCATGTTTGCGCCAGTTTCTTCTATAGCCAATCTAGCTTCACGTTCAATCTTACGGCAGTGTTTGGCTAAGTCATCCGGGTACATTAGTGCCCGTACTTCTGCTTTGTCAGAATTTTCTTCTACAACCGGTATGTCAAAGTTAGTTGGAACCCCGTTTAGTCTGGCCCATTCCCGGGGATCAGGTCGTTGCATATGACCGTTGCGTTCAACCCATTCTTCCTTGCCAGGCTCTGGCAACCCTTGAATGCTGATGCTGAGTTTGTTTCCTTCGACAAGCTTTTGAAAGATTGCAGACGGATATCCTTCCACAAACTGAAGAGACTTCCCGGCAGTGTGTCTGAAATTAATCAGTCTATTCCGTCCGGTAAGGTCCAAGAGTTTGAGGCGTAGCTGCCCCAGTGCTGATTCGAACGTGTCAGGATTCTTTTCCACACTTTTTCCGTTCAACTTTACAGACAAAAGTGGAATATACGCTGAACGTGGTATCGAAATCGAGTCTACTGCCGCTGATTCAGAACAGAGGCGGCATTAAGGAAACTCTGCATTACCTCTGCTTTCACCACCTGTCATCCTGCTTGATACCGCAGGATCCATGCAACGTCTGGAGACACTCTGGATTCTGCAACTTCACTTCGCTACGCGCGAAGGAGGGGTTTTGCAGGGGCTCTCAGTTATCTTTCTTTAGCCCGAACCGACTCATGAGGTCGTAGAGCGACGGACGGCTGACGCCGAGCACTTCCGCCGCGCGGGCGACGTTGCCATTGGTGCGCGCCAGTACTCGCACCACGGCCTGGCGTTCGGCGGTTTCCCGCACCCGGCGCAGGTTCAGATATTCGAGGGCTTCGTCGTTGTCATCCACATCCAGGCCGAGATCTTCCGCCGTAATGCGGTTGCCGTCGGCCATGATGATGGCACGTTTGAGGCAGTTTTCCAGTTCCCGCACATTGCCCGGCCAGGAATAGGCTTCAATTGCGGCAATGGCATCTTCGCCGAGTTGAATCGAGCCGCGCCTGTTGCCTTGCGCAAATTGCCGCACAAAGTGATGAGCAAGCAGGACGGCATCACCCTGGCGGTCGCGCAAGGGCGGAATCGTAAGGACAATCTCCGCCAGACGGTAATAAAGGTCTTCGCGGAACAATCCGGCCTGAATCTGGGTCTTGAGGTCGCGGTGAGTTGCGCAGACGACGCGCACATCCACCGGAATCTCCTGGCGGCCACCGAGGCGTTCGATCACCCTTTCCTGAAGGAACCGCAATAACTTGGCCTGGAGAGCCATCGGCAGATCCCCGATTTCGTCCAGGAAAAGCGTTCCCTTGTGCGCAGTCTCGATCTTGCCAAGCGTCTGACGCGCCGCGCCGGTGAAAGCGCCTTTTTCATAGCCGAACAGTTCGCTTTCGAGCAGGTTTTCGGGAATCGCCGCACAGTTGATGGCAACGAACCGTTCCGCCGCACGCGGCGATAATTGATGCAACCCACGCGCCAGCACTTCCTTGCCGGTGCCGCTGTCGCCAAGCAAGGCCACGGTGACGGAGGCCAGAGCCACCCGCTCAACGGTATTGCAAATCTTTTGCATGTTCGCGTCGCGCGTGATGAATCCCGTCACCGAACCCGCCCGCGATTCCTGCAATCTTCTGTTTTCCGCCTGCAAGTCGTAAAGGCGGAAAGCGCGCTCGATGGTCAGCGTCAGCAATTCCGGTTCGAACGGTTTGCTGAAAAAATCGTAAGCGCCCATGCCAACGGCGCGCACTGCGTTCTCCCTGTCATGCTGTCCGGTAAGGACGACGATCTTGGTCTCGGGAGCCAGCACCAGGATCTCGCTCAGAAGGGCAAAGCCCTCGCTCACATCGTCCGGATGCGGCGGCAGCCCGAGATCCATTGTCACGACCGCAGGTTCATAGCGGCGCATCTGTGCAATTGCGCTCTCCCGATCCTCTGCTACAACGGCCTCAAAACCATCGAATGCCCAACGCATTTGTTTTTGCAGAGCCAGATCGTCTTCGACGATCAACAGGGTTCTTTGTTTGTCAGTCATACTCGCTGCCTGATTTTTTCTCGTGTTCAGAATCCAGCCTCGTGTGCAGAGGCAACTCGATGGTTACTCGCGTACCGACGCCCTTCTTGCTCTCGTACGACACATCCCCTCCCAGTTCGCGGATGTATTGGCGGGTCTCAAAAACACCGATTCCCATGCCGCTCGACTTGGTCGTTTGAAACGGTCGCGAAAGATGCTCGCGGATGAAGTCCTCTGTCATGCCGCAACCGGTATCTGTGACCACGACGCATACCCGCTCCGAACCGGAAACATTCGTCGAAATGCATACCGTGCCGTTCTCGGGCGTGGCCTCGATGGCGTTTTGCACGATATGACCGATCACGCGTTCCAGCCGTTCAGGATGTGCCAGCACCATGAGTGTATCGCAACCTGACGGCACATCGAGTTTCACCTCGGGATGTTGCTCCTGCTTGGCACGATGAACATTTTCCAGTTTTTTTACCAGGTTGAGCACACGAGGCGGGTCAATCGAACGTTTTTCCTGCAATTGGGCCATCAAGCCGCGCATCTTGGTCTCGGCATGTGCCACGGTTTCAAGCATGTCGGCCTGAAATTCAGGGTTGTCCTTATGGCGCTCGGCGTTACGCAGCATCAGCGACAATTGGGCCACGAGATTTTTCAAGTCGTGGACGACGAAAGCCGCCATGCGGTTGAAGGACTCGAACTTGCGCGCTTCCAGTAAATCCTCGGCGGCAAGCATTCTTTCCAGATCGCTGGCAGCCTGATGCTGGGCGGTCTTGAGCAGATCGAGCACTTCCCAGTCGATCTCGAAACGTGTCCGGGGGGTCGAAAGCAGCACGAATCCTATCAATCCCGCTCCGCCAATAAGCGGAATCAGCAACCAGGCATCCGGAAAACGTGACGCCAGCCAATCCGGCAGCACCAGGCCGGGATAGTTCGCCGGATTTCGGCGGTATTCTTCCAGATTGATGATCCATTCCCGCTTGCGCATGAAATTCATCAGAGAACTGTCCACCGGTTCCGTCGCTTCCGCCTGTACAGGCAGGCTGACTTTTGCCTGGATCGTGTAATCGGTGCTTTCTCCTGCGCTATCCCGCAGCCACAGCGCACCACCGGGACTTTCCACCAGATTGGCCAGAGCGGTGATGACAGACTGCCCGAGGTTCGATTGGCCGTCCGCCGAAGACAGCGAACGGGTAAAACGCAACCACTCGGTCCGGTAGTCATAGCGGTATGGAAACAGATGCTTGTTGATGATCACCCGCAATTTGGCCCGCTGCGCCGAAGATGCCATGAGCATCGCCAGAAACAATAACGCCGCAAACAGCAGCACCGTTTGCAGGGCTTTCCCCCACTCTCCGCCGAAACTGCGAACATAAAAACCGATACCGGAAGCCGCAAGAAGATAAAGCCCGGACAAACCCAGCGCCGTGGAATGAAAAACCACCGCGCGCGACAGGGACATGCGCAGGGACCAGGACGGATTGCGCGCTCCCGAAATCGCTATCAACGGAACAATCAACATATGAACCGGGCCGCGCACGGCCGTGATGGTGGGGCTTGGCCTAATAAAAAGAAAGGCATCGGCAAACAGGTAGAGTTCAAACAGGTAGCCCGCGCCCAGCCCCATGCACATGGGCTTGAGCGTCCGGCGCACATCCAGGGGAACGCCGAGATAGAGCTGTTCGATCAGTACCAGCCCCAGAATCGCGCTGGACAGCGAGGCGCCGTGCATCAGCTTGAGAGCCAATTCGTCCGGCATTAGAACCATGCCGATGGAAACGATTCCGACAAGTTGCACGGCCAGCACCACAATCACGACGGCCAGAAACCGTCTCCAGGCGCTGCTCAGCAGAGGTCGCAACAAAATCAGCAGAAACGCGAACCAGCCCCCGCCACGCAACACATCCAGGACGGAAGACCACAGGAAAGTCGTATCTGAGGAGCGACGAGCATACCAAAGACAGCCCAGCGCCCAGGCGCCGGACAAGAGCACGGTTATCAACAGGCAGCCGCCGACCGCCGCTCCCCGCCATGCTGCGTACAAATACAGCGCGAACCCGCCATAAACGAGCGCGGTCAGCGCATAACCCCAAACCGTAAAATCGGACAAACTCATCGTGCGCGCTTGCCCATCAACACCACATGTACCGTTTCGAGTAGCACGAGCATATCGAGCACCAGTGAATGATTCTTGACGTAATAAAGTTCATATTGCAACTTCTGTGTCGCCCCGGATATTGATTCATCTTCATTTCGATATTGCACCCTGGCCCAACTGGTCATACCCGGTTTGACACAGTGACGTATGCCGTAAAACGGGATTTCGCGCGCCAGAGTATCCACAAAAATAGGTCGTTCCGGGCGCGGGCCAACCAGGCTCATATCGCCCCTGAGCACATTGAGTAATTGTGGAAGCCTGTCGATGCGCAGTCCATGAATGATTCGCCCGGTTTTTGAAAACGTTTCTTCGTCGGCGGCAGCCTCGTCCGGGCTGTCGAAATCGCTGCCATCTCCGATACGTTTGCAACGAAACCGGATTACCCTGAAAACCTGCCCCCCCAATCCTACTCGCTCCTGGCGGTAGAACACCGGCCCGCGATCTTCGAACACGATCAGGAACGCGGCCAGGATCATCACCGGAGAAAACAGAACGAGCAATGAAAAAGAAATCGCCAGATCGAACACGCGCTTGAAGAACATTCTCGATAGAGGCTGCTGGAAGCCTTCACCAAAAATCAGCCAACTCGCACGCAGAGAATCGAGCCGCACCTGACGGCGTACTCGCTCGTGAAACGAGGGCCAATCAAGGATCCGCACCCCCGCAAGCTTACAGTCAAGCAATTCGCGCAGCGGCAGCGCCCTGCCCCGGAGTTCGCGTATGGCTACGATGATGGTGTCGACGTTCAGTCTCTTGACCACATCGGTCAGGCTGCCGGCGGAAATGATCTTCTCGGCTTCGATGAGCCGTTCCTCGTCATCGCTTATGGGGAAAAACCCCTGCACACCCACCTTTCCATGTTCCGGATGCAGCATGATGCGTTCCGCTTCCTGCGCCTCTTTCCCCGTGCCGACAATCAGTACCCTGGGCGCAAAAAGCGATGACGCCTGGCTGCGGTTGATCAGCATCCGCACCAACAACACGATCAGCACCAGCGCAAACACCTGGAACTGCATCATTGTCGAGGCAAAACCTCGCCAGGGCAGTACCAACATCATGCCAAAAGCCATCGGCAGGCAGAACAACGCGGTCAACACGAATCGGGCAAACGCAGTGCGCGGGCTGTCTTCGTCTACCGGCCGATACAGGCCGAAAGCGAAATTGGTAATAATCATTACTGCCGCAAATCCAAGCGCCGACGGGAGAAGCCCCTGCAAGTCGACCCCGTGTTTATCCGCCCAGATCACGGCAGATACAATGACAGCTACTACGAGCAACAACAAATCGAGACCGATCCGCTGTAATACATGCAGTGAAAAATACTGGCTAAAAGTTTTTAGCATAATTTTTCCACGAACCGGCGTAACTTGAAAAAAACAACATGTCCTGACGCATCTCATTCCGTGGCAAATGCGAATAAATCTACCTTTTATTGGATGATACTTCTAGTTCTTTTTAACCCCGCAGCTCTATCTGAGCACTGCGTTGACGAAAAGTTTCAAATAAACAAACACCGCTTGCCACCGAAACATTGAGACTTTCCACACTTCCACGCATCGGAATGCGGGCCAGTTCATCGCACCTGGCGCGCGTCAGGCGGCGCAAACCATTGCCCTCGGCCCCAAGTGCCCAGGCAATCGGCCCTCTCTGGTCAACCTCGAACAGGCTTTTTTCAGCCTCTTCCGCCGCGCCTACGATCCAGATACCGGCTTTTTTCATTTGATCCATCGCCCGCGCAAGATTCGTCACGGTGATATAAGGAATCGCATCGGCAGCGCCACTGGCTACCTTGATGGCTGTGGCGTTGAGGCTGGCAGCACGATCCTTGGGCGCGATCACGGCATGTGCTCCTACCGCATCCGCGACGCGCAGGCAAGCGCCAAGGTTATGCGGATCCTGCACGCCATCGAGCACCAACAAAAGCGCCGGTTCGGAAAGCGATGAAAGCGAGTCCAGCACGTCGTCAAGAACGATGATGCGCTGACGGGCATCAACACGGGCAAGCACGCCCTGGTGGCGGCGGGTACCCACCAGGGCATCGAGGCGTTCATTATCGGCGCGGGTTATTTTCACCCCGAGTTGTTCGGCAAGTCCGTGCACTTCACGCGCGCGTACATCGTGGCGCACCCCGGAAACAAAAAGCTCGAACACAGACTCCGGATCACGGCGCAACCGACCCAGCACAGCATGAAAACCATAGATGAAGCGGGACGATTCAGCCACGACGCTTTCCTCCGCTTTTTTTCCCGTATTCGTGACGGCCTTTGCTCTCTACCGGAACGCGCGCGCCCCCGGTCTTACCCTTGCGCCCGGCAGGCCGCGCTTCGCCATCCGACAGGCGAAAATCTATCTTGCTGGTTTCCAGGTCAGCCCGGATCAACTGCACCTGAACACGGTCAGAGAGGCGATAACTCACACGAGTGCGCTCGCCCATCAGTTCATGGCGGGCCTCGTCAAAGTGAAAATAATCGTTACCGAGATCGGAGACGTGCACCAGCCCTTCGACGAAAACGTCATCGAGCGCCACGAACATACCGAAAGGCACCACCGCCGACACGCTGCCGGTAAATATCTCGCCGATACGATCCTGCATGTAATAACACTTGAGCCAGTCCACCACATCGCGCGTCGCCTCATCGGCGCGGCGCTCGGTCAGGGAACAGGCCAGACCGATTTCTCCCCAGTCGCCGGGGATATACCGTTTGCCTGCCAGCACCGCCTTGATGGCGCGATGCACCAGCAAATCGGGATAACGACGGATCGGCGAAGTGAAATGGGTATAGGAGTCATACGCCAGCCCGAAGTGCCCCACGTTATCCGGGCTATAAATGGCCTGGCGCAACGAACGCAACATCACTGTCTGCAACAACTGCGCATCCGGGCGCAAGCGCGCCTTTTCGAGCAGCGCCGCGTAATCCCTGGCCACCGGTTCATCGCCCCCGCCCAGCGGCAACCCGAATTCACCGAGAAAAGCGCGCAGCTTTTCGAGATTCTTCGGCGTCGGCCCTTCATGGATGCGATACAAGGTCGGATGGCTGTTATCGCGCAAAAAATCCGAAGCGCACACATTGGCGGCAAGCATGCATTCTTCGATCAACCGGTGCGCATCGTTACGCACTTCGGGTACGATGCACGCGATTTTCCCCGCCTCGTCAAACTCCATGCGCGTTTCCGTGGTCTCGAAGTCAATGGCCCCGCGCCGGGCGCGCGCCTTCAGCAGCGCACGGAACAGCCGGTCGAGTTCCTGGAGATGCGGGAGCAAGTCACCGAGCGAAGAGGCGGCTTCGGCATCCTTTTCGTAGAGCGCCGCCGCAACCCGGTTGTAAGTCAGGCGCGCGTGGGAAAACATCACCGCCGGATAAAAACGGTACGCCTTGATCTCCCCGCGCGCGCTGACGCTCATGTCGGCCACCATGCACAGGCGTTCCACCTGCGGATTGAGCGAACACAACCCGTTGGAGAGTTTTTCCGGCAGCATGGGAATGACGCGGCGGGGAAAATACACCGAGTTGCCCCGCGCGCGGGCATCACTGTCGAGCGCCCCCCCCGATCCCACGTAGTGCGAAACATCGGCAATCGCTACCACCAGACGCCAGCCCTTCCCGACGCGCTCGCAAAAAACGGCATCGTCGAAATCGCGCGCCGTTTCACCGTCGATCGTCACCAGGGGCAAACCGGTAATTTCCTCGCGTCCGGCGCGATCCTTCCGGCGCACCACGTCCGGCAACTTGCGTGTGTACGCACGGGTTTCGGCCGAAAACTCGAACGGCAACTCGTGTTTGCGCAAGGCGATCTCGATCTCCATCCCCGGATCGGCATAATTCCCCAACACTTCCACGATGCGCCCCACAGGCTGGGTGGCGCGCGTAGGCTGCCCGATCAGTTCCACCGTCACCACCTGTCCCGCCGCAGCCCGTTTGCCGCCGGGCGCAACGAGAATGTCCTGCGCCAGCCGCTTGTCTTCCGGCGCGACCACCCGGATGCCGTGCTCATCGAGCACGCGCCCGACGATGCGTGTATTGGCGCGCTCCAGCACTTCAACAATCTTGCCTTCGGGCCGCCCCCGCCTGTCCTGCCCGGCCAGCCGAACGATCACACGATCACCGTGGAATACCTCGCGCATAGCCTTTGGCCCGAGAAAAACATCCTCGCCCTTGTCATCGCGAAGCAAAAAACCGAAACCATCCGGGTGTCCCTGAACCTTGCCCCGGATCAAGTCCGCCTTGTCCGGCAACAGCCAGGCATCGCGCCGGTTGAGGATTACCTGCCCCTCGCGCCGCATCGCATGCAACCGGCGCTCGAAAAAATCGTGCTCCCCGGGCCGAATGCCGAGCGTGCGCACAAGCGCATCCAATCCCATCGGCGTACCTTCGCGCTCCAGGATTTGCATGATGTACTCGCGGCTGGGCAGCGGCGTACCGTAATTTTGCTTTTCGCGCTCGAAAAAAGGATCCGCCAAGCGAATTTTGCTGAGTTTCATGTGGGTTTTACCTGTTTTCCAGTTATTTGATTTTTTTCTCTTTGCCCGTATAATGCGCGCCTCTTGCCCAGATGGCGGAATTGGTAGACGCGCTAGTTTCAGGTACTAGTGCCGCGAGGCGTGGAGGTTCGAGTCCTCTTCTGGGCACCAGAGACGCACTTCATCCCGTCTCATATCATTCCATAACCCCGGTCACTGCAAAGTCTCCGGGGTTTTTGTTTTGATGGGGGTGGACTGTACCTTGTCATCGAGCCGAGTGAAAGCAAGTTCAACCAAACCGCTATCGCTTCATCCAGCCGCTTCATCCAACCGATATATGCGTACCCATGCGTTTTGACTCCCTCCGTCACGCGCTACGCGCGTGCCACCTCCCTCAAGTGGTGTTCAGACCGGAGACATGGTAGACAGGTGTTCGGAGACATCATGAACGCCTGCAAAAGGATTTTCCCACATGAGCGGAAGGTTGTTTCAAATCGACCCAGCCCACTTTAGTGCTGT
>JAITMK010000108.1 GCA_031277415.1 Azoarcus sp.
ACCGCGTCACCGCCGGGCAGGTTGCCAATCTGCCCGGTCAATAAATCGAGTCCGGCGGCAGAATCATCGAGTTCGGCAAGTACTTTGGCGATGTCCCCGCTCGTTGCCGCCTTGCCAAGCCGTTCTCCAACGCGGACAAGTTCCTGGCGGGTGGTATTGAACGCTTTTTCTTGCGACAGGAATGCCAGCGCCTTTTCCCCTACGCGGTCACTCTCGGCAGCGTAAGCGGCATCGAGCGCGTTGATGCGCCCGGTGTCGGCATAGCGCATTTCCAGCAGTAATTGCAGTTGCCCGCGCTCCCCGCGCAAGCGGTCGAGCGCACGCACGAAATCTTCCGGCTTCTTCCAGATCGTTCCCGCAATCTCGGAGAACAATTCCTGCTGGCGGCCTTCGGCCAGTTCGGTGGCGTGACGTGTGGCGCGGCGGATGCTTTCGACCTTTTCAAATTCGTCGAGCGTATTCTTTGCTTCCTCCACGATGCCGCGCAATTCGACATCCAACACCCCTGCTTCTGGGGTATCGAGCCAGAAGAAGGCATCCAGCGCACTACTGCACTGGCGGATGATTCCTTCATAAGCGACGCGTGTCGGCATCTGCTCACGCACGGCGCGGGCGATGGCCGCCAGTTCGGCAATGCCTCTGACCAGTTCGGGATTGCCGATGCGTCCCCAAAACCCTTTCGCCGCTTTGGCGCGGATGACGTGATCCTCGCCGAAGAAGGAGGTTTGCCAGAGTTGCATCGGGTGGGTGCGGGTCGGGTCCGGATTGCCGCCCTGAAAAACGAGGATGCGCCCGTCCTCGAAACGCGCATACCCGTGGCAAAGGATGGGAGGCGACAGGCTTCTTTCGATCAGGTTGTACGAAAAGAGCATGTAATGCCCGTCTTGCGGCTGATAAAAGATGTAGAGCACATCTTCGCCGTTGGGCGAACGCACCATGCGCTTGAAGCGCGATGTGGCGGCGAGGTCTTCGGGCAGGTCGAATGCCTTGGTTTCGCCCGATTGCAGGTAATAGCCGCCGGGAAAGATCACGCCGTGATCCTCGGGCAACTGCACACAGGACTGCCCGATGGCATCGATCCGGGTCACGGTGTTGGTGTGGGCGTTGAAGACGAGGTGGCGCTCATCCTTTTCCCGGTAGGGGCGTACCTTCAGAAGGATCAGCGAACCGAGCTGCGCATAGGCGATGTCCGCGTCGGAGAGCGACTGATTCTTGTCTTCGACCGGTTCGGAATAAATGCCGAGGCCCGTTTCGGTGTTGTTTTCAATCTTGACGGTCAGATTGCCCTGCAAGGTTTCGACGAATACGGTGTCCAGAATATTGATGTGCGGATGGCGTCCCCCAACATGCTGTTCGCGCGTGCAAACCGTCCATTCGAAATCGTGCGTGGGCGGCAGGACGATTTCGCGTTCGCCGCGATTGTCGATGTATCGGAGAGAACCGTTGTTTTCCAGACTCCAGCGGAACACCCGCTGGTCGGTCAGCTTTTCGCCGATCTGAAAAGCCGCGAAGAGTTTGTGCTGATGCACGCGAAATTGCGTGAAGTTCGCCTGCTTGTAATAGGTATAAAGCTCGCGGAAATCGGTGATGAAGCGGGGGTCGTCAAGAAAGGTTCCGGCCAACGGCATGGGTTCCAGTTCCTCGGCGTTCTCCGCGTTTTCATGCAGTCGGTAGAGCGAAAATACGTCACTGACCGCTGTTTCCCTGCGCAGGCCGATGAAGACGTTGTAACCGAACAGGAGCAGATCGCCGATACGGGTCAGGTCGCGGGCCACGCAATTGTTTTCGGTACGGGCGCGCGTGCGCAGGACAAGCGTTTGCGTGGCGCGGCCAAATTCGGCAATCCGCGCCTCATTGAGTGCCAGCGTTTTTTGAAGCAGCCGGACGCCCCGATCCGCGAGGCGTTTTTTCAGGAGCTCATAACTGCCGCTTTCGGCAACGAGAGATTCGGTAGTGTCGGTTTCGGGAAGGTTGGGCATGGCATGAATTTCCGGGTTCTGAATTGAATCGGATCACACTTCCCTCTCCCGCTTGCGGGAGAGGGGCAGGGGAGAGGGGAAAGACAGGAGGCATTGCTGGGGAAAAATGGTCACTGAGACAAATCAGCATTCCCTAAAAGGTTCCGCCGAAAAAAGGAGGTACACCGCCCCGCAATCGGGGCGGCATTTCCTTTATTTTTTCCCGAATTCATCCATCAACGTTTTCAGCGCCGCCCTCTGTTCGGTGCTGCCTTCCTGTGCCACCTTGTTGACCAGCGCGGCAATGGAGAGGTTTTGTACGTTGCCGGATGCGTTGCCCAATGCTCCCAGCAAATCCTTGAGATCTTCCACCAGATCGCGCTTTCCGCTCAGGCTGTCGCGCAAGCCGACTCTCAACGTGTTGCTCTTGGTGATGGCACCGTCGATACCCTTGCCAATCGCCAGGGCATTCACGAAACGCTCGAAGTATTCGCCTTCACCGCCCACGATGTCGATGTTGGCGTTGCCCATCGCCGCACCGAGCACTTCCGCCTGTTCGCGGGCGATGCTGCTTTGCGCCTCGATGGCTTTCAAGGTCTCGGCATGGGTGCGTTCGAGTTGCATGCGGAATTCTTCGTGGGCGCGGGTTTCGGTGCTCATGGCCTTCATCGCATCGAATTTTTCCTTCAATCCCTTGGCTTCTGCGGTGAACCGAAGCGCGATGACATCCGCTTCGGCCTGGCCTACGCTGGCGATGGCTTGTGCCTCTGCAGCGCGCACGTTTACCTGTGCCATGCCCTGTTTTTCCGTAGCGTCGGCATCGGCAATCTTTACCTTGGCTTCGGCCATGCCCCGCACCTCTTTGGCGTCCGCTTCGGCCTGGCCTACGCTGGCAATGGCTTGCGCCTCTGCAGCGCGCACGTTTACTTCGACCATGCCATGTCTTTCCTTGGCTTCGGCATCGGCGATCTTCACCTTGGCTTCGGCCATGCCCTGCTTCTCCGTGGCTTCAGCTTCGGCCTGTCCAATGCTGACGATGGCCTGCGCCTCTGCAGCGCGCACGTTCACCTGCGCCCTGCCGAATTTTTCCGTCGCGTCGGCATCGGCGATTTTCACCTTGGCATCGACCATGCCCTGCTTTTCCACGGCGTCTGCTGTAATCAACATGACCTTGGCTTCGGCAAGACCCGGCGCGGCGGCAATGGCTTCCATCCCTTCGGCTTCGCGCTTTTTCGCTTCCGCCGCCTTTTCGGCAACCTTCAACTTGGCTTCGGCCAGCGTCAGTTCCTCGGCGGCCTTGAAGTGGGCGCGGCGCTCGGAGGCTTCGGCTTCCTTGATGTCCTTGATGAGTTTCTCTTCCGCCGTGCCTTCGGCGGTGACGATGACGGATTTCTTGATCCGGTCGGCTTCCGCGACGAGGCGCACTTCCTTGATCGCCTCTTCCTGCTCGGCCACCGTGCGCTCGACGATGACGCGCTCGCGGATCACATCGGCAATCGCCTTTTTCTGGACTTCTATCGCGCGATCCTTGTCGATCACTTGCAGGGAGACTTCCTTCTCGCGGTCGACGATTTCCAGTTGCCGGGCGCGGGTGACCTTTTCCTCTTCCACCCCTACAACGCGCTTGCGGTTGTTTTCCGCCACTTCCTTCTCACGGGTGGCGTTTTCCATTTCCACGGCAATGCGCTGATCGGCTCTCAGGCGCGCCTCTTCTGCCTTGGCATACTCCTCGGATTCGACGCGGCTGGCTTCGGACTCCTCGCGGGCCTTCGTTGAAGCGATTTCGCGCTTCTGCCTGAGTTCGGCTTCGGCCTGTTGACGCTCGAGCTCGACAATTGCCTGACGCGTTTCGACATCCTTTTTCTTGATCAGTGCCTCTTTGTTGCGATTGAGTTCGTTGGTGCGCACGCTCTCCTGTGCCGTGAGTTCGGTGATCTTCTTGATCCCCTGCACATCGAGGATGTTTCCCTTGTTGAGATCTTCGATCTTCGTCTGCTCCAGGTAATCGATGGCAGCATCGACCAACTCGTAGCCGGAAAGATCGGTTCCGATCTGGCGCTTGATTTCGTCGCGGAATTTGTCGCGCTCCTGGTAGAGGTCGACGAAATCCAGCGACCTGCCGACGGTTTTCAGGGCTTCCGAGAACTTGGCGGAGAACAGTTCTTCCAGTGTTTGTTTGTTGGAGGCGCGCGCGCAGCCGATACCCTGCGCTACCCGCAGCACGTTCTCTTCGGTCTTGTTGACCTGCACGAAGAAGGTTACCTTGATGTCGGCCCGAATGTTGTCCTGGCAGATCAGACCTTCATTACCGATTCGCGCGATTTCGATGGTCTTGCGGGAAATGTCCATCATCTCTGCCTTGTGGATGATCGGATACACCATGCCCCCGGTGAAGGTTACATCCGGATCTTTCCGGGTTGTGTTGATGATCATGGCATATCCCTGTTCCACCTTGCGATAGAACTTCGAGAAAAGCGCGAATATGCCGAAAATGAAGAAGACGATGATGCCAACTGCAACGAGCACAATGGTCAGACTGGATTCCATTTCATTTTCCTTTTCAAATAAATGGGTAAAAAACTGAAACGAGTGAAAAAACTGCTTAAATGCTGGCCCCGGCCTCCTCGCGGGCCTTCATCAAGGCGATTTCGCGCTGCTGCTCGATTTCGGCTGCGGCCTGTTGACGCTCGAGATCAAGAATCGCCTGACGCGTTTCGACATTCTTTTTCTTGATCTGCGCTTCTGCGTCGCGCTCGTATTCGTTGGCGCGCACCCTTTCCCGCGTCGTGAGTTCGATGATCTTCTTGATCCCCTGCGCATCGAGGATGTTTTCCCTGTTGAGATCTTCGATCTTCGTCTGCTCCAGGTAGTCGATGGCGACATCGACCAACTCGTAGCCGGAAAGATCACAACCGATCTGGCACTTGATTTCGTCACGGAATCTGTCGCGCTCCTGGTAGAGGTCGACGAAATCCATCGATCTGCCGACGGTTTTCAGGGCTTCCGAGAACTTGGCGGAAAACAGTTCTTCCAGCGTCTGTTTGCTGGAGGCACGCGCGCAGCCGACACCCTGCGCTACCCGCAGCACGCAGTCGACGGTCTTGAAGACCTGCACGAAGAAAGTCACCTTGATGTTGGCCCGGATGTTGTCCTGGCAGATCAGACCTTCACCACCGGTTAGCACGATTTCGATGCTCTTGCGGGAGATGTCCATCATCTCTGCCTTGTGGATGAACGGATACACCACGCCCCCGGTGAAGGTTACCCACGGCTCGCTCCGGGTCGTATTGATGATCATGGCATATCCTTGCTCTACCTTGCGATAGAACTTCAAGAAAAACGCGATCATGCCGAGGACGATGATGCCAACTGCAACGAGAACAACAGTCAGGCTGGATTCCATTTCATTTCCTTTTCAAATGAATGGGGGAAAAACTGAAACGAGTAAAAAACTGCTTAAAACGACGGTTTTTCGCAACCGCAGCGGAAAACTGCTGTCTTCAATACGAATTCCTTTCTGCAATGCGGTAAATCTCGGTAGCCTCATCGTAATCCATGATGAAGGCCGTATCGCCGCGCTTCAGGTTGTTGGGCGTATCCGCCACGACATGGATGTGATACCCCGCACCGCGTGCCAGTACCTCGGCGCGTCCGAATTTTTCATCGACGGTGCCGGTCAGCACCACACATTCCTGACCGACCAGGGAAGCGTTGGAAATGGCTGAGTGTTTGACGAAAAGCCGACGCATCGGGCGCACGCAGATTGCCGTGGCGGGAATGGCAAACGCGAATGCGCCGACGAGCACTGCGGAGGCGAAGACGAAACGCGACAGGCCATCCGGGGGGAAAAAGCCAAGTACCCAGATCGTCACGATGCTGCTGATGACCCAGGAAAACAGCGTGAGCAGGCTGATCACCACCGAAAACGGTACGCCGCTCAAACCGAGCGCGACGAGCTTGGCGGCCAGCGTACTCACCGATGCCGGTGCATTGCCCGCGTCAATGTCGGATCCCGGCGTTTCCGCTTCGAGATGGAGTTCCAGATCCGGTTCGAGGTCGATATCCAGATCCGCATCGAAGTCGACATCCAGATCCGGTCCGGCACTCTCGAAATCCACGAGACCGATGATGGCGACCAACCAATACACCAGCCCCACGCAAAGAAGGATCGTGTAGATGATGGTCGGGTAACTCAGGATGACGTTAAAGAAGCTCATGCCGGTTCCTTTTCCTCAACGGAAAAATCTGCGAATAGTAGCTTGCTTATGCACTGCTGTGTTTCCTGGCAAAATCGATCAACTCCTGCGTAACGTGTTCCTTGATCGCCAGGCGGTCTTCGGCGGGGAGCCCGTAGCGTTTCGCCAGTGTTTCGTAGTCTTCCGGCGCCAGGGTGACGGTCAGCCGGGGCCGCATGGGGCCGCGGTTGACCGCCAGCCCCAGGAAGCTGCGGATCTGGTCGGAGTTCGAGAGGTTGTTTTCGAACGCGGCCTGACGTACCGCCTCCAGCACGGTGGCTTCGACATCGAACGCTACCTGCACTGCGCGCAGGGCCGCATCCGAGCTCCGCCAGCGTGCAGGTTTGCGCTGAGTCATGTTTTTTCTGCTGCCGCACGGGCGCGGATACGTTCCATCACTTTCGTCTTCCGCTGAGCATCTTCGCCGATACCCGCTTCCGCCAGTTTGGCCTCCAGCGCCTTCGTGCCGAATTCCTTGTCCAGCGCATCGGCGGCGTTCATCCGGTCTGCCAGATCCTCATGGCGCTTCTTGATGCGCTCCAGCGATTCCTTGGCGCTCATCAGCTTCGAGCCGCTTGAGCCGATGCTCTCCGAAATCGTCTGTGTCGCCTTGTAGACGCTCTCCGTGGTCTTCGCCATCTGCACTTCGCGCTCATGCTCGCGGATCCGGGCCTCGGAAACCTTGATGAGATCCTTCAGCCGGTTGGCCTGTAACGCGTATTCGGCATGCAGCCGCGTTTGCTTTTCCAGTTCGGACTCTTGTTCCGCAACCTTGTCCGCCACCTCTATGGCCAGATCTTCCTTGTTCTTCTCCAAGGCTTCGATTGCCAGATTCTCCAGCCGCGCGATTTCCGAGCGTGCCCGTTCGATTTCCCGCGCGCTTTGCATTTCCTTCGCCATGACGCCCGTCAAATCTGTTTTCGCCTTGGTGATAGCGTCGTGCGCGTCGCGGATTTCCTGTTCGTAGATACGCACGCCGTTGGCGTCGACAATGCTTTCGCCCAACTCGCGGGCGCTTCCCTTGATGAGGGTTGCGATTTTTCCAATCACGCTCATGATGATGCTCCTTTCATAGTCCATTCATCGAATGGTCAATTGCACCTGCCGCGTCCGAGAGATCGACCCCGGTTGAGTTTTTCCGGTCAGACAAGGGCATGGTCGGGGTTGTCCGTGTATTCACGACGTTTTTTTCATTTCAGGTATTCCGCCAGCGCTTCCAGCGCATCGAGCGCGTTGTCGCTCAGCGCCACAATGTCGTCCACGATGGCATCGCGGCTGGAATTGCTGGACAGTGCGCCGAACAACACATGGCGGCCTTCCACACGGCCGAATGAGGAAAGCGGAATCGCCGGGCTTAAATCCAGCATCAATTCAAGCAATTCCAGCCGCTTTTCGGGACGAATTTCCGTATCCCGCCATAGATAGCAGATACACAGGATCTGATCGGGCGAAGCGGTAATGTAGATCGGAAGTTCCTCGCGCCCACCGATCACCACCTGCACGACAGGGACTTCCCCGGGGATCGGCTGCAAGCTGACAGGCACTCCGGGAAGCCGCGCTTCGAGCAAAACATCCAGACCTTCGAGCCGTTTTTGTAAGGATTGCATGTTGCTTCCTCTCATGAAAAAGGGTTTGCAGAGATGGTGCACGGTGACTATAGCAACACTGACATAATATGTCGAGACATGTTATGTCAAAAAGTGAAATTTTTTTTGTGGGGGGTGGTGCAGGCGCCAGGGCAACACGTCGCGGTCATCCAGGCAGCAAACGGTTCCCAAAGACCGTAGGGGCGAATAATTATTCGCCCCTACAACACACCAAGCGGCTTATTGCGTAGGAGTCATTTGCCAGAATGTTCCCGTTCCGTCCGGGACCGCTGGTTTGTCACCCACCGGAGCAACCCGCCGAAAAGCAGGGAGGCGGTAACGGTGGCTACCACGGCGGCTTGCCAGAAACCGGCGGCGCCTTGTGGCGTGGGGGCAAGAAAGGCGAGCCAGTAGCCGAGGCCCAGGCCAAGCCCCCAGAAACAGCCGAGGTGGATCAGCAGCGGCACGAAACTGATCTTGTAGGCGCGCAATGCAAAGCAGGCGACAGTCTGTATGGCATCGAAAAATTGGTAGAGCACAATGTAGAAGGCAAGGGCTGCGGCGACTTCAGCGACTTTCGGGTCTTTGGTGGCGAGTTCGGCGATGGGGGTGCGCAGCCATAGCAGCGCGGCGGCGAGAATGATTGAGGAAGTGCAGGCAATTTTCAGTCCGGCAAAGGCATAGCTGCGCGCCAGCGCCTCTTTGCGCGCGCCGACCGAATGCGCTACCTGGGCGGCGGTAGCGATTCCCACTGACAGCGGCAGCATGTAGACGAAGGCGGAAAGAGTGGCGGCAATGCGGTGGCCGCTGACCGTTTCAGTTCCCAGCCGGGCGATGAAGAACGCCATCAGGGTGAAGGAACTGATTTCCACCAGAAACGAGAAGCCGATCGGGGCGCCGAGGCGCAACAGCCTCTTTTGGGCCTGCCAGCGCGGGGTTTCCCAGCAGGCGAATATCTGGAAAGGGGTGAAGCGCGGATTGTTTTTCAGCAGCCAGAGACACAGCCCGAGACTGATCCAACTGACGATGATCTGTGATAATCCCGCGCCCATTGCGCCCAGCGCGGGCAGACTGAGATGACCGCCGACGAGACACCAGGCCAGCACGGCATGACCGAGCGTTTCGAGAAAGGCGATGAGCATCAGCGGACGCGGCTGCCCCAGCGCGGTTGCCGTGGCGTGAAAGGCGCGAAACCCCAGCACGGCGGGCAGTGCCAGGGTGAGCAGGCGCATGTAGTCGACGGCAATGTTTTCGACATCCGGGTCGAGGAGCGCGAGGGCGAGCAGCCAGCGGGGATTGATGAGCAAAGCCATGCCCAGCAGCGAAAGGAACCCCGCAAGCCATAACCCCTGGCGCACGCTCGAACAGATCCGCTCCCGTTCTCCGGCGCCGAAATGCTGGCCGACGATGGGGACGAGCGCTTGTAACACCCCGCCCAAACTCAGCGCCAGCGTGGCGTAAAGCCCGGAGGCGACCGTGACGGCCGCCAGATGTTGTGTGGAATGACGTCCGATGATCACCGTGTCGGCCACCATCATGCCGACAGAGACGAGTTGCGCCACCAGCACCGGCCAGGCGTTCTTGAGGATGGGGCGGATAGGATTGCAGGAATCGGAAGTGTGCGGCATCGAAGTGGGAGCGAAGCGAATCGCGGGTGAAACAACAGAACGAAAAGCAAAATTATTTGATGACCTGGCAAGAGGCGCAAGTTACCATCATGCCCGTTTTGTTTTCATAGCGCCCGCATGTCCAGCTTTCCCACTCTCTTTTCCATTGTCAAAGGGCTTTACGTCGTTTTCAATGTTGTACTCATTGCCTGGATTTACTTTTCCTTGCGTGGACCCGGGGTTTCGCGAGGAGTTCGGATTGGATTCAGCCTGCTTGCCGTTGCGTTGTCGCTGGCCTACTTCGTAGCGCGTGAAATAAGCGGAAATACTTTCTGGGTCAAAGGGGTGCTGTTTGCGGGGCATTTCTGGTTCGCATTCGTGTATCACGCTTTGCTTGCGTGGGTGCTGTTCAACGTTTTCCGCCTCTTCAACCGGCGCTTTCGCTGGTTTGTTGTTGCGAAAGAGGATCTGGCGCGCTGGCGTCATCGGAGTTGCGCGGGGATTACCGTGACGGCTCTGGTGATATGTATCGCCGGCTGGATTAATATGCAGTATCCGGTAGTGCGTGAGGAAAGACTGTCCGTGCCTGCCGGAACTGCGCCGCTACGAATCGTTGCGCTCTCCGACCTGCATCTTGGCCGCCTTGCTTCGGCCGGTTTTCTTTCCAGCGTGGTTGATCGCATCGAGCCGCTTTCGCCCGACATCGTGTTGTTCCTGGGGGATATTCTGGAGACCGATTTCGATCCCTCTGACGCGCAGGCTGCGGCTGCCGTGCTGCAACGGCTCAAGCCCCGGCTCGGTGTGTGGGGCGTGATGGGGAATCACGAATATTTAAAAGACAAGGACGCCCAAAATAAGGCATTGTTGAACCAGATCGGCATCCGCACGCTCATTGACCAATGGGAAGTGCTCGGTAAGGAGCCGGATGAAAAAATCCTGCTCATTGGCCGCAGAGATCGTCGTGCTGGACGAAAATCCGTGCAGAAAGTCATCGAGAACGTTCCCGAGGCAGATAAAGGCGCGTTGAAAATACTGCTCGATCATCAACCGAGCGATCTGGAAGGCGCGGAAAAAGCGGGCGTTTTTCTGCAATTGTCCGGCCATTCGCACAACGGACAGTTTTTTCCCCTCAATTTCGTCGTGCCGTTCTTTTTTGAAAACGCCTATGGCTATTACAGGCGCGGCCAGACGCACTATTGGGTGTCTTCCGGCGCCGGGGCATGGGGGCCGAGAATACGGACGAGCGGTCGCCCGGAAATCATGTTGATCGACCTGGTTCCGCAGCCGGACGGGCAAGCGCAGGAACAGCCGCAGTAAATCGGCGTCTTCAGTTACTTCGGGGCGGGTTCGGGAGCCGGCGCGTAGCCGGAATTCAGCGCCGTAATGACGGCCTGGAAAGCTTCCTTAACCTGGGCTTCGTCGCAGCCCATCAGCACGGCGTCTTCCAGCGCGTCCAGTGCGCACTGGCGCAGTTCTTCCATGTTTTCCTGCATTACTTTCAATTTTTCGGTACAGGAAATCACGCTGCCGTCCGGTTGCCGCCAAGGGTTTTGCGGCGAGCCGTAGGGGGCGGAATGGGAAGAAGATGCAGGGTGTTCAATACTCATTGCGCCAAGATTTTAGAGCGTTTTTGCTTAAAGTGGATCCAGACGTGTTGTAGGGGCGAATAATTATTCGCCCATCGGCAATGCTGCGGCAAGGGCGAATAATTATTCGCCCCTACGGGATCGTGCATGTTCGACGTTTCCCCGTCATTCCCTTGTTAAGGATTCTCTGCAAAACCCCACCCCAATTGCCGGGTGTAGGGGCGACCACAGGTCGCCCCTACGGTTGACACGGGTATCGCATTAATTTAACGGCATATTATTTCATGAACGAAGTGTCGTTCAATCTTGATATAGTTCTATTTCTGTGACTCTGATCATAAACCGGGCGGAGCAAGATGATGAAAAGTCGTTCCTGGTGGAAAACGGGCCTGATCGTGTGTTTGCTGCAAGCGGCGGCGCTGGTTTCATTTGAAGGTGGCGCGCTGGCGGCAACCGATGGTGGCAGTGATATTCCGGACATCCTGAAGCAATGGAAAGGTTGGGTGCTGCACGGTCAGGAAGCCTGGCTTTGCCCGGAGGTGGCGGGCAGGCGTGATCTCGCCTTTTGCGCCTGGCCGGGGGAATTGAAGCTGGAAGTCTCGAAGCAGGGTTCAGGCATGAAGTTCTCCCAGAGTTGGGAGTTGCAGCATGAAAGCGCCGTGCCTTTGCCCGGTGACCGCCGATACTGGCCGCAGCAGGTTACGGTCGATGGCCGGGCGCATCCGGTGTTGCCGCGTGATGGCGCGCCGGTCGTGTGGCTGAAGAAGGGGCGGTACTCGGTCAGCGGCTGGATTCCGTGGGTGGAGCGGCCACAGACGATTAATATTCCCGAGAACGTGGCGTTGATTTCGCTTGTGATCGACGGCAAGTCCGTGCTGCCGCTGGAGCGTCACGGCGGGGCGTTGACGCTGGGTATGCAGGAGGACACATCCGAACGGGAAGGGGACAGTCTCGATGTGCAGGTGCTTCGCAAGCTTACCGACGGCATTCCGGCGCGGCTCACGACGCGGGTGCGCCTCAAGGTTTCAGGCAAGGCGCGGGAGTGGAGTTTGCCGGATATTTTGCCCGCGCATTTTGTGCCGATACGCATCACTTCCCCCTGGGCCGCGCGGCTGGACACGGACGGACGCTTGCAGGTGCAGGTGATGCCGGGGCAGACGACGATCGAGATCGAGGCGCGGCTCGATCAACCGCTGAATGATGTCGAGCCTGTTTTCTCCCCGGAACGCCCGCAGGAGGTCTGGAGTTACGAGGCTGCCCCTGTCCAGCGAACGACAGTGGTTTCTCACGGCGATAACATACTCAGCGTCGATCCCCGGCAGGCGGGGGTTTCGGCAGACTGGTTGTCATTGCCCGCTTTTGTAGTGAACCCCGGAGCGCGTTTTCAGATCGAGGAACGTTCTCGCGGACAGAACGAACGTGAAGGTCAGCGGCTGACGTTGAAACGCGATATGTGGCTGGATTTTTCGGGCGAAGGATTCTTCGCGCGGGATCGCATCGAGGGAACCATGCGCCAGGGCTGGCGGTTCGATGTGGCTTTGCCTTACACGCTGAAACGCGCCGACAGCCTCGCGGCACATGCCCTGAACGCATCCGATGATTTATCGGCGGCGCTGCTGGTGACGGATGGCGCGGACAAAAAGCTGACCGGCGTGGAGTGGCATCAGGTGGATGTCACGCTCAATGCGGGCGTGCGTCTGGCGGCGGGAGCGTCCGACCGCATTCCGGTCACGGGCTGGCAGCATTCATTCGACAGCGTCGATGCCACCCTGCATGTGCCTTACGGCTATCGGTTGATTGCCGCGCCGGGCGTGGACAGCGTTTCGGGCAATGTATGGATGGAACGCTGGACGATTCAGAACATTTTCCTCGCTGCCTTCTTTGCGCTGCTGGCCTGGCGGCTGTTGGGCGCGGCAGGCGGGGTTGCCGCCGTGTTGTATCTGGTGCTGGCGATGCACGAGCCTTTTGCGCCGATGTATTCCTTCGCTGTTGTCGTCATCCTGGGCCTGCTGTGCCGGGCCGTGCCGGAGGGGCGCTTGAACAAGGTGCTGCTTACCGGTAAACGCGTTGCCCTGCTGTTTTTTGTCGGCGTGGCGGTTGTATTTGCCTCGATGCAGATTCGCACCGCGCTTTATCCGCAACTCGAAGAGGATACAGCGGACTGGGTTGCACCCGTTGGCCTGTTGGAAAGACTGTTTGCCTCATTCGACGATGATGATCGCATGGTTGCCGCAGAGGCACCGGAGGATCAGTTTCCGGTGTCTCCGGTGTCTCCGATGGAGGAGCAATATCCGTTGGAGGTTCAGAAGGCAGAGGCGGTTCCTCCGCCTCCCGCCAGGGCGCGCGTCTCAAAATCCATTGCCTCTCTGGCGGGGAGTAGCGCCAAGCCCGGCTATGCGCCTGATCTCCGCCAGCGTTATGCGCAATCTACCGTCACGCAGACCGGCGAAGGCGAACCGGCCTGGAAGCTGGGGCATCACTACCAATTGCGTTGGTCCGGGCCTGTCACCCAGGAGCAAAGCGTGCGCCTGCTGGTCAGCCCGCCCTGGCTGACCCGGTTGTTGCGCCTGCTGAGCGTTGCGCTGTTGGGCTGGCTCATCTGGCGTTCGATCCGTATGGCCTTCCCCTGCATGGGTGCGCGGGCATCGTGTGGTAAGCCCCGTGCGGGAAAAGCTTCTGCCGTTGCGGCAATGGTGCTGTGCGGTTTTGTCGCTGTCGGATCGGGTTTCTCCTCGTCTGCTAATGCTCAATCCGGTGGCGGCGCGATTCCATCCGATGAATTGCTGGAGGAATTGAAAACTCGCCTGCTCGAAGCGCCTGAGTGCGCGCCTGCTTGCGCCGATGTGCCGAAGGTTCGCATCGATGCCGATGCCTCTCAATTGAAAGTAGTGCTTGCAGCGCACGTCGAAGCGCCAACTTCGCTGGCGTTGCCCGAACCGGATGAGAAGGCGACTTTGCGCGGGGCGCGTGTCAACGGTCAGGCATGGCCGGTTTTGCGCGTCAATGGGGCACGCTACGTTGCCCTGACGCGCGGCACGCATCATGTTCAGCTCGACTATACGTTCAACGATGACACTGCTTCGCTCAGTTTCCCGGTTCGTCCGGCACAGGTTGAGTTCGGCAGCACGCATTGGCAGGTCGATGGTATCGACGAGGGGCGTATTCTGGGCGAGACGCTCAATTTCTCCCGTGTGGTTACACTTGCCTCTCCCAATGATCGAGGAAGCGGGGAAAGCGCGGCCTCGTCTTCGTCGGCGCAGCAGTTTCCGCCTTTCGTGCGCGTGCAGCGCAACCTTGTTTTCGATCTCGACTGGAATATCCGCACCGAGGTGACGCGCATTGCGCCGGGAGAGGGCGGCTTTACCTTTCCTGTGCCGCTGTTGTTCGGCGAACACGTCACCACTGCCGAAATCAAGGTTCAGGATGGTCGTGCCCTGGCTGTTTTTGCAACCGAAACCAGTTCGGTCGGTTGGACGGCCCGGCTGGATCAGGCGAAAAAAGTCATCGAGCTGCGCGCTCCGTCTCTGGCGGAGCATGCGGAAGTCTGGCGCGTCACAGTGAATCCCACCTGGCATCTGGAATTGGACGGCGTGCCGGTGGTTCTTTCCGATGGCGGGAAAGAACTGAAACAGGCGCTTGCATGGCGCAATACTGTTCAAAGTGAGCCGGTAATGCTCTCCAGTGCCGGGGAAGGCGTGGTGTTTGAATTTTATCCCCTGCCCGGCGAAAAACTCACGCTCACCCTGACGCAGCCTTCCAAGACCGAGGGAGAAACCCACGCTATCGATCGTGTGCAACTGGAGAATCGCGTCGGCCAGCATGCCAGCACCGTTTCGCTGGAATTCAGTCTTCGGGCGAGCCAGGGAGGCGAACATCTGATTACCCTGCCGCCGGAACTGGAAATGCTCGAAGTGCGGCGCAACGGTGTGCCTCTCAACCTGCAACCGAAAGAAAACCTCTTGAGCAAGCCCGATTCGCCGGAGGAGCGGGTCTACACGCTGAGTTTGCCCGTCTCGCCGGGGGCGCAGACCTACACGCTTCAACTGCGCAGTCAGGGGGATGTCGGCTTTGTCACGTCCAGTCCGGCCTTTGATCTTGGGCTGCCGTCTGCCAATATCGATGTGCGTAGCGTTCTCGGTGAAAATCGCTGGATCCTCAAGACGAGCGGCCCGGCAGTCGGCCCGGCAGTGCTCTACTGGGGCGAACTGCTTGTGGCGCTCCTCCTTGCCTTCCTGCTGGCGAAGAGCGGTATTTCTTCGCTCAAATGCTGGCAATGGTTCCTGCTTGTACTGGGCTTTTCCACCTTCTCGTGGATGACGTTGCTCATCATTGCGCTCTGGCTGATCGTCATCGGCTGGCGCGTGAAAAGCGAGTCCTGCGCGGCATGGTCGGCGGACAGGTTCAACGCGATGCAACTGGGTGTCGCCGTGCTGACCTTCGTAATGCTGGCCGGACTCATCGGCAGTGTTTCGGACGGGCTGCTTGGCGTGCCCGACATGGGCATTCGTGGTTATGGTTCCAGCGGCAACATTTTGGCCTGGTTTGCAGACAGGAGCGATCCAACACTGCCCGTCGTTACGGCCTACAGCGTGCCAATCTGGGTATACCGCGCGCTCATGCTGGCCTGGACGCTCTGGCTTGCAAATATCCTCATTCGCTGGTTGAAGCAGGGGTTTTCCGCGTGGCTCAAAGGAGGCTGCTGGAAGAAAACCGAGTGGAAGCTGAGGAAGAAAAGCAGCGCCGCTTCAGAGGCGCCGCCAACAACGGGCGGCTCGCCCGAGAGTAAAGGAGAAACGTGAAATGCAGGTAACGCCTGAAATGATCGGTGAGTTTATCGATTGCCGGAATGTGTCGATCATTGGTTCCGTCGGACAGGATGGCTTTCCCAATATCAAGGCCATGCTGGAGCCGCGCAAGCGTGACGGCATCAAAACCTTCTGGTTCACCACCAACACGTCCAGCATGCGCGTGGCGCAATTTCGCGCCAATCCAAAGGCGAGTATCTATTTTTTCGACCGCGACGCTTTTCGTGGCGTAATGCTGCAAGGCCATATGGAGGTGTGTGAGGACGCGGCGACGAAGGAAATGATCTGGCAAGAAGGCGACACGCTCTATTACAGCGAGGGGGTAACGGATCCGGATTATTGTGTGTTGAGATTTACTGCGGCTTCAGGACGTTATTACGCGGAATTTTCTTCCAGCACGTTTGAGGTGGAGTAATTACCAAGGGAACTCTGCAAAACCGTCATTGCAGCGCAACGCGAAGCGAAGTCGCAGAATCCAGACGCAGCATGGATCCTGCGGTATCAAGCAGGATGACAGGCTTGGAGGTAAGGTAATGCAGATGTTCCTAAGGGGAAGACCGGGGTCAACTGCGCGCGGCGGGAAAAACTCCGGCTTCCGTTACCAGCCAGTGCATTGCACGGTCGTGGGCTTGCGGCAGAACATCGTTTTCGCGGCCAAGCTCGAAACCGATGCCTACCGTGACCATCCGCATCGCGGCCAGCGTGCGGTCGAAATAGCCGCCGCCATAGCCGAGTCGATATCCGCGCGCATCAAACGCAGTGAGCGGCACGAGCGCCACATCCGGCATAACTTCTTCCCCGTGCTCTGGAAACGGGATGTCGTGAATGTCGAATGCCATTTTCATTCTCGGTTGCCAGCGTCGGAAAATGAGTGGAGCGTTCTGCTCCACGACCACTGGCAAAGCCGCGATATGGTTTGTGTCTTTGCCAAGCCAGCGTTCTACCCATTCGCGGCAATCCGCCTCCGCGCGATACGGCCAGCAAAAGGCCAATACACGCGGCGCAAGTTGAGCAATCAACGAATCGAGATGATTCATGATGGCCGCCTCCCACACGGCGCGGCGTTCGATGGGTGTGGTTTCCCGCGCGGCCAGCGCGCGCTTGCGCATCGCAGTGCGGCGCGCCTGGGCTTCAGTATCGTCCGGGAGCAATTTTCTTTGTGAGCTCATCCTGAAATCCTTCCGGTGGCTGTCCGGCGGTTCACCGCTATACTACGCAACTTTTCCGATACGCAAGAGCACCCCCATGGAAGCAGAACGCCAGAATGCCATCGCCGAACGCATCAACGATCTCGCCGCGCGCGCGCGCGAGTTACGGAGGTATCTTTGACTACGAAGTCAAAGTGACCCGGCTGGAAGAAATCAACCTTGCCCTGGAAGACCCTGCCGTTTGGAGCGATACCGCGCGCGCGCAGGAACTGGGCCGCGAAAAGCGCCAGCTTGAAGATGTTGTAGAGACCCTCGGAACGGCTGGCCGCGATGCGCGCAATCTCAAGGAATTGTTCGATCTCGCCCAGGCCGAAGACGACGATGACACCTTTGAAGCCGTTGAGAGCGATCTGCAATCTCTTGCGGAGACCATCGAAGGACTCGAATTCCGGCGCATGTTCGCTCATCCGATGGACCCGGCCAATTGCTTCGTCGAAATCCAGTCCGGTGCGGGCGGAACCGAAGCGCAGGATTGGGCCTCGATGCTGGAGCGCATGTACCTGCGCTACGCGGAGAAAAAAGGCTTCACCGTCGAACTGCTCGAAGAGAGCGAAGGGGATGTGGCCGGCATCAAGAACTGCACCATCAAGGTAAGCGGCGAATACGCCTACGGCTATCTGCGTACCGAGACGGGCATCCATCGGCTGGTGCGCAAGTCCCCGTTCGATTCCAACGCAAGGCGGCATACCAGTTTCAGTTCGGTGTTCGTTTATCCGGAAGTCGATGATTCCATCGAAGTCGAAGTCAATCCCGCAGATTTGCGCATCGACACCTACCGCGCCTCGGGTGCGGGCGGCCAGCACATCAACAAGACCGACTCGGCGGTACGCATCACTCACATCCCGACCAACACCGTGGTGCAGTGCCAGAATGACCGATCACAGCATCGCAACAAGGACGAGGCCATGAAAATGTTGCGGGCCCGCCTCTATGAACTGGAATTGCGCAAACGTCAGTCCGAGCAGCAAAAGCTGGAAGAAAGCAAATCCGATATTGGCTGGGGGCATCAGATTCGCTCCTACGTGCTCGACCAGTCGCGGATCAAGGACCTGCGCACCAACTACGAAGTCGGCAACACCCAGGCCGTGCTCGATGGCGACCTCGACGATTTCATTGCCGCGAGCCTCAAGAAAGGGGTTTGAGGTTTTACGTAGAGCAGAACCGCCCGGATGCGCTCTTCGTCCGAGTACATGAACTACCTCCGGGTAGTCCAGGATTTCGTCCGCACCATAGAACAAGCAGTGCTGTCACCAGCCGCCACTTTTTTCCTGTATCAGACGACAGCCAGCACCAGGTGTCCAACCGGCTCGGCAGTGGGCTTTACCTTGATTTCGATGTCGTAGCCGAGACGATTCAGGCAATCCATCAGCTTGCGCTCGGAAATATTCGAAAAATTGCCGCGCATCATGTCGGATATTTTCGGTTGCGTGATACCCATCCGCCGTGCAGCCTCCTGTTGCGTCAGGCCGAGGCGGCGCATGGCTTTCCTGATCTCTATCACCAAACCAGACTTGATCTTGAGCTTTTCCGCATCGGGCAATCCCAGGTCGGCAAACACGTTGCCTGAACTTTCCCAAACCTCAACGCCGTTGATGACGCTCTTTTTCATCTCGTAACTCCTTTGCTTTTACCTCCGCCACCTTGAGCCGGTCGCGGATAATATCCATGTCCTCTTTGGGGGTTTCGATACCACGCTTGCTCTTCTTCTGAAAGCAATGCAGCACGAACACAGCCTCATCGAACCTTACGGTGTAGACCGCGCGGTATGTACCGCCAGCATCGTTCTCGATCACCTCCAGCACGCCTGCACCACCGAATCCCTTGAGTACTTTCGTAGCATCGTGCCGGTCGCCCGCCTGTGCCAAAAACAGCTCTGTCACCCGGAGTATGCCTTTACTGGATGGCCGGGTGTGACAAAAGCAAGCCTGCCAGTCAGGTTTCCACCCAGAAAACATTTCACCGTGACATATGCAGCAAAGCTGCCATCAAGTACGCACTACGATTCCGGTCACATAAAAACTACGTGTTTTTACTAACAGTGAAAACCGCAATACGTTCATTTTCGATGATTCCGCGATGGCATCGGACGCCCCCAACAAGCCGAATCTTCAGTCGAAAGATCTGATGAGGATCAACACAGGAACCCACCCGTTCGCCTTCCCGGCATGTCGTGCCGGGAAGGCGAACGCGCCGGTGCTGCATGTACTCCACGGCTTCTCTTAAAAATCAGGAGTCTGACATGAAGAAGCTCCATTTCGCACTCTTCATGACGCTTTAACGAAAGCGGCGGTTTTATCGAAGCCTCCGGCTTTCTTTCCGTTTTGCAGCCCCGTTCCCCCAAGGAACGGGGTTAATTCCAGCACAAGAAAGGAGTTCCGAGCATGACTCATTTTCCGCCTTTTAAACGTACTGCCATCGCGACAGCCTGCGCCATCGCTTTAGGACTGGCTGTGCTTCCGCTTTCTTCCGCTCATGCAGAACAGACTATCAATATTGATTCCCCCGTGACTCATGGGGTGGCAGGCAATAGCGCACGGGGCCAGGCCGAGGATGGCTGGTATACCTATGATGTTACCAATGTGCTTGACCCTAATAACAATACGGTCAACATCAATGCTGATGTTGGAGGCTACGTCTTCGGCAGCGTGACAACAAATGGCGCCTCTGCTTCGGGCAATACGGTCAACATCAGCGGTGGTGCGACAGTGGCCGGCAAAACCAGCACCAGCATCTACCGTGGCGTCCGTGGCGGGTATGCCGGAAACGATTCCATGAACGTCACAGCATCGAACAACACCGTCAACATCAACGATGCGGTGATAGAAGGCGAAGATACAGAGGCCGTCTGGGGCGGGTTTGCCAGAAGCAGGGGCCACAACGCCACAGCATCGAACAACATCGTCAACATCAGCAATGCGGATGTGACCGAAGGCGTCGTCCGCGGCGGGAGTGCCAACAGCAATTCCGGCACTGCCACCGCTTGGGGCAACACCGTCAACATCAGCAATGCGACAGTGAACGGCGACGTCACCGGCGGGAGTGCCACCGAAGTCGGGAACAATACCAGCGCCCCCACCCTCAACCTCATCGCATCAGGCAACACCGTCAACATCAGCGGCAATGCGTGGGTGACCGAAGACGTCACCGGCGGGTATGCCAAATATGGCACCAATCGTGATCGCGTCACAGCCACGAACAATACCGTCAACATCAGCGGCAATGCATTGGTTGATGGCCACGTCTACGGCGGGGATATCAGACAATACGCGACCTCCTCCACCACCACCGCCGGCGCCGGCGACGCCTTCACCGGCAATACCCTGAATGTGTTGAACGCGGGCATGACCGTGGGCAGTGTGCAGTCCTTCGAGAAGCTCAACTTCACCTTCCCCTCAACCCAGACC
>JAITMK010000042.1 GCA_031277415.1 Azoarcus sp.
CCCTCCTGTCATTCTGCGCGCAGCGAAGCGAAGTCGCAGAATCCAGACGCCGCGTGGATCCTGCGGTATCAAGCAGGATGACAAATGGTGGATATAGGGGGTAATGCAGATATTCCCTATGGTGTTTTCTGTCGCTGAACGGAAAATACGCTATTTTGCCCGAAATACATAGGGCACCCCCAATATGCCTATTTTTTCCCCGAGTTCAAGGTTTCTGTCGAGCGCCGAGGTGTCGCAATCGCCCGCGCCGGAAGGCATCTGGCGTTTCAGCATCCAGTCGTTCCAGGCCGAGGCAGGATCGGGGGCGCACCAGATGCGGCGGGATTTGGCGGCGGAATCTTCCGTCAGGATGGGAATCAGGAAGGTGTAAAGGGTGATGTCATCCAGGCGGTTCAGTTTTTTGTCCAGTTCGATGCAGTGCACACAGTTCGGATCTTCAAAGCTCACCAAAACCAGTTTTCCGTTGCCACGAACCTGTTTGATGGCATCTTCCAGGGGAAGCCCGTCAAGTTCTATCAGACCGTTCACTCTGGCGAGTACGTCCTGGAGGGCTTCCTCTGGCGTGGGAGGTTCCTTGTCACGATGCCGGAGAAATAAACTGGCTGCTATGCAGAGGATGAGGATGGCGGTAACAAGGATGTCTTTTTTCTTCATCCTGTGCCCAGGATGTCCCGTAAGGCATCGAGCAGCGCCGCGCACTGGTTGTCGTCGCCGACGGTGATGCGCAGGTATTGCGCAGTCCTCGGTGCTTTGAAGTGGCGCACGATGATGGCGCGCTGGCGCAGGGCGGCGGCGAGTTCTGCCGCATCGAAACCGGGAAGGCGGGCAAAAACGAAATTGGCCGCCGAGGGCAGGACGTCGAAACCGAACGCCTGCAATTGCGCAGTGAGCACGGTACGAGTGGCGATGACCTTGCGGCGGCTTGTCTGGAACCAGGGTTCATCCTCCACCGCAGCCAGCGCGCCAGCAAGCGCCAGACGGTCGAGCGGGTAGGAATTGAAGCTGTTCTTGACCCGCTCCAGCCCGGCAATCAGGTCGGGATGGCCGATGGCGAAGCCGATCCGCAATCCGGCAAGCGCGCGGCTTTTCGAGAAAGTGTGAACGGCCAGCAGGTTGGGATAGCGGTCGACGAGCGCGATGGCGCTGGCGTCGTCCTGGTCGGCGAAGTCGATGTAAGCCTCATCGACCAGCACGACGGCTTCCGGGTTGGCGGCCGCGATACGCTCGACATCGGCGCGCGGCAGCAGGCGGCCCGTCGGGGCGTTCGGGTTGGGAAAGATGATGGCTCCGGCACGATCCTCTCCACGGGGGAAGTAATCTTCCGGGCGCAGGGCGAAATCGTCATCGAGCGGAATCTGGCGGTATTCGATTCCGAAGAGGCCGCAGTAGACCGGATAAAAACTGTAGGTGACGTCCGGCATCCACAAGGGGCGCTCATGCTTCAACAGGCCGATAAAGGCCAGGGCGAGCACTTCGTCAGAGCCGTTGCCAACGAAGACTTGCGCCGGATCGACTTTATAACGGGCGGCAAGCGCGCTTCTGAGAGCCCTGGCGTCCGGATCGGGGTAAAGCCGTAGCGAGTCCCCGGTGGCTGCGCGAATGGCGGCGAGCGCCCTGGGGGAAGGCCCGTAGGGGTTTTCGTTGGTGTTGAGCTTGACGAGATTGTCGAGCGCAGGTTGTTCACCCGGAACGTAGGGGGTCAATCCGTGAGTGACGGCGCTCCAGTAGCGGCTCATGCGAAAACTGCGTAAATAAGGGGTGAACAGGTAATCGATAATGATATCATCGCACAGTTTCATCTATTGCCCGTTGAACATGCGCCAAGCCAACCTTACTCGTAATACTGCCGAGACCCGTATCTCGGTGCGCATCGATCTGGATGGCGCCGGACAGGCCAGACTCGATACCGGCGTGCCGTTTCTCGATCACATGCTCGATCAGGTCGCGCGGCATGGCTGCATCGATATCGATGTCCATTGCGAAGGCGATATCCATATCGACGATCACCATTCGGTCGAAGATATCGGCATCACGCTCGGGCAGGCGTTCTCAAAGGTGCTTGGGGACAAAAAGGGGCTGCGGCGCTACGGTCACGCCTATGTGCCGCTCGATGAATCGCTGTCGAGGGTGGTGCTCGATCTTTCCGGGCGACCGGGGCTGTTCTATTGCGTGGATTTTGCCCGCGAACGTGTCGGGGGATTCGATGTCGATCTCGCGCGTGAGTTTTTCCAGGGTTTCGTCAATCACGCCGGGGTAACGCTGCATGTTGACAATCTGCGCGGCGACAATGCGCATCACCAGTGCGAAACCATTTTCAAGGCGTTTGGCCGCGCGCTACGCATGGCTGTCGAGTGCGATGAACGCGCAACGGGTGTCGTGCCTTCGACAAAGGGCGCTCTCTAAAGGCTCAAAACGAAAATATTCCCGTAACGGCGGTCTTGATCCTATCCGGCAATTGGGCACACGATGAGCACGGTAGCAATTATCGACTATGGCATGGGCAACCTGCGTTCGGTTGCCAAGGCCATCGAGCACGTTGCGCCTGCGTTCCGGGTGGAGGTTACCGCCGATGCGGCGCGGGTGGCCGCAGCCGACCGGGTAGTGTTTCCCGGTCAGGGATCGATGCCCGACTGCATGCGTGAACTCGATTTGCGCGGCCTGCGTCCTGCGGTGCTGGATGCTGCGGCATCGAAACCTTTCCTGGGTATCTGTATCGGCCTGCAAATGCTGTTCGGGCACAGCGACGAAGGCAATGTCCCGGGACTGGGCGTATTTGCGGGCAACGTGGCGCGCTTTTCCGGAGAGATGTTCGATGCGGCAGGCGTGCGCCTGAAAGTGCCGCACATGGGTTGGAACCAGGTATATCGGCGGCAACCACATCCGCTCTGGGAAGGGATTCCCGATGGCGAGCGTTTTTATTTCGTGCACAGCTATTGTGTGCAACCCGCCAACTTTGCCATGACGGCTGCCGAGACAGACCATGGCATCCGCTTTACCAGCGCAGTAGGGCAGGATAATATTTTCGCGGTTCAGTTTCACCCCGAGAAAAGTGCAGGCGCGGGTTTGCGCCTGTTGTCGAATTTCATCCATTGGACGCCCTGAAAAGGGCGATAACTCACGATATCCCGATATGTTGCTCATTCCTGCTATTGATCTCAAGGACGGGCATTGCGTTCGCCTCAAGCAGGGCGAAATGAATGATGCCACGGTGTTTTCGGATGCGCCTGCCAAAATGGCGCGCCACTGGATCGAACAGGGCGCGCGTCGGCTGCATCTGGTCGATCTGAACGGCGCCTTTGCCGGAAAGCCTGTCAACGGCAAGGCGATCCACGCCATCACCGAAGAAGTCGGTGATGACATTCCGGTGCAGCTCGGTGGCGGCATCCGCGATCTGGATACCATCGAACAGTATCTCGACAGCGGCATCAGCTATGTCATCATCGGCACAGCGGCCGTGAAGCATCCCGGTCTGCTGCATGATGCCTGCGGCGCTTTTCCGGGACACATCATCGTCGGGCTGGATGCGCGCGACGGCAAGGTCGCCGTCGACGGCTGGTCGAAGGTCACCGGCCACGATGCAATCGATCTGGCGAAAAAATTCGAGGATTACGGCGTCGAAGCAGTGATCTATACCGATATCGGACGCGACGGCATGCTTTCCGGAGTCAACATCGAAGCGACAGTACGTCTGGCGCAGGCATTGCGGATTCCGGTGATTGCCAGTGGCGGCGTGGCGAATCTGTCCGATATCGAAGCCCTGTGCGCAATTGAAGAAGAAGGTGTGGTGGCCGCCATTACCGGACGCGCAATTTACGAAGGCACACTCGATTTTGCCGCTGCGCAGGCCCGCGCAGACGAACTCACTAAATAAAAAGGAGCTTTGATGTTGGCCAAACGAATCATTCCCTGTCTGGACGTACACGCCGGAAGAGTAGTCAAGGGCACGAACTTCGTCGATTTGCGCGATGCAGGCGATCCGGTAGAAATTGCGCGCCGCTACGACGAACAGGGCGCGGACGAACTGACGTTTCTCGATATCACGGCCAGTTCGGATGAGCGCGACATCATTATTCAGGTGGTCGAACAGGTGGCCGGACAGGTTTTCATTCCGCTGACCGTGGGCGGCGGCGTGCGCACGCTCGAAGACGTGCGCCGTCTCCTCAACGCCGGGGCGGACAAGGTGAGCATCAACACGGCGGCGGTCAGTAACCCGCAACTCATCCGGGAAGCCAGCAACAAGGTCGGTAATCAGTGCATCGTGGCGGCCGTCGATGCCAAGCAAAAAGCGCCGGGCCAGTGGGAGGTGTTCACGCATGGCGGACGCAAGGGCACGGGGCTGGATGTGGTGGAATGGGCGCTACAACTGGAAAATCTGGGCGCAGGGGAAATCCTGCTCACCAGCATGGATCGGGATGGTACGAACATCGGGTTCGACCTCGAGCTGACCCGCGCCGTGGCGGATGCGGTGCGCATTCCGGTGATTGCCAGCGGCGGGGCGGGCACGCTCGAACATCTGGCCGACGGCGTGAGCATCGGGCATGCCGACGCGGTGTTGGCGGCGGGCATGTTTCATTTCGGCAAATACACGGTACGCGAAGCCAAGGAATTCATGCAGGCGCGCGGAATCGAGGTTCGTTTGTGAGCGCGGATGCGGGCTGGCTGGATGCCCTCCGGTGGGACGCTGACGGACTGATTCCTGCCATTGCACAAGACGCAACGAGCGGCAAGGTGCTGATGTTGGCCTGGATGAACCGTGAGGCGCTCGAACGTACCGTCGCAACGGGCGAGGCCGTATACTGGTCGCGCTCCCGCTCGCGATTCTGGCACAAGGGTGAGGAATCGGGCCATGTGCAGAAGGTGCTCGATTTGCGCACCGATTGCGATAGCGATGCGCTGTTGCTTTCCATCGAACAGGTAGGCGGCATTGCCTGCCACACCGGACGGCAGAGCTGTTTTTACCGGCGCTTCTCCGGCGAGAGCTGGGAAGATGCCGAGCCGGTGCTGAAAGACCCGAAAGACATTTATCAGGGAAATCCCAAAAAGTGAGCGATGGCGCACATCCTGCCGATGACGTGTTCGCCCGGCTTTCCGCCACGCTTTCCGCGCGGCGCAATGCCGATCCGGAAAGCTCTTATGTGGCGAAGCTCTGCGCTCGTGGGCCGGATGCGATTCTGAAAAAAATCGGCGAAGAGGCTGCCGAGCTCATCATGGCAAGCAAGGACGGACAACCCGGCGGTATTGTTTATGAAGCGGCAGACGTGGTTTTTCACGTTATGGCGCTGCTTGCCTTCCACGGCCTGTCGATCAACGATGTGCGCCGGGAACTGGCGCGGCGCGAAGGTGTGTCGGGTATCGCGGAAAAACAGGCACGGCAGCCGGGATGAAAGGCATCCGCGTTCGATCTGACGGAGAAATGAGATGAGTGAGTGCATTTTCTGCAAAATCGTGGCGGGTGAAATTCCTGCCAAAAAGTGCTATGAAGACGATCTGGTGTTTGCCTTTCACGACATTCATCCGTTGCGGCCTGTGCATGTGCTCGTGATTCCCAAAGCGCACATTGCTTCACTGGCTCATGCGAGCGTGGAAGATGAGCCGGTATTGGGGCGGATGTTGTCCGTTGCGCAAAAACTTGCGGCAGAAAATGGCAGTGGTGACGGTTTTCGTTGCATCATCAACACAGGCAGGGTCGGCGGGCAGGAAGTGCCGCACCTGCATTTGCACATTCTGGGCGGGCCGGAGCCGGTTGGTCCGATGGTGACAAAGATTTGAAGGAGAATCTTTATGGGTACACTTAGCATTTGGCACTGGCTCGTCGTTTTGTTGATTGTCGTGCTGGTTTTCGGCACGAAGAAACTGCGCAATATCGGCCAGGATCTTGGCGGCGCGGTGCGCGGTTTCAAGGAAGGAATCAAGGAAGGCGATGCTGCCGCGGCGCCGCCACCCCAGGTGACAGCGCAAGAAGGCATGGTCATGGAAGGCGAAGCGCGCGAGAAAGCCGTCAATGGTTCGGAAAAGTCCGCCTGATACGCTGCGCGCGCCTCGCGTGGCAGCGATGATGGCAGACTCCTGAAACATGTTCGATCTGGGCTTTTCGGAACTCGTCGTCATCGCCGTCGTGTTGCTGGTGGTGGTCGGCCCCGAGCGCCTGCCCGGCGTGGCGCGCACGGTCGGGCATCTGTTCGGGCGGATGCAGCGATATATCTCGGATGTGAAAGCCGACATCCGGCGTGAAGTGCAGTTCGACGAATTGAAAAAGTTTCAGCAGCAAGCGCGAGAGCTGGAGCAGTCCGTGCGCGAAGAAATGGGAGAGATTCAATCCGATGTGCAGCAGGCATTGAGTTTGCCCGAAAGCGAAACGAGTGAAGCCGCCGTGCTGCCGGAGGGTGCCGACGAGACCGCCGATGTCGGCACGCAGGATGACGCGCAGGAATCGCAGTCCGGGCCGGAACCGGATGCGCCTGTTTCAACCGCGAAGATGGCGGACCCGGTATGAGCATCGAGCAACAGGAAGAGGCTCTTAGCCGACAGGAGAGTTTTATCTCGCACCTGATCGAGTTGCGAAACCGTCTGTTGCGTTCCGTCGTTGCCGTGGGGGTGCTTTTTTTATGCCTGATGCTGTGGCCGGGATCAAAGGTTATTTACGATTTCCTTGCCAGCCCGTTGATGTCCACCTTGCCGTCCGGTACGCACATGATTGCCACCGGAGTCGTGACCCCGTTTTTTGTGCCAGTCAAGGTGACGATACTGGTGGCCTTTGTGCTGGCGCTACCCTATATCCTTTATCAGGCGTGGGCTTTCGTCGCGCCGGGTCTTTATGCGCATGAGCGCCGTCTGATTTTGCCCCTGGTTGCGGGAAGCGTGCTGCTTTTCTTTGCCGGGATGGCGTTCTGTTATTTTTTCGTATTCAACATGGCGTTCAGTTTCATTGCCAGCTTTGCTCCCGAAAGCGTGAAACTGGCGCCGGATATCGAGCAATACCTGTCTTTCGTCATGACGATGTTTCTTGCCTTCGGCGTGACGTTCGAAGTGCCTGTCGTAGTCATCCTGCTGGCCAAAATGGGGGTGGTATCAGTGAAGAAGCTGCGAGAGGCGCGGCCCTACGTGATCGTCGGCGCGTTCATCGTCGCGGCAATCGTGACACCGCCAGACGTGGTATCGCAGATCATGCTGGCGATTCCGGTCTGCCTGTTATATGAAGCGGGCGTTTTCATTGCTGCGGTCGTCTCGAAACCGGATCCGGATTCCGCGCCTGCCGAATCCGGGATGCCCGGTAACGGCTGAACCGCGCTTCAGCGCATTGCCAGTGGCGGAGGCCGACGGCCGACCGGAACTTTCAATTCGATTTTCCTGTTTCCGCGCAAAAGGCGGAAAGTAGCGACTTGCCCCGGCGGCAGCGAAGCGACGAGATCGAGCATTTCGTGGGGAGTCTGAACTTCCTGGTCGTCGACGGCAAGCAGCAGATCGCCGGGCCTGACGCCGCTCTTGTCTGCCGGACTGCCTCCAAACACGCTATAAATCAATATGCCGTGCTCGGAGGGCAGGTCGTGCAGCTTTGCCAGTTCCGGGGTGATTTCACGCATTTCGACGCCGACCCATCCGCGCACAACTTCGCCGTTCGTGATGATCTGTTCGAGTACCTTGCGTGCAATCGAGACGGGAATGGCGAAACCAATACCGAGTCCGCCACTGGAAGGAGAGTCGGCATTGCGGGTGCCGTCGGAGGACGCATACGAATAAATCGCGGTGTTGATGCCGACCAGTCGTCCCGTGCCGTCGACGAGCGCACCGCCCGAGTTGCCGGGATTGATCGCAGCATCCGTCTGGATGTAATTCTCGAAGGTATTGATGCCGAGATGGTTGCGGCCCAGCGCCGAGGCGATGCCCATCGTCACCGTTTGCCCGATACCGAAGGGATTGCCGATGGCCAGCACAACGTCGCCTACGGACAAGCTGTCTGCGGGTGCAAAGGCAATGGCAGGCAGGGAGCTGGCGTCGGCGAGCTTGAGTACGGCGAGATCGGTTTCCGGGTCGCGGCCAATGAGGCGGGCTTTGAATTTGCGCCCGTCGTTGAGGACGGCTTCGATTTCGTCCGCGTTTTCGATCACATGATTATTGGTAAGCACGAAGCCCTGCGTGTCGATAATGACGCCCGAACCCAGCCCGGTGCGTTCCGGCGCACTGAGAAAGTGGCGGAATACCGGGTCGTTCTTCAAGGGATGATTGGGAATCCGGGCCATCTGCCGGGTGTAGATGTGCACGACGGCAGGCAAGGCGCGTTGCGCCGCTTTGGCATAGGAAACGCCGACGGGTACGCTGGCAGGGAAAATTGGAGTCGGAGTCGAAGCCGCTTCAACAATCGTGACCGCTGACGGTGCGGGAACAGGCGAACCGTCTCCGTGCATCCATTCGGGTTTGAGGGTGGCCACAACGAACAGAGCCGCGACACTGATAGTGACCGCCTGCGTAAAAATCAACCACAAGCGACGCATAATGGGGGCCTGCGACAAAAAGAAAACATGCGGAAACTACCGGAGAAAATCATGCGGCTCAATGAATTACGTCAATATCTGGATGACTTGCTGGAAGTCACGCGCTGGCACGATTATTGTCCAAACGGACTGCAAGTGGAAGGACGGGCTGAAGTGCGGCGGTTGCTGTGCGGCGTGACGGCCAGCCAGGCACTGGTCGATGCGGCGGCTGAGGGCGGCTACGATGCCCTTCTGGTGCATCATGGGTATTTCTGGCGAAGCGAGGACGGACGCATCACCGGCATCCGCCGCCGTCGGCTGGGTGTATTGCTTGGTTACGATATTTCGCTGTTTGCGTATCACTTGCCACTCGATGGACATCCCGTGTTCGGTAACAACGCGCAGCTTGCGCGGCACATGGCATGGGAGGGTAAGGGCCGTTTCGGCGACCAGGATATGGGCTGGATCGGCATACCGCAGGAAACCGGACTCAGAGCGCGCGACATCGCGGCCAATCTTGCCGCCAAACTCGACCGCGTACCTTTGTTGCTGGGCGATGGAGACCGGTTGATTTCGCGCATCGCGTGGTGTTCCGGCGGGGCACAGGATCTGTTTGAACAGGCCATAGCCGCCGGAGCCGATCTGTACGTTTCAGGAGAAATTTCGGAGCAGACGACCCATCTGGCACAGGAATCCGGCGTGCCCTACATCGGCGCCGGGCATCATGCCACTGAACGCTACGGCGTGCAGGCGCTTGCGCGCCATCTGAATGA
>JAITMK010000046.1 GCA_031277415.1 Azoarcus sp.
GCGACAAGTCCGCCGACGAGCAGCAACCAGAACAGGAAATTTTTGATTTTGGGTGTAATCATGAGTCGTCTGAAAAACGGAAATTGCAGGGTAACAATCTGTGAATGCCGTGCCAGTCCGGGAATTCGGCGTGGGTCATAGGCGCAAATACTTTTCGCGCCGCCCGTGGGATTTTTCCACAGGGTATTTCAGCGCGTTCTTGGCGAGCTTACGCCGCAGAGCCGTACCGAGATCGATGCGGGCTTTTTCGGCGATCAGCAGCAGATAGGCAAGCACATCAGCACATTCGTCGGAAAGCGCTTCATGGTCTTTCGGGGAGAGGGGCAGGGCATCCACCTCGGCATCGCTTTTCCATTGCGACAGCTCCAGCACTTCGCTTGCTTCCAGGCAAAGCGACACCATCAAATGCTTCAACCCGTGGAATTGAGCCCAGTTGCGTTCGTCACGAAAGGCAAGCAGGGCGCGGGTCAGATCTGGAAGCGTATCAGTCATTTTCAGAAGTTTTCGCAATATCGCAATATGTTTAACCGACCAATAATAGCCGTATTCGCGGCTACAATGCCATATTTCTGCCCCGATGGCGTAGCCGAACCATGCTCGATTTACCCGTTCCCGATGCCGACGCGCTGGAGCAATCGTCCAGGCTTGTAAGTTTGATTGAACATGAAATTGCTGCTGCCGGAGGGTGGATCACGTTTCATCGTTACATGGAATTGGCCCTGTACGCACCGTCCGTCGGCTATTACGGCAGCGGGGCGCAGAAATTCGGCAAGGGCGGGGATTTCATCACTGCGCCTGAATTGACGCCGCTTTTCGGGCAAACACTGGCGGCGCAGGTGGCGGAGATTATGCGCATGAGCCATCCTTGCGTGATCGAGGCGGGCGCAGGCAGCGGCGTGCTGGCGGCGGATCTGTTGCGTGAACTCGAACGGCTGGATTGCCTGCCGGAATCTTATGGAATTCTCGAACTTTCGGCGCAGTTGCGCGCGCGTCAGCAGCAGACGCTTGCCGCGCTCGGGCCGAAGCTGTTTTCCCGCGTGGTGTGGCTCGATGTGCCGCCGGAAACGTTTTCCGGCGTACTCGTGGGCAATGAAGTGCTGGATGCGATTCCGGCGCATCTCATTGTCAGGCGCGGGGGCGAACTTTTCGAGCGGGGTGTGGTGTGTTCCGGAGCCGGGGCATTTGGCTGGGCGGATCGTCCGGCACGGGGCGCGGTGCTGAAAGCTGCGCAGGGATTGCCCTTGCCGGGAGAGGACGGTGACGTGGAGGTGAATGACCGTTCGGCCAGTCAATCAGACGATGGCGAATATGTGACCGAGATCAATCTCGCGGCAGCAGCCTGGATTGCGGACTGGGCGGCGCGTTTGCGCCACGGTGCGATGCTGCTGTTCGACTACGGCTATCCGCGCGAAGAGTATTATTTGCCTTCCCGCACGCGCGGTACGCTGATGTGCCATTACCGCCACCGCGCGCATGAAGATCCTTTCCTGTGGCCGGGGTTGAATGACATTACCAGTTCAGTGGATTTCACCGCGATGGCCGAAGCGGGGTTCGATGCCGGGCTGGATGTGCTGGGTTATACGAGTCAGGGGCAATTCCTGCTCAACTGCGGTTTGATCGAACACATAAAGGGGTGTGAAACAGAGTGCAGTGTCGCGTCTGCCCGCGCCTCGATAGCGGCGCAAAGGCTGACTCAGCCCTGTGAGATGGGCGAACTTTTCAAGGCACTGGCGTTGGGGCGAGGGATCGATGCTCCCCTGATGGGGTTTGCACGAGGAGATAGGACGTATAGACTATAAAAAAACCGGCCAGGAGAGGATCCTGGCCGGCAAAAAACCCTGGATTCAAGTATCAGACGCGGAGAGAGAAACGCCGATAGTTCCCAGGGAGGGCGGCGGGCAGGCCGCCCTGAGAGGAATGTCGATTTCCTGCAAACGGGGTTGGGGGGAGAGTTGCGCCTGAGGAGGATACGCAACCGGCGGCAACGTGCAGGAATCGGCTTCTGACACCACAGGATCGCGGATAATCTTGCCATTTTCCATATTCATGACGATCAACATGATGTTCTCCGTTTGTTTTGGGTTTTTTGTAGCTTGCCCGGTTTTTATTACGGAGTAACGGCTCCCCGCTTGAGGGCGAAGAAGCCTTGGTGCGAGCATTTCATCACGAGGAAGAATGATGGAGTGATTATTCTCCGGATTTTCGGCGCAATTTACCCCTCCAATAAAGCCACGCCAGCCAGGCGAGCAGCCCGGCAGCGAAGAGTTGGAAGCCGATGCCCTGCCAGTAGGCGATAGGGTCTACCTCCAGCAGGTATTTCTTGGCAGGGTGCGCAAAATGTACCTGGCCGGTAAGAAGATCCTTGACAGTTTTGCCCAGAAATCCCAGAGCGGGCAGGAACCAGGCAATGAGGCCCGCGCCGACGATGAAGATGTCGATAGTGGGTGTGCGCCGTTTACGCGGCATGAAGACGCTTTCCACTCCGTACCAGAGCGCAAGCAGCCATCCGAGCGCTGTGATGACGGGAATAACGGCCAGGACGGCGCCGAACAGGGTGGCGGCCAGGACGTATACCGCGCCTTCCAGCAGGACGATTTTTTTCCAGAGCGGGAGAAGATTGAGAAAAAGCAAGACCGTGACCTGTGTTGCTGCCAGCGCAAGCAACAGGCAGAGCGTGCCGCGCCGACGGGAGTGATCGCCCGGTGGCGCGTTATCGGGAAGTGGAGAGAAGATAGACATGATTCAGGTTGATGCCAGTGCTTGATCGAGGTCGGCGAGGATGTCGTCGATGTGCTCGATGCCGATGGACAGACGCACCATGTCGGGCGAAACCCCCGCTGTTTGAAGCTCTTCTTCGGTCAGTTGCCGGTGGGTGGTGGATGCCGGATGACAGGCAAGCGTCCGGGTGTCTCCGATGTTGACCAGTCGCAGGATGAGTTTCAATGCGTCCTGAAAACGCGCACCGGCTTCGCGTCCGCCTTTGACGCCGAAGGTCAGGATGCTCGATACGCGCCCACCCATGTATTTTTGCGCCAGCGGGTGATCCGGGTGTTCGGGCAACCCTGCGTAGTTGACCCATGACGTTTTGGGGTGATCCTTGAGGAATTGGGCAACCTTGACGGCATTTTCACAAATGCGATCCATGCGTACCGCCAGGGTTTCCACGCCTTGGAGGATCAGGAAAGTGTTGAAGGGCGACAGGGCCGCACCCTGGTTGCGAAGCGGCACGACGCGCGCGCGGGCGATGTAGGCCGCCGGGCCCATCTCTCTGGTGTAGACCACGCCGTGATAGGCAGGGTCGGGTTCGGTGAGTTGGGGGAAACGGGCCTTGTGTTCGGCCCAGGGGAATTTGCCGGAATCGACGATGATTCCGCCGAGTGAGTTGCCGTGCCCGCCGAGGTATTTGGTGAGCGCATGAATCACGATATCCGCGCCGTGCTCGAAGGGGCGGCACAGGTAGGGGGTGGGAACGGTGTTGTCGACGATGAGCGGAATGCCTGCCTTGTGGGCGATTTCGGCCAGGCGTTCGAAGTCGGTGATGTTGCCCAGCGGGTTGCCGATGGATTCGCAATAGATGGCCTTGGTGCGCTCGTCGATGAGACGCTCGAAACTCTCCGGCGTGCGTGCGTCGGCCATGCGGGCTTCGATGCCCAGGTTCGGCAGGGAATGGGCGAAAAGATTGTAGGTTCCGCCGTACAGGGCAGAGCTGGAGATGAAGTTGTCGCCCGCTCCGGCGATGGTCTGGATGGCGTAACTGATGGCCGCCATGCCCGAGGCGACGGCCAGCGCGCCGACACCGCCTTCCATCGCGGCAACGCGCGTTTCCAGGACGGCGTTGGTGGGATTGGTGATCCGAGTGTAGATGTTGCCGGAAATTTTGAGATCGAACAGATCGGCCCCGTACTGCGTGTCGTCGAACGTATACGAAGTCGTCTGATAAATCGGAACCGCAGCGGCACGGGTGGTCGGCTCAGGCGAGTAACCGGCGTGAACGGCGAGGGTTTCGAGTTTCATGAAAGTGTCCATCTATATGTTGGGGAAGGGTCAAGTATATTAGACTTGAAAGTGCGCAATGAATCAGTGTTTCCCTGGATGCTGGTTTTGCGCGCGTTTTTTTTCCCCAGGATGCTTCTCTCGTGAAATATTTCTCCACTCGCGGCCATGCTGCCCGCTCCGAATTTTGCGACATTCTCCTAGACGGGCTGGCCCCGGATGGCGGCTTGTATTTGCCGGAGTCCGTTCCTTCGATCCATCGCGCCGAACTCGATGCCTGGCGGCATCTGCCGTATGCCGATCTGGCGTTCGAAATTCTCTCGAAATTTATTACGGACATTCCCGCCGACGATCTGCGCAGCATTTGCGCCCGTACTTATACCGCCGATGTTTTCCGCCATGCCCGCACGGGAGACGATTCGGCCCGGATTGCACCGTTGCGTTGGCTGGAGGCGGGCAAGCTGGGACTGCTCGCGCTCTCCAATGGCCCGACACTCGCCTTCAAGGATATGGCGATGCAGTTGTTGGGTCATCTTTTCGAGTATGTGCTGGAAAAGCGCGGGGAGACGATCAACATTCTGGGGGCCACTTCGGGCGATACCGGGTCGGCGGCGGAATACGCGATGCGTGGGAAATCCCGGGTCAAGGTGTTCATGCTCTCACCGCACGGCAAGATGAGCACTTTTCAGCGGGCGCAGATGTATTCGCTCGCCGATGAGAATATCTTCAATATTGCCGTCACCGGCATGTTCGATGATGCCCAGGACATCGTGAAGGCGGTTTCCAATGATGCCGCTTTCAAGGCGCGACATTGCATCGGCGCGGTCAATTCCATCAACTGGGCGCGGGTTGCGGCGCAGATCGTCTATTACTTCCACGGCTATTTTGCCGCGACTTCCGACAATGCGCAGCAGGTGGCCTTCTGCGTGCCGACGGGCAATTTCGGCAACATTTTCGCCGGGCACGTCGCACGCTCGATGGGGTTGCCTATCGAGCGGCTGATTCTGGTGACGAATGAAAACGACGTGCTCGATGAGTTTTTCCGCACCGGCGTGTATCGCCCGCGCAAGACCAGCGAGACTCACGTCACTTCCAGCCCGTCGATGGATATTTCAAAAGCGTCGAATTTCGAGCGTTTCGTCTTCGATCTCGTCGGCCGTGACCCGGCCACCGTAGCCGGGCTGTGGAAAGAGATCGACGCAGGCGGCGCGTTCGACCTGTCGCGCACGCCTTTTTCCAGCCGTCTGGCCGAATTTGGTTTCGTTTCCGGCAAGAGCACGCATTCCGACCGCCTGGCGACGATCCGGGAGGTTGATTCGCGCTATGGCGTGATGATCGACCCGCACACCGCAGATGCCATGAAAGTCGCCTGGCAACACGTTGCCGATTTGCCCGCCGATGTTCCCCTGCTGGTGCTGGAAACCGCGCAGGCGGCGAAGTTTGCCGAGACTTTGCGCGAGGCGCTGGGGCGCGACCCCGAAATCCCCGCCGACCTGCAAGGGCTGGAAGCCCTGCCGCAGCGGGTCGAGGTGATGTCGCCGGATGTTGAGACTGTTAAGGGGTTTATTGCGGCGAGAGGGTGATCCGCAGCAAGAGCGTGATCCGGCTCTGATGCTGCCCTTCCCGGGCGGCGCCTCGCTTGTTCAGGCTGCGATTGCTGCGGACAGTATCTACTGTTTCGTCTTGCCCTGCTGTTTCAAATCATCGATTTCGGCGCGCGTCCTTGCAACCTTTTCGCTCGCGTCGGGCGAGCCGTCCGGGCCAAAGCGCCGGTTGACCTCATCATAGACAGCGATGGCTTCCTCGGACTTACCCTGTAGTCCCAAGGTCATGCCCTTGTAGTCGAGTGCCCATGCAACCCATTTGCGCACGCCGGGCGAGGCATCCTGACCAAAACGTCGGGCGAGTTCGTCATAGACAGCAATGGCTTCCTCGGGCTTGTCCTGTTGTCCCAAGATCCCGCCCTTGTGGACGAGAGATCTTGCAACCCATTCGCGCACGCCGGGCGAGGCATCCGAGCCAAAACGCCGAACGACTTCATCATAGACCGCGATGGCTTCCTCGGACTTACCCTGTAGTCCCAAGGCCGCGCCCTTGTCGACGAGTTCACTTGCAACCTGTTCGCGCATGCCGGACGAAGCGTCCGGGCCAAAACGTCGGCTGATCTCATTATAGACAGCGATTTCTTCCTCGGACTTACCCTGTTCTCCCAAAGCCGCGGCCTTGCGCTTAAGTGCCTCTGCAACCCGTTTGCGCATGCTGCGAGAGGTGTACCGGCCAAAACGTCGGACGACCTCATCATAGACAGCGATGGCTTCCTCGGGCTTGGCCTGTTGTTCCAGGGCCGCGCCTTTGTGCTTGAGTGCCTCTGCAACCCGTTCGCGCATGCTGCGCGAGGCGTCCTGACCAAAACGTCGGATGACCTCATCAAAAATAGCGATGGCTTCCTCGGGCTGGCCCTGTTGTCCCAAGGTCATGCCCTTGCTGACGAGTACCATTGCAATTCGTTCGCACGTGCCGGGCAAGGCACCCGGGCCAAAACGTCTGATGACTTCATCATAGACAGCGATTTCTTCCTCGGGCTTGTCCTGACGTCCCAAGATCCG
>JAITMK010000136.1 GCA_031277415.1 Azoarcus sp.
GCCTGATTCACCAGGGTATGCGTCTGTTCAGGGCGTTGTTCAAGACGATGAACTGCTATCAACAACAATGCGTGAACAGATGTGGGAAGAGGCTTTTCAAGAAAACGGCGAAGCGCGACATCGCCTCGGCCATAATCTCGTAATGTGCTCCACGTCAAATCACGAATCGCCCCACGGGTAGCGGCATTCCATCCTGAGTTTTGAGTCACTCCGTCCTGAAGGTCGGGTATTCCTCGATACGGTTTTGGGGAGTCTTCGGCTCCCGGTGTTGCTTTGTCTCGCTTGACTCCGCCATAAATGGCGGAGATTGCGCGAGACCCGTGTTCATGTCCGCGATTGAGTGAATCATCGAGCAAGGCAGCCAGGCGTTCGGTGTGAACCCTGAGCGGGGAGCCTTCCTCCGTCCAGATGCTTGCGTATTTTTTTGCCGATCTGGCCGGGCGGGTGGTAAGGATGATGCCGTTGAGGATCGGCTGCCACACGAGGCGCGGCAATTCGACGATTCTCTGATCGGAAAGAAACTGGCGCAGCCACGGGCGCAATGCCTTCGCGGTCGGCGCTTCCGGCGTGCCGAGATTGACCAGCAACACGCCCGTGCGGCGGCTGCGTTCGTGTTCCGGAACGGGAACGGGTTCGGGACGAAAACGGGCCATGATGGAGTGACGAGTGGGTCAGACGTTGGAGGACAGGGCGTTCGACAGCAATCGGGCGGTGATGTCGACGATGGGGATCACCCGGTCGTAGGCCATGCGGGTCGGGCCGATGACGCCTACCGAGCCCACGACCCGCCCGTCGACTTCGTAGGGCGCTGCCACGACGCTACAGGCGTCGAGCTGTGAGAGGCCGGATTCGTTGCCGATGAAGATCTGCACGCCCTGGGCGCGCCGGGAGACCTCAAGCAATTGCATCAGGCCGGTGCGCTGTTCGAACAGCCGGAAAAGCTCGCGCAGGCGCGACATGTTGGAGGACAGGTCTTCGATATCGAGCAGGTTGGTTTCGCCCGAAATGACGTAGTTGAACGAGGTTTCCTCGTCGGCGTCCGATCCGGCCTCGATTGCGCCCGCCATCAGTTCGCTCATGTCGCTTCTGATCCGGTGCAGTTCTGCCTGGAGATGCGCACGGATTTCGTCGAACGCGAGTCCGGCGTAGTGCTCGTTGAGGTAGCCCGCCGCCGCAACCAGTTCGGAGGCCGAATAGGCACGGCGCGTGAACAGGATGCGGTTTTGTACGTCGCCGCTTTCGGTGACGATGATGAGCAGAATGCGGTACTCGGACAGCCCGATGAATTCGATCTGGCGAATACGCGCCGATTCCCGGCGCGGCGCGACGACCACTCCGGCAAACCGGGTCAGGTTCGAGAGCAGATGAGAAGCCGAATTGATCAGGCGCTGCGGCTGGTCGGGCTGAAGTTGCCCCCTCAATTCCTGCACCTGTTCGCTTTCCATTGGCAACACCGTGAGCAGGGTGTCGACAAAAAAGCGATACCCCCTCGCCGTCGGTACCCGCCCTGCCGAAGTATGCGGGCTGGAGATATAGCCCATTTCCTCCAGGTCACTCATGACATTGCGCACCGTGGCAGGCGACAGTTCCAGTCCGGATGAACGCGACAGAACACGCGAACCAATCGGCTGACCATCGGCAATATAGCGTTCGATCAGCATTTTGAGCAGAACGCGGGAGCGGGAGTCGAGCAGAGGCAGGTGTGACATGGACTGATTTTAGCAGTCCGGCAGCCATCGCGCAGATGCGCGGCACAAGGTCAAATGTGGTTTAATCTGTTGGCTATGAAACATAAATTCAACAATGTTTCCCTGGTCGGCAAGTTTCAGAGCGCAGACGGTACCGAAACCGTGCTCGAACTCGCGCGCTTTCTGCGCGAACGCGGGATAGAGCCCTGGATCGAACAAGGCACGGCGGGGGATATCGGCAAGGCTGTCGATGGTTTTGTGACGGCCACTTACGAAGAAGTCGCCGACAAGGCTGATCTGGTCGTCGTTGTCGGCGGCGACGGCACATTGCTCGGTGCCGCACGGCGGCTTGGCGAGCGCGCCGTGCCGCTGGTCGGGGTCAATCTCGGCCGACTGGGTTTTCTCACCGACCTGTCACGAGTCAACGCCTGCCAGAAACTGGGTGAAATCCTCGATGGGCACTATCAGGCCGAGTCGCGCGTCATGCTCGATGCCGAAGTGATGCGCGACGGCAGCCGTATTTTTCACACCCTGGCACTCAACGATGTCGTGGTCAATCGGGGCGAACTCGGCAGGATGATCGAACTTGAGTTGACGGTCGATGACGTGTTCGTTTACCACTTGCGTTCGGACGGCATGATCGTTGCCACGCCGACCGGCTCGACGGCTTATGCGCTGGCGGCCAACGGGCCGATTCTTCATCCGGGCGTAGGCGGCGTTGCACTGGTTCCCTTGTGCCCGCACGCGCTGACCGCGCGGCCCATTACATTGCCGGATAGTTGCCGCATTGAAATCGTTCTCATGCCGCCGCATGATGCTCGTATCCATTTTGACGGGGTAACTTACTGCGACATACGCGCGGGCGACCTGCTGCGGATCGTGCGTTCCTCGCTGGAAGTGCGGTTGCTGCATCCGGAAGGCTACGGCTACTTTGCCATGTTGCGTGAAAAACTCCATTGGGGCGCCGCCGTGCTGCGGCCATGACCCCTCGCCTTTGCCTACATCCATGCTGCGCCGTCTCTCCATCCGCGATTTCGTCATCGTTGATCGACTCGAACTGGATTTTGCCGCCGGGTTCGGAACACTGACCGGCGAAACGGGCGCAGGCAAATCCATCCTTCTCGATGCTCTCAGCCTTGCGCTGGGAGAGCGCGCCGATGCGGGCGTGGTGCGCTCGGGTTGCGACAAGGCTGATATCACCGCCGAATTCGATCTCCTTCCCGATGGTGAACTGGCAGCCTGGCTCGCCCAACAGGAACTGGATTCCGGCGACGATACGCTGATCCTGCGCCGTGTCGTCGATAGCGGAGGACGCAGCAAAGCATGGATGAACGGCACCCCGGTAACACTCGCGCAGCAGCGCGCCGCCGGGCAATGGCTGGCGGATATTCACGGACAACACGCTCATCACGCGCTGTTGCGGGCCGAAATACAGCGTCAGTTGCTCGATACCCATGGCGGGGCTGTGGAACGAGCCTCGGAAGTTGCCGCCTGTTGGCGTGAATGGCAGCGTCTGGCCGACTTGCGGCAAGCAGCGGAACGGGATACGGCAGCGTTCGCCCGCGAACGCGAATTGCTCGGCTGGCAACTCAAGGAACTGGAAGAACTCGCTTTCGATCCCGGTGAATGGGCCGATATCAACGCGGAACATGGACGGCTGGCGCACGCTGCCGATCTGTTGAGCGGCGTAGGCGAGGCGCTCGACAATCTGGGAGAAGGCGAGCAGGGCGTCTGCTCTACCCTCGCCCACTGTGTGAACCGTTTATCGGCGCTGGAAGCCATCGACCCAGCGCTCACGGAAGCGCGTGAGTTGATCGACGCGGCGGCAATCCAGGCCGATGAAGCCCTGCATGTCCTGCGCCGCTACCGTGACCGGCTCGAACTCGACCCGGAACGCCTTGCCGGAATCGAACAGCGCATCGGCACAGTGATGGATGTGGTGCGCAAATACCGCACCACGCCGGAAGACTTACCGGCGCTCGCTGCCGAATGGCAGGCGCGGCTCGATACGCTCGAAGCCAGCGCCGACCCGGAACGCCTCGCCGCCGCCGAGAGTGAAGCGCGCGCGGCCTTCGATGCCGCCGCCGGACGCCTTTCAGCCGTGCGACGCGACGCGGCAGCGACCCTGTCGGCTGAAATCACCGAAACCATGCAATCGCTGGCAATGGTGGGCGGAAAGTTTGAAGTGGCCCTGCTTCCCTGCGAACCGTCCGCACACGGATTGGAAAACGTCGAATTTCAGGTGGCGGCCAATCCGGGACAAATTTTGCGCAGTCTGGTCAAGGTGGCTTCCGGCGGCGAGTTATCAAGGATCGGTCTCGCCATTCAGGTGATGACCAGCCGCGATTCGGCCACGCCCACGCTGATTTTCGACGAAGTCGATGTCGGTATCGGTGGCCGTGTTGCAGAAATCGTCGGCCAATTGCTGCACCGTCTGGGCCGCGACCGGCAAGTGCTTTGCGTCACTCACCTTCCGCAAGTAGCCGCCTGTGCCGACTGGCAATGGCAAATTGCCAAGGAAATCCGCGATGAGCAAACCCTGAGCGTCGTCACGCCGCTCAAGGACGCCGCCCGCGTGGAAGAAATCGCACGCATGCTCGGCGGAGTCGACATTACCGACACCACGCGGCGGCACGCCGCTGAAATGCTTGCGGGGAAAAGCTGTTAGGGGAACGCTGATTTTTATTCCTACTCCGTCATTCCCGCGAAGGCGGGAATCCAGAACGTTCTCTGTCATTTCCACGGCTTTCTGGGTCCCCGCCTACGCGGGGACGACGCGGTAGAAGGAATGCGGGAATAAATCAGCGCGTCCTCAGGAGAGATCCTCGCCGCTCCGGTGCGGGCACTCCTCCCGCAGGCAGTCTGCGTACAGATAGAGCGCGTGATCCTTGATGGCAAACCCGCGTTCCCTGGCGATGCGTTGCTGGCGCTGTTCGATTTCGGCATCGCAGAACTCTTCCACCCGGCCGCATTGCAGGCAGACCAGATGGTCGTGGTGCTCGCCCTTATTGAGTTCGAACACGGCCTTGCCGGTTTCAAAATGATGGCGCTCCAGCAAGCCCGCCTGCTCGAATTGCGTCAGCACGCGATAGACGGTTGCCAGGCCGATGTCCTTGTCTTCCTCGATCAACTGGCGGTAAACATCTTCGGCGGTGAGATGTTGCGGCCCGGCATTCTGGAACAGTTCCAGTACCTTGAGACGGGGAAGCGTGGCCTTGAGGCCGATGTTTTTGAGGCTGCGGGAGTTGTCTGCCATGATTTGAACCCGGTGCCCGCATGGGCGGGCGGTGCTGTGCTTGTTGCTATGTTATATTCCTTGATCTTTTTTGAGAACCGGCACCCCTGAATCATGCGTCCCACGTTTTCCCTTTCATCAGCTTTCGCAGTTGTCGCCACTGCTTTCGTGCTGACAGCCTGTTCCTTTTTCGCCCCCTATCGCATCGACGTCCGGCAGGGCAATTACATCGACGACGCCATGCTGGAGCAACTCAAACCCGGCATGACGCGCGAACAGGTGCGTTTTGCGCTGGGCTCGCCCCTGGTGGTCGACGTGTTTCATGCCGACCGCTGGGACTATGTTTACCGTTTCAAGCCCGGCAATCGCAGCAAGATAGAACAGCGCGCGGTTTCGGTCTTTTTCGTCGATGACAAGCTGGATCGCGTCGAAGGCGATACCACCCCGGCCGACGACAGCGCACCGGAGTCTCGCAACAGAGTCATCGAAGTGCCCAAGGCAAAAAAATAGAGAGACTTTCGCCATGACTGCCCCGATTCGAGTAGCCATTGCCGGCGCATCCGGGCGCATGGGCCGAATGTTGATCGAAGCTGCGCTCAAGGAAGAAGGCATCACGCTTGCAACGGCCTTCGACCGTCCGGGTTCGATGCTCGTAGGCCGTGACGCGGGAGAATCGGCCGGAGTTTCCACCGGCGTAATCGTCGGAGACGATGCCGCCACCGCCATTGCCGCCGCCGATTGCCTGATTGACTTTACCCGCCCGGAAGGCACGCTCGAACATCTTGCGCATGTCGTGCGGTCGGGCAAATCCGCAGTAATCGGAACCACCGGCTTCGATACTGCCGGAAAGGCGGCCATTGCCGAAGCCGCCCGTGCCGTTCCCATCGTTTTTGCGCCCAACATGGCGGTCGGGGTCAACGCCGTATTCCGTCTCCTCGACGTGGCGGCCAGGATTCTTTCCGAAGGATACGATGTCGAGGTCATCGAAGCGCATCACCGCTTCAAGGCAGACGCCCCTTCGGGCACTGCGCTGCGCATGGGTGAAGTTGTCGCTCAGGCGCTCGGACGCGATCTCGGGCAATGCGCGATTTACGGGCGCGAAGGCACAACGGGCGAACGCAAGGCCGAAACCATCGGCTTTTCAACCCTCCGGGGCGGCGACATCGTGGGCGACCACACCGTACTGTTCGCAGGCATCGGCGAGCGCATCGAAATCACCCACAAATCCAGCAGTCGTATGCCCTATGCGTTGGGCTCGCTCAAGGCCGCCCGGTTTCTTGCAGGCAAGGAGCCGGGGCTTTTCGATATGCAGGACGTGCTGGGGTTGCGTTGAGGGGGTAGATGTCACACTTCCTCCCCGCACCCGGGTTTGCCTTGCATGCCCCAAAGCGGTAGAATCCCGTCCGTCTAACCACGGGATCGGCCAGCGGCCGTCCCGTTTTTTCGCGTATATGGGGCGGACGCGCGGGGTTTTGCGCCGATTTCCGCCGCTATCGTATCCGGGAGTTTTTCGTGACTTTTCC
>JAITMK010000130.1 GCA_031277415.1 Azoarcus sp.
CTTCGTGCTCGTTTTGCGCAGAACTCCGCCGAAAAGGTTTTTGCCGGCGCCCGTGAAATCGCCGAAATTGCCAGCAAGGCTCAAGGCCAGATCGGCAAACTCGTAGGCGAACAATTCACCAACAGCAGCAAGGAAATTCTCGGAGCCATTCATAACATGTTTCAGGGAATGTCCATCTCCGACGAAAATACGCTGGGGGTCATCCAGAACACCTTGAACACTACCCGCAGTGCCGTAGAACAGCTTACTCGTGCGTCATCCGAAGCCTTGCAGGCTTTTTCGCAGGCAAAGGTCTCTGCCACGACGGGAAAGAGCCGTTCCAGCAAGTAAATACGGAAAGCGAACCTGCCGAACCTGCAATAAAAAACAACGGCGCTTGATGCGCCGTTGTTTTTTATTGCCCTGCCTTCCACTCAGCCGGACTTCATGTGCGCGAACGGTTCAAGCTTCTACCGACGCTTCCAGTTCGGGCCGGGTTTTATCCGCCGCCGATTTGACCAGCATGGCTCTTGGCACGCCGCGTTGTTCGCCCGCTGTGCCGATAAGTTCCTTCATATCAAGGATCAACACGATCTGGCCGTTCGAGAGTGTGGTAACCCCGGCTACGCCTTTCGGGCGGAAATCATCGAGCGATTTAATGACGGCGTCCTCGCGTCCGGCGAAGCTGTCAATGGCGAGGATGTACGATAACTCGGCCATTTGCATCAACACGCCATATTCGGGTGTATTTTCCTGTTCCCATCCAAGCAGTTTGCACAGAGGAAGGATTGGCAGGACTTCGCCTCGCACCACCATCGTGGCGCGCCCACCGACCTCCTTCACTTCATCCGGGTCGATAGGCAATATCTCGCGCACCATCGACAAGGGCACGGCAAACGGCTGGGTATCCAGTTTGACCAACAGCACCGGCAGGATGGCCAGAGTCAGGGGCAGACTGATGATGAAGGTCGTGCCCTTGCCCTGCACCGAATGAATATCGATTGTTCCGTTGAGTTTCTGGATATTGGTGCGCACGACATCCATGCCCACTCCACGGCCAGAGACATCCGAAACTTTTGAAGCCAACGAGAACCCCGGCAGAAAAACCAGGTTGAAACTCTGCCGTTCGTCCATCGTGTTGGCCTCTTCGTCGGAGATGAGGCCCCTTTCGATTGCCTTGGCACGCAGTTTCTCGGCATTCATGCCATTCCCGTCGTCGGCGACGAAAATGATGATATGGTCGCCTTCCTGACGCGCTTCCAGCCGCACGTCCGCCTTTTCCGGCTTGCCTGCAATGCGGCGCTCTTCGGCACTTTCGACACCGTGGTCGACGGCATTGCGGATCAGATGGATGATCGGATCGGATAAATCCTCGATCATTGTCTTGTCGATTTCGGTTTCCTCTCCGGTCAACACCAATTCGACATCCTTGCCGAGACTTCTGGCGAGGTCGCGCGCAATACGCGGGTATTTCTGGAAAAGTCGCCCAATGGGTTGCATGCGCGTCTTCATGACGGCGTTCTGCAAATCGGAGACCAGCAGATCGAGTTGGCTGACTGCCGTATCGAGTGCATGAAGCGTCTCGGTATCATTGCGTCCATTGAGAATGTCGCTGCGCAACGCGTTGAGACGGTTCTTGGTCAGGCCGATTTCACCCGAAAGGTTGAGCACCTGATCGAGACGTGCAGTGTCGACCCGGATCGATGTATCACGTTGACGTTCATCGATGCGCCGTCCGATCGGAGCACTTACTCCCGGCTTGTCGGTAGCCCGTCGGCCAAGCGCGTTCTTGATGATGTCATCAGCATCATCGGATGTAGCAGACGTTGCTGCCGGAACGACCGTCGTGGGTGAATGCTTTTCATCTTGTGGGGATGCGGGAACCAGGGCTGTCGCACCGGTGACGGCAGCATGTAATTCATTCCAGTCGGGAGTATTGTCCTGCCCTGCCGCAGCCTGCGGCGTACCCGAACCAACCGGAGTTGCAGATGCGGCCGGTGCAGAGGGGACGGCAGCTTCGCTTTGGATCTCCTTGAGCGAAGCAAGAACATCAGGATCAGCCGGAGACGGCAATATCCCCTGCGACAGTTGATTGAACATGTTGCGCACCCCGGCGGTTGCGGCCAGTATGACATCCATGATTTCGGAAGTCACGGCAAGTTCGCCGTTGCGCAATTTGTCGAACAGGCTCTCGGTAAAATGACAGAGCGTCACCAACTCGGTGGCATTCAGAAATCCTGCTCCACCCTTGATAGTATGAAACCCCCGGAAAATGTCGTTGAGCAAACCCCGATCATCCGGACTGCGTTCAAGGTCGACCAGTTTATTATCGACACCCGATAACAGGTCTTCCGCCTCAGTGAGGAAATCCTCCAGCAGGTCTTCCATTCCGGCAAAATCACTCATTGTTCACTCCCATCGGCGCGCTAGAAACCCAGGCTCGCAAGTAGATCGTCAACCTGCCCCTGGCTGGTCACGACATCATCACGGCCTTTGCCGTCAATGACCGGCCCATTGAGCAGGGTACCTGTTTTCTCGGAACGCATTTCTTCCGGCGCAGACTCGATGAGGATGCCAAGCAATTGGGATTCGAGCGCCTGCGCAATTTCAAGAACTTTCTTGATAACCTGTCCGGTCAAATCCTGAAAATCCTGAGCCATGATGATTTCGAGCAATTGAGCATCGATCACATGACCGTTCCCGGCAGCCGATCCGAGAAACGCGCGTGTATCGATGGACAATGCCTTGAATTCTTCGACTGAGAGCTGGTTATCGAACAACTTATCCCAACTCGCGCACAGGGCCTCGGATTCCGTCTGTATTTTCACAGCCAGCGGCTTGGCAATATCCGTCGCGTTGAGTACCTTGCTGGCTGCCTGTTCCGTCATCTGCGCAACATAGGTCAAACGCTGACGGGCATCGGGTACTGAATCGGCGACTGCCTGCAATTTGCCGTCCAATCCAAGTTCGATCAGCATGTCGTGCAACTTGCGCGTCATCTTGCCGATGCGATTGAATATCATGCTGTCGCGATCATCCGACTCTTCTTCGGCCTCCGCGCCATCGGTTTCCGGGGGGGCGTACTTGCCAGCCTCCGAGTCAAACAAGGACTGGAGTTCGTCATTGTCATCCCCGTTGTTCGCACTTGAAACAGCCTTTGGCGCTGACGCCGGAATCGGAGGAACCGGCGCTGATTCAACTGGCGCTGATTCTTCCGGATTCCCGCCCGCCGCAATATTGTCGAACAAGGACTGGAGTTCGTCCGTGTCTTCTGTTTCGTCGATTTTCCGTTTCACCACCTTCGGCTCCCGTCACTTTCCGTGTTCGTTCAGGTTTCCGTTATCTTTCATCAGTCATCAGGCTCAGGCAGCTTTCATTTTTTCGAATATTTTTTCCAGCTTCTCCGCCAGGGTTGCCGCCGTAAACGGCTTGACGATGTATCCGCTTGCCCCGGCCTGCGCAGCGGCAATGATGTTTTCCTTTTTGGCCTCGGCTGTAATCATCAGCACCGGCAAATGTTTGAGTTGCGGCGAACTGCGAATCTTTTGCAACAATGTAAGCCCGTCCATGTTGGGCATGTTCCAGTCTGAAACGACGAAATTGTATTCCGACGGCATTGTCTCCAGTTTTTGAAAGGCCACCACGCCATCCTCGGCTTCGTCCGCATTGGTGTACCCCAGCTCTTTGAGCAGGTTGCGGACGATGCGCCGCATCGTCGAGAAGTCATCCACAATCAGAAATTTCGTTTTGGGATCGCCCATTTGTTTTCTCCGGTCTCTCTCTCAGGGACGTATCGCCGTTTTACCCCTGATGCCCTCTTTGGAGGAGCGGACGCAAAGTTTGCGCAAGCACCTCGGCATCAAATTTCGCCACATAGGCATCCACGCCAACACGCTTACCCATCGCCCGGTTGGCCTCGGAGGATAGCGACGAATGCATGACCACGGGAATACCGTTGAAACGGTCATCGCCTTTGATGTTTCGCGTCAGCACATAACCGTCCATCTCCGGCATCTCGGCATCGACCAGAATAAGATCGATTTCATCCGAGACATGCCGACCGGTCTGCTGCGCATGGCTGGCTATCCCTTCGAGACGAGTCCATGCCTCCAGTCCGTTCATGGCGTGTTTGTGGTGCACACCGAGTTTGTCGAGCACTTCGCTGATCTTGCGCCGCGCCACGGAGGAATCGTCGACGAAGAACACGTTGTAAGCATTGCCGCCATGCAGAGGATCGATATTGCCGACGACCGCTTCTCCGAACGTGCTGGCAAGGATGGTTTCGACATCGAGAATGGATACCAGTCTGCCGTTGGGCAGTTCCGTAATTGCAGTGATGTAGCTATGCATATTGCTCGAAACATTTTCCGGCGCGCGTACCTTGTCCCATTCCACGCGGATGATGCGGTCGACCTCCTCAACGATGAAAGCCAGGGTACGCTGGCTGTATTCCGTCACCATCATCGCGCCGCCAAGCGGCGCATCGGTTTTCGCCAGACCCAGAACCTTGGCAAGCGAAAGCACCGGGATCACATTACCACGCAAGGAAATCAGCCCTTCCACACCGCGCGGCATGTTGGGGGTTTTGGTAATGAAAGGTCTGGCCGAAACTTCCCTTACCTTGAATACATTGATGCCGAACGTCTCATTCGTTCCCAGCGAGAACAGGAGGATTTCCATGAGATTCGATCCGGCGAGCATGGTTCGCCCGTCGACTGCTTCAAACAGCGCCTGATCGGTTTTGACTGCAACGTCGTTTTTTAACTCCGAATTCGACATAACCTCACCTCATTCCTGCTATTACCCTGCTGGAATATCTTCGGATTGCTCAGAATCGCCAAGAATCAAGCGCCGCAGGGTTTGTGACAAACGTAACGGCTCAAACTTGGGAACGTATTCGTCCACGCCAACCGAAAGACCGAGTTGCTGGTTCGACATTCCCGACAACGAGGAATGCATGACCACCGGCACACCTGCAAAGCGCGAATCGGATTTGATATGGCGGGTCAGGATGTAACCGTCCATTTCCGGCATTTCGACATCGGTCAGTACCAGGCTGAGCACATCGGACACCTTCTGCCCGGCGGAGGCGGCTGAATCAGCGATTTTCTTCAGTTCTTCCCAGGCTTTGCGGCCATTGATCGCACCGATATATCTCACTCCCATCGTGTCGAGCGTTTGCATGATTTGTTTGCGGGCTATCGAAGAATCGTCGGCAAACACCACCATGCAATTTTCGGCGTCGTCAATCGGCTTGATTTCCTTGTAAATCAACATATCTTCGTCATAGCGCGTAGTTTCTGAAAGCACTTTTTCGACATCGAGCAGCATGACGAGCCGGTTATCCGCCAATTCAGTCACCGCCGTGACCAAACCACCCATGTGCGCAACCAGCATATCCGGCGGCACCCGCATCTGCGACCAGTCGAGCCTGAGAATGGTATCGACCGCTTCAACCAGGAACCCCTGGGTATGGCCGTTGTATTCGGTCACGATCATGATGTCGCGCGCCGACTCCTCCCCTATCCCGGCGTACTTTGCCAGATCAACCACGGGAACCAGCACGCCGCGCAGGCTGACCATGCCCTTGACTGCATCAGGCATTTCGGGCGCGGCGGTAATTTCGGGCGTGCGCATGACTTCACGCACTTTGAACACATTGATTCCAAATGTTTCGCGCCGTCCACTCCGATGATCCTCGCCCAACGTGAATAGCAGTATTTCAAGCTTGTTCGTCCCCGCAAGCCTGGTACGGGCATCGATATTCTTCAGCAAATCGGACATTTTGCATTCTCCGCCGAAAGCGCCCATGCACCTGGTCAGCGTGACCAGTTGCAGTGGCTTGCATTTTTTTGTTTCTGAACAACCCGTTTTCGAAAATATTGATTAAAAATTTTCATCCGATCATGCGGGAGAAAACACAACGACATTACCAATCAGGAATAGACTCCTCGCGATCATACGCGCTGACACTCAGCATGACTGTGAAATCCGCCTCCCAATCGGTGCAATACACGCGCGGCAATTTCGGTAATTGGCGCAACTTCCTTCAATGCGCCAAGCAATGCCGCTTCACGCGGCATTCCATAGACGACGCATGTCGCCTGATCCTGCCCTATCGTCCAGGCTCCCATCTGCATCATATGCAGCAAGCCGACAGCGCCATCCTTGCCCATGCCGGTGAGGATGACACCAATCGCGGCACGCCCGACCTGTTCCGCCGCAGAATGAAACAGCACATCGACCGACGGCCGATGATGATTGACGGGGTCTGAGCGAGACAATTCACATTGATAACCGCCGGAGGAGACTTTTTTTATCAGCAGATGTGAATGTCCGGGGGCCAGATAAGCCACACCAGGCTCAATCATCTCGCCCCGGACGGCTTCTTTCACATTTATGTGGCTCAACAGATCGAGGCGGCGCGCGAACGATCCGGTGAACATTTCCGGCATGTGCTGCGCCATGAGAATCGGTGGAATGTCTGTCGGCAACCGGGTCAGTACCTCACGGATAGCTTCGGTTCCGCCCGTCGAGGCGCCAATGAAGATGATAGTGCCCGAATAGGGAACGATCCGCGGACGCGGCGTATTTGTCTCCGTCGAGGAATCTCGCCAAGCCTGGGGCAGATTCAGTATCGTTTTGCCTGGCAAGTTCGGCTCCCGGATCAATTCAATGGTGAATCCAACCGCACATATACCGTGCGGCCGATGGACCGCAACAAATCGGTTGCGTGCATGAAACTCTCTGAATGCCCGGCGTAGAGCCGCCCATCCTGCCGCAATAGCGGAACAAAGCGTTTCAAAATGCCGTATTGCGTTGGCCTGTCAAAATAAATCATGACATTTCGGCAGAAAATCGCGTCGAACGGCCCCTGAACCGGCCACGCAGGAGACAGCAAATTGATACGCCGAAAGCGGATGAGCCGCTGCAATTCGGTCCGCACCGTATAGGAACCATCTCTGCCGGGAGCAGGAATGAAATATTGTGATAAATGCCTGGACTCCATACGATCCAGGCGGTCGCGCCGGTAGACGCCTTTTTCAGCCTGCGCGAGCACCTCGGTATCGATGTCACTGCCAATGATTTCCACCGGCGGGGTCAGGGATGAAAAAACATCGCAGGCCGTAATCGCCAATGAATACGGCTCTTCTCCTGTCGATGAGGCGCAGCACCATATCCTGATAGGTCGTTTTTCTTTTATCTCCTTGATCTGATTGGTTAAAATCTGAAAATGGTGCGATTCACGGAAAAATGAAGTCAGGTTAGTTGTCAACGAGTTGATGAAAGTTTCCCACTCGTTGCGATCCTGTTCGAGCCGTCGCAAGTACTGGGCGAAGGTTCGGTCGCCGCATGTTCGCAACCTCCGCGCCAACCGGCTGTAAACCATGTCCTGCTTGGAAGGTGACAGGGCAATCCCCGCATTTTCATGCAGCAAAGCACGGACACGCTCGAAATCGGCATTGGTAAATTCGAATTCACGTCCATGACCCGGCAGCGCGGCGCCAACAGACTTCATGGGTTCGGCGTCGGCAGCACGGGTTCCCGGAAGAATGACGGATGACCTGGATTGAGAATTCTCCGGCCCGGAGCGTAGCCCTGGGCTTGGGAAATCGCGGGAAGACGGAGTAAATGCCATGACAAAACCTTCACGGTGCAGGAGTTATGCCGGGCACTGAATTCATCCCGTTCTCGACGTCACGGTTCAATTCCATCGCTGCCGGAACCGTTTCCACCGGAGTTTCTGGCGATTGACCGATCAATTTACTGCGGATGGCCTCTTCGGATTCCTTGTTCAGCACGATGATGCTGATACGCCGGTTGATCGGACTCATTGGGTCGTCGTTATCCAGATGGACGGTATCGGCCAATCCCACCACGCGCACCACCTTGTTCAAGGTCAGGCCACCGGCAATCAACTCACGCCGTGCCGCGTTGGCGCGATTTGCCGAAAGTTCCCAATTTGAAAAGCCCCGCTCACCGCCCGCATACTGTGCCGAATCGGTATGGCCCGAAAGGCTGATGCTGTTATCGAACCCATTGAGCGTCTGGCCGATGGTACGTAGCAGTTCCCTGCTATACGGGCGCAATGTATCACTTGAGATGTCGAACATCGGACGGTTCTTTTCATCGACGATCTGAATGCGCAGACCTTCCGAGATGATGTCGATCAGTATCTGGTTTCTGAGCATGCGCAACTGGGTATCGGCTCCGATAAGCGCGTCGATCCTTCCTTTAAGATCGATCAGCCGGACCTGCTCACGCTGCTTTTCCAGTTCCTGCCCTTCAGGACTGCCTCCGCCTTTCTGCCTCTGGCGCGCGGCATCGAGATTGATTGTCCGCGTCGAGGGTGTATCGCCGCGCCGTACCTGCCCCAGCTTGCGGGACAAATCATCGCCCCCCCCCTGGATGATGCTCGAACTGTCGCCCGAACCTTGTCCGCCCTGCATCGCCAACTTCAGCGGACTCCTGAAATATTCGGCGATACCTTTGAGATCTCCCTGGGCAGTTGAGCCAAGCAGCCACATCATCAGAAAAAACGCCATCATCGCGGTCACAAAGTCGGCATAGGCGATTTTCCATGCCCCTCCGTGCGATTGGTCAGCGGTTTTCTTGACGCGTTTGACAATGATGGGCTGCTGAGGGTCGGTCATCGTTCATCTCCCGTCAGCCTTTGCGGTTCTTGAGTTCCCGTTCGAGTTCCAGGAAAGTGGGCCGGTCATTGGCATACAGCACCTTGCGGCCAAACTCCACTGCAACCTGCGGGGCATAGCCATTCATGCTCGCCAGCAGCACTACCTTTATCACCTGGAAGATCTTGCCGCTTTCTTCTACCTTTTGTTTGATCTGAGTTGCCAGCGGACAAATGAACCCGTATGAAAGAAGGATACCCAGGAAAGTACCCACCAGCGCCCCGGCAATCATTTTGCCCAGCACGGCAGGCGGCTCCCCTACCGCGCCCATCGTATTGACGACCCCCATTACACAAACCACGATACCGAAGGCCGGCATCGCCTGCCCGATTTCGTCAATTGCATGCGGAGCCTGATGCGCTTCCCGGTGATGGGTTTCGATCTCCATGTCCATCAGGTTTTCGATCTCGAACGCATTGAGATTTCCGCCCACCATCATGCGCAGATAGTCGCATGTAAATTCGACGACATGATGATCGGAGGCTATGCGCGGATATTTCGAAAAAATGGGGCTGGAGTCCGGTGTCTCGACATCACTTTCTATCGACATCAAGCCTTCCTTGCGTACCTTGGCGAGCAACTCGTAAAGCAACGAGAGCAGATCGACATAAAGGTCGCGGTTGTACTTCGAGCCTTTGAACGGAAGCCCTATCGCCCTGACAGAAGATTTAATTACCTTGGAACCATTGCTGGCAACGAAGCCGCCAATGAACAGCCCAAAGATGGCTGCGTACTCGGACGGCACCCAAAGCGCAATGACACTGCCATGCATCGCGAACGGCACCAGCACGGAAGCAAGGACAATGACGTAACCAATGAGCAGATACACGGGTTACTCCAAAATACGGCATGTGAAGCCATACAATGCACGAGTTTGCGCAGGCTCGCCGTGAAAACTTGAAGCTGGAATATAAAAAGCTGCCTTCACGACCACGTACCGGATCTCATCCCCGCCATTTACGGCAGTACTAAACAACCAGGATTACCCCGCTCAGAATGCCGCCAGTTCCAGGGAGCGCGTCTTGCGCACCGCAGCCTGCCGCGTCTTGCCTGCGCGCGAGGGCATATTGCATAGCCCGCACACATAGCTGTGCTTCGGATCATGGGCGTGTGCGACAAAACTCCCACCGCAGTTGCGACACTCGGACAGTTGCAGGAGATCGGCGGCAAAAAACCGCACCAGCGTCCAGGCCCGGGTCAGGCTCAATACCGGCTCCACCTTTCCGGCCTCGATCTGATCGAGATAAAGATGGTATGCCTTGATGATTGCGTCCAGGCCGCTCAATCCCTCGAAGCACTCAAAATAGCGGTAATACCCCATGAAAAGCGAGGAATGCACATTCGGCTGCCAGGTCATGAACCAGTCAGTCGAAAACGGCAGCATGCCTTTCGGGGGGGAAACGCCACGGACTTCCTTATAGATCTTGAGCAGTTTTTCACGGCTCAGCCGGGTTTCAGATTCAAGCATCTGCATCCGGGCGCCAAGCCGTACCATTTCAGCGGCACGATGAATATCTTCCGCCTCGTCGATTATTCGTCTGTTTTTCATTTGCTCTCTCTCCAGGAGCATTTCGCAGCTTTTTTACATGGCCTCTTCGGTCGAGCGGTTGGCTGCGATGATGGCCGCGTGCAATGTGGAGGCTGTTTCGTCCCGGCCCTCCCCGGTCATCAGGCGGGCAATCTGTTCATCATCAAAACGAAAACGTGGAATCAATACCGGGTTGTCAGCCATCTTGACCAATCTGGCCGCTGACAGATTCTCGATGAAATCCGCCAACGCCTTGCCGATCCCCAGTCGAAACATGCCTGTCTCCCGATCACAGCGCAGCATTTTTTGCGCGAGCATCAGGTAGGCAATATTCAACTCCCGAATTTCGGCCTGAAAGTTTGGATGACTCATTGGAAAACTCACACATTTCAAAGAACTGACACATGCAAGCTAAAGTAGCCTCTCAACACTCACAAGCCGAATAATTCACGCTCCCGTCCCGTTATTAAAGCCAGTACATATTTCCCGGATTACATCGTCAAATACGGCACAGCCATGGTAAAAAAGTTGCCCGGAAACGATATTGATATTTAATCGTTCTTGCATTGCAGGAGCTAAAGATTCTCTGCAAAACCCCTCCCGTCATTCTGCGCGCAGCGAAGCGAAGTCGCAGAATCCAGACGCTGCGTGGATCCTGCGGAATCAAGCAGGATGACAAGTCGTGAAAATGGGGTAATGCAGATGTTCCCTAAACGCGCGTCTAACGAATCAATTTTTTGTCATTTTTCCGGCATATCCCCGGAAGGTTTTTTCACGCCAAATTCCGACACGACCTGATTACGTCCCTGTCGCTTCGCCATGAGCGCGGCGCGGTCGGCTTTCTTGATGAGGTCGCTGATATTGGACAGGGACTTATCGCGTACTGCCACGCCAACGCTGATCGACAACCGTATTACTTCGTCTTCGTTGGGGATCGCCAGACATTCGATTTTCTTGCGCAGCCGCTCGCCGCAGGCAATCACTTCATCCTGCGAAGTTTCCGGGCAGATCACCAGAAATTCGTCGCCGCCCGTGCGGCAAATCACGTCCTGGCTGCGCAACACCCGGCGCAGGGTTTCTGAAATCAGCCGCAGCGCCATGTCTCCAACGTCATGTCCATTGATGTCATTGATCTGTTTGAAATTATCGAGATCGATGACCATGCACGCCAGGGAACCCGAACTGCGATGCGATGCTGCCCATTCCTGTTGCATACGCTCAAGCGCGTAGCGGCGATTGGGCAAACCCGTCAGCGCATCGGTAAGCGCGGCTTCCTGCAGGGAACGGTTGGAAATGGCCAGTTCGGCAGCGAAGTGTCGCAACTCCTCGCGCTCGTGTTCCAGTTCATGCTGTAACATCACGACCCGCCGGGCCATGCCCAATCGTGCCAGCAGTATCCTGTCCTCGGAGGTTTTGACAAAAAAATCGTCTGCCCCGGCGTCAGCGGCAGCAATGCATTCCTTATCGCCAGAGGGCAATAACAGCAAAACGAACATACCCCGCCCGAAACGCGAAGTACGCAGAATACGCAACAGGCTGATGGTGTGCGCCACATCATCTTCCACGTCCAGCACCAGCATCTGCGGTTGCACGTCAAAGATATGCTCCATGAGGCCGTTCAGGCAGGGATATTCCGAGGTTTCGATATCCGTCTCGCCCAATGCCTTCAGCAATTTCTTGCGCGTGACGGCATCACTTGTGACAAGCACCGCCCGTACACTCGACATGCTTTCCATATCGGGCGTGCCGGGCACGGCCTTATCGCCGGATTCACTCACCGCCCCCCTGGATTCCGCCGCACCACCCCCGATACCGCTCAGTGCCTCGAACGATGGGCACTTCACATCACCAAGTTGCAACAATTTGCTCCACTCGGGCCATTGGCGGGCAACCTCGTTGCAATCGCCGATGAAATTTTCGCGCGCGCATCCCAGATGCGCCGCCAGACGCACGGCTTTTTCGGTCAGTCCACATTGTTCGCGCGGTTCCCCCAGGCAGATGTCGGCCACACACCTGGCGATAGTCAGGCATTGCATAACCTGCATTTCACGCCCGTCGGCAGCAAAAGGCGCTTCCTGTGGGCATTCGAAATAACGTACTGCGTTGGTAAACACGGAGGGGATCCCCCAGTCTGCGAGCATCGCCGTACCCAGGTCCGCATGAGTCATCGAGAATGTCTGTTGTTCCCGCGTCAACAGATCAGCATCCGGTTTGTCCGCTACGAGCAATTGCCCGTATTTGGCCGGATAAACAGTCGCCAGCGCCAGTTCGCCAATCCTCGCCAGAAGACCGATACTGAAAAATTCGTCGGCAGCAACCGTGTGCAATCGAATCGCCAACCTCTGCATGGTCAATGCCATGATGATCGACGACGACCAGAACCGCATGTAATCGAATCCCTGGCAAACCCCCTTGCGATAATTCGACAACAGCGAAAAACCGAGCGCCAGCGCGCGCACCGCCGGTATTCCCAGCACCATCAAGGCTTCCTGTACCGAAACGATTGCGCGCTGCCGGAAAAGCGCGCCGTTGGCCGCCTTGATGAGCCTGCCAACGAACGCAGGGTCTCCCTTGATTACCCGTGCCAACTCAGCAATCGAACTCTTCTCATCATCCAGTGTTCGCATGATCGCCAGCGCAACCCCGCGAGGAGATGGAAGATGCCCGGTTGCCTTGATCTGGGCGAAACGATTTAGATCAATCGATGTTGTCATAGCAAAAACGCTGAAAAACAACCCGAAACGATGAACTGACCATGATCTGTATCATCATATTCGCATTGGAGTATGATAAGGAAATGTCTTTCTCACTTCCCATGAACGGCGGCGAGAATGACGCTCAACACTTTTTTGCACTTTAAAAATGTCTCCCATGCTTTACCAGTGTAGTTTTACTCAGTATTTCATATATATTTACGGGGAGTTACACGGTATCTCCTGCTCCGTTTCAAGCATGCACCAAATACAGTCCTTGCAAAAACTGATGAAGCAGCTCAAAAACAGGTATTGACTCCGTCATGAACTACTGTTCAGAGTGTGGCGCGCCCATCGCCATGATGACGCCTTCCGGCGACACTCGACCTCGTCATGTCTGCATGAGTTGCGGCATGGTTCACTATCGAAATCCCAAACTGGTCGTTGGAACCATTCCGGAATGGGAAAACGGCATCCTGTTGTGTCGGCGTGCCATTGAACCCAGGTATGACAAATGGACGCTCCCTGCCGGTTTCATGGAAACGTCGGAAACCACCGCCGAGGCCGCCGCGCGGGAAACACTGGAAGAAGCCTGCGCGCGGGTCGAAATGGGAGAGATGTTCTCCCTCATCGACGTCCCCGCCATTAGCCAGGTACACATTTTTTACCGCGCCCGGCTGCTCGATGCCGATTTTTGTCCCGGCGAGGAAACGCTTGAAACCGCAATCTTTTCCGAAGCCGAGATTCCCTGGGATGAAATCGCTTTCCGCACCGTTTTCCTGACTTTGCGGCAATACTTTTCAGACCGCCGCAATGGTAGTTGGCAGTTCCACATGATGACCCTTCCTATGCCGTATTCCTCTGGCGATGTGTCATCGCAAAGATAAAATGCCCCGAATAGTAGTCACCACTCTGAAAAAATCAGAGAAATCGTCATATAGGAGTATTCGATCATGAATTCATCGAATCAAACCGCAACACAGCCGCGCATCCTCAGTCTGGCAGAAGGCCGTGCCTTGCTCGCGCTCTACGAAGCAATGGTCGAAACGGCGCGCACGCACGACTGGGACCGGTTGACCGAAATCGAGCGGCAAGCCGCAGAACTGCGCGATATGGCCATTTCTCGCCCACCTGCATCCAATGACGTGGAAGATGTAAAAGAATTGTCGGTGTTGCTTACCCAGATCCAGCGTCTCGATCATGAAATACGCAATCAGGTGGAACCGGCGTGCGAGCAGGCGCGTCAGCAACTCTCCGTCGAAGTCAGGGATCGTACCGTGCGCAAGGCTTACAGCAACCCGGACGCCCCTGGAGGCTGAAAATAACAGGGATTGGGAGTCTGAAACATGATCCCTTCTGATCTCGCCGCCCGTTTGCGTTTTTTGCACGAAGCCAGTCTTTTCGAGACTTCCCCCCCCGTCGCCGGGCTGCACCGGTCGCGCGAACTCCAGGCCCAATTGCAGGAACTGGTTCCGGGGCAACGCTTTCTTGCCACCCTGCAACGCACCTTGCCCGACGGCACTTTCCGCGCCCTGGTCGCCGGACAGCAGGTCACTCTCGCGCTGAACACTGCGGCAAAACCGGGCGATACGCTTGAACTGGTCGCCACGAATGTTTCTTCCAAGGTGGTGCTTTCCAGGCTGGCGACAGCGGCGGACGGAGCAAACATCGGTTCAGCACGCCCCAATCTGAGTCCGACCGGACAACTCATCAGCTTTCTGCTCACAGGCCAGCCCGCCGCAAAACCTGCCGTACTGTTGAATAATCAGCCCTTGTTCCAGACCCCTCCTCCGGCTCCCGGCGCCTCGGCCGCAAATGCCGCCGGTACGCAGCCCGTGATTGCACAAACTGTCGGCGCACAGGTTGCAGGCGCCATCAATCCTCAACCCGGCACTGCCGCCAATGCGCAACTCGCCGCCATCGCCACTCAACTCGCCCCCGGCACACAACTGACCGCCGTCAGCACTCAATTTGCCTCCGTCAGCGCGCAATTGGTTCCCCTGCTGCGTCAGGCGCTATCGCAAAGCGGCCTGTTCTATGAAGCGCATCAGGCTCAATGGCTGGCAGGAAAAATCGATCTCGCCACGCTGCTGCGTGAACCACAGGCGCAAACCCCCGGCCAACCTCCGTCTTCCGCCACACCCGGCTCCTCTCCGTCTCCATCTTCTCCCGGCACAGGCGCCATGGCAAGCGCAGCGAACACCGGAACCGCTCTCCGTACCGGAAATGTGGCAGCGACTCCGGGCAATGCCGCCGCGCAGGCGCTGGGACGCACCGAAGCGCCCGTTGCCCAGGTGCGGGAGGTCACCACCCGGCAAGCCGAGAACATCATACGCAACAACCCGGTTGCCGAACGTCTGCTGCCCATTGTGCACCAGCAACTCGAATCCCTTGCCAGCCAGCAATACATCTGGCATGGCACGGCATGGCCGGGCCAGATGTTCGAGTGGATCATCGAAGACCCCCGAGGCGAAGGACACGCGGAAGGCGAAGATACCGACGGGCAATGGGATACCACCTTGCGATTGACGCTGCCCCGCCTTGGCGGAGTCGAAGCGCGCATACAGTTGCGCACGAACGGCGTGGCACTGCGGTTGCAGGTCGAAGACAAGCCTGCCGCAGCCAGACTCGAAGCCCGCCGCAACGAGTTGGCCGAAGCCCTGGAAGCCGCCGGGGTGACATTGACCGGCATGGCCGTGGAGCATCGAGATGAATCCTGACGATTTTTCACCGCGTGATGAAGCCGTTGCCCTCACCTACACGCCCGGCGACAGCGCGCCGCAGGTCGTTGCCAAAGGCCGTGGGCTGCTCGCACAGGAAATCATTTCCCGCGCCCGCGAGGCCGGTGTGTATGTGCATGAGTCACCGGAACTCGTCTCTCTGCTCATGCAGGTTGACCTCGATGCCCATATTCCGCCGCAGCTCTATACCGTGGTTGCCGAATTGCTGGCCTGGCTTTACCGCGTCGAAGCAGGTGTTTCCACGCCGCCTCCCACTGCTCTTTCCGGTTCAGGATAATAAGTTGCACGACTTGTTTCACGCCCCTATGGTAGAAATCGATGATCTGGCTGTAAGGACCGTCTCATAAAAGTATTCCATCAAAACGGAAAAAGAAAATGTCACCTCAAACCAACGACAGACTACTTGTTTCCTTGCAGGAAGACGGGCTGGAAGAATTCCTTTTACGCGGAAATCGCCAGGTTCGACAATTACTCCAGGAACTGGTCAGAAACCATTCCCTCATCAGCGTTCATCTACTTCCGGGCAGCCTCTCCTTCCTGAGCACCATCCTCACCCTTTCCGATGACGAAGAATGGATTTTTCTCGACCCCAGCCCAAACGAGACCATTTACCGCCGCAGCCTGAAAGCCGAACGGCTGCTTTGCATCACCCAACTCAACAAGATTCGCATTCAGTTCCGGCTGCACAACGTCGTGGAAATTCCAGTCGGGAACCATCCCGCCCTGGCCGCGCCCGTTCCCAACGAGGTGTTGCGTCTGCAACGCCGTGACGCTTTCCGTTTACAGGTTCCGCTTTCCCATAATCTGAAATGTGTCCTGCCAGAGCAGGAAAACGAACACGCAGAGTTTCGGAAAAAAGGCATCGAGGTTTCCGTGATCGACATCAGCGCCGGTGGCCTGTCGATGGAGCTTCCGATCAGCAAAACCTCACCCTCCGTAGGTGACAGGATCATCGGTTGCCACCTGAAGCTGCCCGACCACCTCATCAAACTCGACCTTGAAGTCCGCAATCACGGTCTGCGCATCCTCGCCAACGGCAAGCAAATGCTGCGCCTCGGTTGCAGCTTCATTTCTCTGCCTACCCAGAGCGCAAACCAGATTCAACGCTACATCTACCAGATCGAACGCGAAATGCGCGCAAACGGAACATGACCGGTTTTATTCCGTTTGGCCGGATTTTCCTGAATCCCCGCTCATCAAGGGGACGATGGTAGGGGCGTTGCGTGCAACGCCCTCTGCAAACCCCCACCACATGTTGATGGATGCAAGGGCGTTGCACGCAACGCCCCTACAAACCCTATTCCTCCGCCCGATTCGTAACAGGCTTGATCACGACCTTGTAGCACGCAAAATAAATACTTTTGCGTCGGCAAAAATATATACTTTTGGGTTTCTGCCACGCAAACATTTATCGCAAGAAGAACATACGTAGTCGGCCGTGTTCTTCAAAAACATTCAGCACTTTTCAAGAGGAACCACCTCATTTTTTCACCGGGAGATTTTTCATGAGCATCCTGCATTGCAGATCAGATTTGCCCGTATCTTCGTTTCGCTTCGCGCCATTCGCCTTTCTTTTGTTTATTTTGATACTGTCTTTGAGCGGATGCTACAACACGCATCCGAGCGTGTCCCACGATGGTATGTCCGCTGATGCCCCGAGCGATCAGGAAATACCGCAGCTCACAGTCGCGCCCAGCACGATCACCGTTGAAAGCTCCCGCCGGGTCACCGTTACACGCCGCCCCCTCCAGGCGACAAATGAGTTGGCTGATCCGTATTACCAGGATGAACAGCGCGAACAATACGAAACGCTGTCCGAAAGCGAAATCAAGCTCGTTGCCAGCGAACCCGTGTCGACGTTTAGTATCGACATCGATACCGGCGCTTATGCCAACGTTCGGCGATTCCTCAACGGTGGGCAGTTGCCGCCGCACGGTGCGGTGCGTATCGAGGAATTGATCAATTATTTTACGTACCAGTATGCGCTGCCGACGCCGGTTAACGGCAAACTGCCGCCGTTCGGTGTCACAACAGAAATCGCACCGAGCCCGTGGAACGCGCACACCAAACTGATTCGCATTGGCATCAAGGCGTCTGATGTCGCCGTGGAAGATCTGCCTCCGGCCAATCTGGTGTTTCTGGTCGATGTTTCCGGCTCGATGGATCGGCCCACAGGCTTGCCGCTGGTTAAAAACACACTGAAATTGCTCATCGACCAGCTTCGTCCGCAGGACAAAGTATCGCTCGTCACCTATGCCAGCGGAACCCAGATCGTACTGGAGCCGACTCCCGGTAACGAAAAGGCGAAAATATCCGCCGCAATCGAACAGTTGCGCGCGGGCGGCAGCACTGCCGGTGCTTCGGGCATCATGCTGGCGTATCAAATGGCGCAACAAGGATTCATTTCCAAAGGGATCAACCGCATCCTGCTTGCTACCGACGGCGATTTCAACGTCGGCATCACCAATTTCGAGCAATTGAAGGAACTGGTTGCCGAAAAGAAGAAAAGCGGCATTTCGTTGACGACGCTCGGCTATGCTTCCGGCAACTACAACGAGCGCCTGATGAAGGATTTGGCTATTGCCGGTGAGGGCAATTATTCCTATATCGATACGTTGCAGGAAGCGCGCAAGGTGTTGGTCGAACAATTGAGCTCAACGCTTTCGGTCGTTGCTAGCGATGTCAAAATACAAGTCGAATTCAACCCGGAAAAGGTCAGTGAATATCGTCTGATCGGCTATGAAAAACGCGAACTGAAACGCGAAGATTTTGCCAACGACAAGGTCGACGCTGGCGATATCGGTTCCGGCCATACAGTCACGGCACTCTACGAAATCGTGCTGAAAGGCCAGCAAGGCTGGCTCGAACCCCTGCGCTATCAGCCTGCACCCGCTGCCAAAAAGCCGCATTCAGCCGAGTTGGCGTTTCTGCGCATCCGCTACAAAGAACCGGGCGCGGAGCAAAGCAAGCTCACGGAATTCCCGATCAGTGCACGCCAGATCAAACCCTCGTTCAACGCCGCCAGCAACGACTTTCAATTCGCCGCCGCCGTTGCCGCCTATGGACAGATTCTGAAAAACGGCAAGTACACCGGCACGTTCAGCCTTGCCGACGTTGCCGAACTGGCTCAAAACGCCAAAGGCAACGACCGCTTCGGACTGCGCGCAGAATTCGTGCAACTGGTCGATCTGGCAAAGAGTTTGCAGACGAAAAAACCGCCGCAAAACTGATGTTTCAAATGTAGGGGCAGGCCTTGTGCCTGCCCATGCACCAATAGGGTAAATCGAAACAGGGCAACCACAAGGGTTACCCCTACACCCGGCAATTGGAATGGGGTTTTGCTACACCAAGGCTGGGCGCGGCGGTGGCACCCATGCTTTGATTCACACCTGAACTGTAGGGGCAAATAATTATTTGCCCCTACATCCTCTGGGTGTCGCCTGCCGCCTGAATGACCGGCACCGTGTTGCCCTGGCGACCGCTTGCGGGAGAGGGAGAGGGAAGAGGTTCCCCTATTCCTCCTCCGCCTGACTCGTAACAGGCTTGATCACGACCTTGTAGCGATCACGCAGGGATAGGAGGAAAAACTCTAAATCACTCTCTCCGAGCCACATCCCGTACTTCATTGTTATGTCAGCAATGCGTTGATCATCATCGTCGATGGACGGACGCGTGACCGAATCAACCTGGTAAATTACATAGGCGTCATCGGGCAACATCACTGCCACGCGCGACGGCAGATGCGACAACGAAGCAGCGAACACGGCTTTCGCCGCCTCGAGCGGCAAATCCGGAGTGGGTTCCTCTAAAGATCTGTCGCGCTGGAAAGAGCGCGGGGTGCTCCAGGCGTTGTTGACCGCCTCGCCCCGGTCGAGAGCTTCCAACGCTGCATTGCCTTCTTCCCGTGCCATGCGCATCGCTTCCTCGCGGCGCAATTTTGCCTCGATTCCTCCGCGAGCATCTTCGAACGGCACGAGCCGCGCGGCTTCGTGTTCGAGCACGCGCGCCGACACCAGCGTGTTGGTTCCAACATCGATAGCCTGCGTGTTGTGGTGCTGCTTGAGCGCGTCATCTTCAAACAGACTCGCTACCAACCGTTCATTACGAAATCCGCCCAGGGTATCCGTTCCCCGATTGATCCAGTCGGTACGACGGATTTCCAGCCCGAAAGCTTCCGCCGCCGGTTGCAGGCTATCAAACGCTTCGTTGTAAACCATATCGGAGAACTTCGAGGTCTTTTCGTTGAAATCCCGCTTGAGCGCCTGCCTACGTAGCCGTTCGACGATTTCATCACGTACTTCGTCGAGTGGCCGTTTCTTGGTAGCGGTCACCTGGATGATATGGAAACCGTATTTGGTGTGCACCGGGTCGCTGATTTCGCCCTGTTTCAGCGTAAAGACCGCTTCCTCGAACGCCGAGTCCATCGTCCCGTGCGCAACATAACCAAGATCCCCTCCCACGTCGCTTGAACCAGGATCTTTCGATTTTTCCCTGGCGAGATCCTGGAAGCGGTCGGGTTCACTGCGCAGGATCGCGGCAATTTCTTCCGCTTCTTTCCTGGCTGCCTCCATCGCGGCCTCATCGGAGGCGGGAAAAGACTCGATCAGGATATGGCGCACACGCCGTTCTTCCGGCCACCCCTGGTAAACCTTCTGAATGTCCGTTTCGCCAATCTCGATTTTGTTTGCCAAAGCCTCTTCGCTGAAGACGAGATACTCGGCCTTGATCCGCTCCGGAAGTTGGAACTGTGCCGGATTGTCATCGTAGAATTTCCGGATCACCGCATCATCTACCTTGATATTGGTCAGATGAGGGGCAACCGGGAAACGCATCTCGCGCACTGCCCGTTTTTCCAGTTCTGCTGCAAGAACACGAAGCGCCGAACTACGCGCAACCGGCGGCAAGAAGATTCTCCAGTCCATCAACTGCTGATTGAGCAAATCCTGTGCAACTTGTTTCTCGTAGACCGCCGGGGTCATCCTGTTTTCTCCCAGCCACTTCTGGTAACTTTCCAGCGAAAACCGGCCGTTCTCCTGGAAAGCCTCGATTCCGGCCAAAGCTTGCTGCAATTGCCCGCCGAAGATCGTCAGGCGCATATCCTTGGCATAAAGCTCCAGCACCCGGCGGATCACGAGTCGATCAAGCACCGACCGCCGCAGTTTCTCGGAGTCGAGCATAGCCGGGGACACCTCTTCGCCGAATTGTTCCCGCCGTTCCCGCAAATAGCGACGCTGCTCTTCTTCCAGGGCATTGTTGAAGTCGGTCTGGTAAATGGGCGTGCCGCCCACCGTCGCAATTTCTCCGCCCCCCGGCCCTCCTCCGAAATAGGAGTCGATCCCGAAAGCGGCAAAAGGAATGATGAGAACCGCCAGGATGACCTGGGCGACCCGTTTGTTGTTGCGAATAGCCTCGAACATCTCGTTTTCCGTGCTTTGAAAAGTGCCCACAGACAGGGAGAACCCCTGTCAAACAAAGGGTGGAATTTTAGCGCATTCGGCTCTTCCGTGGATGTTGCTTTCTTTCGCGCTTGCGGCTTTCTTCAAAGCGATGCTATCGTCCATCGATGTGCGGGAAAAATTCTCTCGCACGGGGCAAAACCAAAAAATCCTTCATTTGCTCCCATCAATCTGCATCCATCAGAGTCGCCATATGAGTCATTCCTCTCCTGCTTCCAACCCTTCCCTTCAAACAGCCCTGCACGGCGCCCACCTCGCTGCCGGTGCGCGTATGGTCGATTTCGCCGGCTGGCACATGCCGGTCAACTATGGCTCCCAGATCGACGAGCATCACGCCGTGCGGCGCGACGCGGGCATGTTCGACGTCTCGCACATGCTTGCGCTCGATCTCGAAGGGTTCGACTCCACCGTCTGGCTGCGCGCTTTGCTGGCCAACGACGTTGTCCGGCTCGCCCGCGCGAACGTCCCCGGCAAGGCGCTCTATTCCTGCATGTTGCGTGAAGACGGCGGCGTGATCGACGATCTCATCGTCTACCGGTTCGACGACAGCCGCTACCGGATCGTGGTCAACGCAGGCACGGCGGCAAAGGACGTGGCCTGGATGCGCAAGCATATCGCCGGTCATGGTTTCAACGTCAGCCTCACCGAACGGCGCGACCTTGCCATGCTCGCCGTGCAGGGCCCGAAGGCACGGGAAAAAACCTGGCTGGCCCTCCCCGGGTTGAAAACCGGCAGCGAAGCACTGCTTCCGTTCTCCGGCGCGCAAATCGGCGACATTTTCATTGGCCGCACCGGTTACACCGGCGAAGACGGCTTTGAACTCACCCTGCCTGCCGCGCAGGCCACGGCGCTCTGGAACGATCTCCTGAACGCAGGGGTGCGGCCCTGCGGTCTGGGCGCACGCGATACCCTGCGCCTCGAAGCCGGAATGAACCTGTACGGGCAGGACATGGACGAAACCGTCTCGCCTCTCGACTCGGGACTTGCCTGGACGGTCGACTTCAGCGACCCGGACCGCGCCTTCAGCGGGCGCGCCGCCCTCGAAGCCCATCCTGCCACCCACAAATTGCTCGGTGTCGTGCTTGAAGAACGCGGCGTGTTGCGCGCCCACATGCCGGTGTTTACCTCCGGCGGCACAGGTGAAACCACCAGTGGCAGTTTTTCGCCCACGCTGGAAAAATCCATCGCCTTCGCCCGATTGCCGCTGCACACCCACGACGGCGAAAAAATCGAAGTTGAAATCCGGGGCAAACGCCTGCCCGCGCGCACGGTCAAATTGCCTTTCGTGCGTCATGGCAAGGCGCTTGTCTGAAAACATGCGCCGGTTCCCTACACGTTTTTTTTCCCCGTTTCTGCCGGAGAATCACATGAGCAAAGTTCCCTCAGAACTGAAGTACACCGACACCCACGAATGGGTACGCCTCGAAGATGACGGCACCTTGACGGTTGGCATTACCGATCACGCCCAGGAAGCCCTGGGTGACATCGTTTTCGTCGAACTGCCCGAAACAGGCCGCAAACTGGCGGACAAGGAAGGCTGCGCGACCATCGAGTCGGTCAAGGCCGCTTCCGATGTTTACACCCCGTTCGCGGGCGAAGTGATTGCCGTCAACCAGGCCATGGCCGACGCTCCCGAGAGCATCAATGCCGACGCCTATGCGGCATGGCTTTTCAAACTGCGCCCTGCCGCCAATGCCGATACGGCAGCCCTGCTGGATGCCGCAGCCTATCAATCCGCGATTGCTGAAGAATAAATCCATGACCTCCCTGGCCGAACTCATCCGCCACAACGACTTCGCTTCCCGTCACCTGGGTTCCTCCCCCGATGAAATCGCCCGCCTTTGTGCCGCGATTGGCGTTGCCAATATCGACGAACTCATCGGGCAAACCATGCCGCAGGCCATCCGCCTGCCCAAGCCCCCGGAACTCGCCCCTCCCCTCGACGAACAGCAGGCGCTCCAGCGCCTGCGCAACATGGCTGCGAAGAACGTCTCGCGCAAATCGATGCTCGGCCTCGGCTATCACGGCACCCACACCCCAGCGGTCATCCTGCGCAACGTGCTGGAAAACCCCGGCTGGTACACCTCCTATACGCCCTACCAGGCCGAAATTGCCCAGGGCCGCCTCGAAGCCCTGCTCACCTTCCAGCAACTGATTACCGACCTCACCGGGCTGGATATTGCCAACGCCTCGCTCCTCGACGAGGCGACTGCCGCCGCCGAAGCAATGACGATGGCGCGCCGGGTATCGAAATCCGCCTCGAACGCATTCTTCGTCGATGAGGCTTGCCTGCCGCAGACGCTCGACGTGCTGCGCACCCGCGCGCAAGGCTTCGGCTTCGAGATCATCACCGGCAAAGCGGAAGATGCCGCCCGGCGCGAAGTCTTCGGCGCACTGCTGCAATACCCGGACGTATACGGCGAAATCAAAGAACTCGACCACATCATCCTCGATCTCAGAACGCGCAACGCGGTCGTCGCCATAGCGGCCGATCCGATGGCGCTCGTGCTGCTCAAAAGCCCCGGCGCACTCGGGGCCGACATTGCCCTGGGCTCGATGCAGCGCTTCGGCATTCCGATGGGCTACGGTGGCCCGCACGCGGCTTACTTTGCCGTGCGCGCTGTCCACGTCCGGTCGATGCCGGGCCGCATCATCGGCATCTCGAAAGACGCGCGCGGCAAGCGCGCCTACCGTATGTGCCTGCAAACGCGCGAACAGCACATCCGACGCGAAAAAGCCAATTCCAACATTTGCACCTCGCAGGCACTGCTTGCCAACATGGCCGCGTTCTACGCCGTCTGGCACGGCCCGCACGGCCTCAAAGCCATTGCCGGGCGCATTCACCGCCTGGCGGCAGTCCTCGCCCTGGCGCTGCGCGCCTCGGGACGTCAGGTGCGCGAACAGGTGTTCTTCGACACCGTGGCAGTCACCTTCCCCACCGCCAGCCTGGCAAAAAACGTTTTCACCGCCGCTGCCGAGGCAGGGTACGACTTGCGCCGGTTCGACGATGTCACTCTGGGCATCGTGCTGGACGAAACCACTACCCGCGCCGACCTCATCGCGCTGGTTCGCGCTTTCGGCGCTTTTATCGACGAAGCCAAGCTCGACGCGCTCGACCGCCGCGCCGAAACTCTCGAATTCATCCCGGCGGCGCTGCTGCGCGACGACTCCTTCCTCACCCATGCCGTGTTCAACTCTCACCATACCGAACACGCAATGCTGCGTTACCTCAAGCGGCTGCAAAACCGCGACCTTGCGCTCGATCACTCGATGATTCCGCTCGGCTCCTGCACGATGAAACTCAACCCGGCAGCCGCCATGATGCCGATCACCTGGCCGGAATTCGCCTCGACCCACCCGTTCGTCCCGGCTGACAAGGCCGCAGGCACGGTGGAAATGATTCGCTCTCTGGCCTCATGGCTATGCGCAATCACCGGCTTCCCCGCCGTCTGCATGCAGCCGAATTCCGGCGCGCAGGGCGAATACGCCGGACTGGCCGTCATCGCGCGCTATCACGCCAGCCGTGGGCAAGCATACCGGCGCATATGCCTGATTCCCCAATCGGCGCACGGAACCAACCCGGCTTCCGCCCAAATGGCAGGCATGAAAGTGGTCACGGTGGACTGCGACAGCGATGGCAACGTCGACCTCGGCGACCTGAAAGCCAAGGCCGTCATGCACACTCACGAGCTTGCGGCGCTGATGGTGACCTACCCCTCCACCCACGGCGTTTTTGAACAAGGCATCCGCGAAATCTGCCAGATCGTCCACGACCACGGCGGGCAGGTCTACATGGACGGCGCAAACCTCAATGCCCTGGTCGGCCTCACTTCCCCTGCCTTCATCGGCGCCGATGTCACGCACATGAACCTGCACAAGACCTTCGCCATCCCGCACGGAGGAGGCGGGCCGGGCATGGGGCCGATCGGTCTGGCCGCGCACCTCGTGCCCTTTGCGCCGGATCATGTGTTCATGCCGGAAGACGCGGCAAACCGCCAGCGGCCCAATCGCGGGCAGAGCGCAGTCAGCGCCTCCCCCTACGGTTCCGCCAGCATTCTGCCGATTTCGTGGATGTACATCGCCATGATGGGCAGTGAAGGACTCAAACGGGCAACCGAACTCGCCATCCTCAACGCCAATTATGTCGCCCACCGTCTCGCGCCCCATTACCCGGTGCTTTATACCGGCGGGCACGGGCGTGTGGCGCACGAATGTCTTCTGGACATTCGCCCCATCAAGGCCGTCACCGGCATCGGCGAGATCGACATTGCCAAACGGCTCATGGACTACGGCTTTCACGCCCCCACCGTCTCCTTCCCCGTCGCGGGCACGATGATGGTCGAGCCCACCGAATCGGAACCCCTCCCCGAACTCGACCGCTTCATCGAGGCCATGATTTCCATCCGCGACGAAATTCGCCGTATCGAACTCGGCGAATGGGACGCCACCGACAACCCGCTCAAGAACGCGCCTCACACCCAGGCCGACCTCATGGGCGAGTGGAACCATGCCTACAGCCGCGAGCAGGCGGTTTTCCCGCTTCCCTGGATTGCGGAAAACAAATTCTGGCCGAGCGTAAACCGGATCGACGATGTATGGGGCGACCGGAATCTGTGCTGCACGCTGGAGAGGCCCGATTCCAACTGACTTTCCGTTGCCCCTTCCATGCTCCTCAAACGTTCGATCTGGGCGGCGCTTGCGCTCGTTCACCTCGCCATCCTTGCCGCGCTCCTGAGTTGGGTCGTCACCCAAACCCGGCCCGAGGAGATGCCCGGCCTGGAACTGGCTCATGGCGAGAAGCTGCGCTGCATCTCCTACGCTCCTTTCCATCGCCCCGGGCAAACGCCTTTCGATGAAAAACTGGTTATCCCGCGCCAGCAGATCGAAGAAGACCTGCGCGCAATCTCCGCGATTGCCGGTTGTGTACGAATTTACTCGACCGACAGGGGGCTGGATCAGGTGCCCGGAGTTGCCCACGAATTGGGGCTGAAGGTACTGCTCGGCGCATGGATCGGCTACCTGCCGAAGAAAAGCGCCCTCGAACTCGAACGCGCCATCGCGCTTGCCGACGCCTATCGCGACACCGTGCGGGCAATCATCGTCGGCAATGAAGTCCTGCTCCGCCGGGAACGCACGCCCGCAGAGATGCGCGCCCTGCTCGATTCGGTACGCGCAAAAAGCCCCGTGCCCGTCACCTACGCCGACGTGTGGGAATTCTGGCTCAAGAACACCGAACTGGCTGCGCATGTCGACTTCATTACCGTGCACATCTTGCCTTTCTGGGAGGACGATCCGGTCGACATCGGGCGCGCGCTGGCCCATGTCGCCGAAACTCACGAGAAAATCAGTGCGGTTTTTCCCGGCAAACCCATCCTGATCGGCGAAACCGGTTGGCCGAGCGCCGGTCTCCGGCGCGGAGATTCGCTGCCCTCGAAGGTCGCCCAGGCACGCTACATTCGGGAATTCGTGCGCCGGGCGCACGACTCGGACTGGGATTACAACCTCATCGAAGCCATCGACCAGCCGTGGAAACGCTCGCTCGAAGGCACTGTCGGCGGCTACTGGGGAATGCTCGATGCCAACACCCTGCAAACAAAATTCCCGCTGACCGGCCCCGTCTCCGAACGAACCGGCATCACCGCGCCGTTGATCGGAACCGGCCTGGGAACCCTCCTCGCCCTGCTCCTTGCTCTCGCCGGACGCGCCGGAACGTCCCTCCGGCAACCGGCACGCCTCGCCGCCATTACCCTCATCGGCGCAACGACCGGCCTGATCGCCGTCCTGCACGCCGAACACGCCCAATTGGCCTACGCCAGCCTGACCGACTGGGTCGCTCTGGGAACAGTCGCCCTCGCCGCCCCCCTCCTCTGCGCAACGCTGACGCGCTGGCACGCCGACCCGCTCGTACCAGCCGACATTGCCTGGCAACGAATACGAGGCGCAAGGCTGCGCTTCAGCGCCACCGACGCATTGTCCGCATTGCGCGGATTTCTCCTTTTCGCCGCCGCCATCGCAGCCTTGCTGCTGCTCATCACCTCGCGCTACCGCGACTTTCCAAGCCTGCTCTACCTGACCCCGGCAGCAATTTACGGCGTCATCGGCTGGCTGCGCGGCAACGAATTTTCTCGCGCCGAACGCATCTGCGCCGCCCTCATCGCCGTGTGCGCCCTCGGCCGCTGGCTGCCCGAACCCACCAACCCGCAGGCCATTGGCTGGCTACTCGTCTGCCTCGCCCTGGCCCTGCCCGTGCTCATATCTCGCCGACAGAGCAGAAAATGAAATGAAGGCGCGCCTGCACAAGAGTTGGTGTCCTAGAGTAGAACTGCGACTCCCTCCGTCACGCGCTCCGCGCGGGTAAGGGTGGCAAGGGGTTGCAATGAGTCGCTTCTCTTCTCCGATGCGAAGCATCGCAAACTCTATAGCCTCCCTCCCGAGGGAGGTGGCACGCCGCAGGCGTGACGGAGGGAGTCAAAACGCATGGGCAGGCACAAGGCCTGCCCCTACATTATTACGCGGGATACTGGGTAATGCAGGCATTCCCTAATGCAGCACGCTCGGAGGAGGGCTTGCATCAGGGAGCGGACGCGTCATACGCATGATTTCGACAGAATTACGAAGCGCTTTTATGACTGAAGCGACACCCGCCACATAGGCTTCCGGTTTATCCTGGTCGATCACTTGAGCGTTGTATTTTGTGAGGCCATCCAGAATGTGCTGCCAGTCCAGACGATGCGCAAGCAGCGTGCCGCATACGGACATGAGAACATTCATCTGAGCTTGCTGCATTACCAGCAAATTTTTTAGGTTGGTTTCATCATCATTCATTTCATTTCCCGCCACGATCTACATGAAAACGTAATATATCGCCCATACACCCTTATATTAGATATTTTTTTTGTATTTTTTAGTGTGGAAATCCCTTAGCACAAATGGACAGGTGAAAATAAATCCATATGTATTTTTTCTATCATCATTAACTACGACATTTCGATACGAGAGCTTTTCGCGGGAAATGTGTGCCATTTTTTTTGGCGTCAATAAACAAGGCGAAGAAACGTTGTATAAAAAATATATTTTGGAATGGCTATGATGATTAGAGCGGTTTTTGTTTAGTCGTGCACAAATCATGTGTGTACAAACCCATGGACAACAGGCTGTCACTCTAAGGAACCTCTGCATTACCCTATATCCACCGTTTGTCATCCTGCGCGAAGTCGCAGGATCCATGCGGCGTCTGGATTCTGCGACTTCGCTTCGCTGCGCGCAGAATGACAGGAGGGGTTTTGCAGATGTTCCCTAAGGATTCTCTGCAAAACCCCATTCCAATTGCCGAGCGTAGGGGCGACCTGTGGTCGCCCGGTGAATTGCGTGAATGAATGTGCAACAGGAGGAGTAATGCAGACCTTCCCTAACGCAATAAGCTACCTGGCGTGCCGTAGGTACTGTTATCGGCGTCAAGTTCCTTGCATAGTTAGCGACAAAAACATTCGCTGCTTATTGCAGGGTTGTCTCATCACGTTTCATACAATCAGGTTTGGAACCTGAAACTACAGGGTAATTATTGCAGATTTCGTTACTCCGTTTCACGTATGCTTCTAAAAGACAATCTTTGTTATCTTTACATTCGTCGCGACGTTTGAACCATTCGATTTGGTCACGGACTAATTTGTTTTGCAACCCACCAATGTCAGAGCCCATAAAGGCATCGTAGTTATCAGCCAGGATATTCCTCCAACTACTAAGGAGACCGCCAGCTTTACAAACTGTCTGCTCGGCAAGACTAAATTTTTCTGCGTCATAGCAATTATAATCAGGTCTATGACAAATAGGTCCTGGGCCGGAAACTACAGGGTAAATATTGCAGATTTCGTAATTCCGCATCATGTATGCTTCTAAAAGACAATCCTCGTTATCTTTGCATTCGTTGCGACGTTTTACCCATTCGACTTGGTCATGGATCAATTTGTTTTGCAGTCCATCAATGTCAGAATTTTGAAAAGCTTCGTAGTTTTGACCGAGGGTAAGGTCCCAGCTATAAAGAAGACCTTTGTCATTACAAATTGTCTGTTCAGCAAGATTAATATTACTTGAGTCATGACGGTTATAACAATAAACCATTGGGTAAGTAACAGCATTTCTACAATAAGGTTTGGGGCCGGAAACTACCGGGTAGTTATTGCAGAGGTCACTAATCCGTTCGCCGTACATATAAGAAAGGCATCCAGAGCTGTCTTTGCATTTATTACGGCGTTTTAGCCATTCGTCCTGATCACGGATCAATTTGTTACGCAATTCACCAATGTCAGCGGCCAGAAGGGCTTTGTAGTTTCTGGCGAGGGTTGAGTCATAACCTGAAAGTCTTTCAGACCTGCAAATTGTTTGCTCAGTAAAATCAAGAATTTCTGGATTAGAGCAATCGAAACTGGCGAAAGGCTTAGGATTGCTGCAATAAGGTTCAAAACCGGAAACTACCGGATAGTTATTGCAGACCTCGTCAGTCCGCTCCCTGTATGCACGAAAAAGACAATCTTCATTATCTTTGCATTCATTGCGGCGTTTTATCCATTCTCGCTGGTCGCTAGTTAATTTGTCGCGCAAATTGCCAATATTAGCGGAACGAAGGGCTTTGTAGTTCGAAGCAAGGGTTAAGTCCCAACTAGAAAGCAAATAATTATTACAAATTATCTGCTCAGTTTGATTTAACTTTTTTGGATTAGAGCAATCAAAGTTAGGGAAAAAACGGCCATGGCAGTCAAATGGCTCTTTTTTTCTGCCAGAATAACTCACCGAGCACTCGCTAGGAGATAGATAACCTGTTTTATCCGCCTTGTAAATAATTATTGTCTCACTTTGTTCCCTAGGGTACCAACTGGACGCTACTATTTGAACTAGCTCTCCTTTATCGGAATAAGACACGGATGTTTCATCTGCGCTAAAGTCAGCTATAAGACAGTACTTTCCAGTTTTCTCCTTTTTATAATACGATCTACCCCAATCTTTGGGTGGTGTGCGATCAATTACGTACACATAAGCTCCATAATCTATTACTTGTATATTTTCATCATCCTCCAGTTTCACTAATTCGTCATAAGAAGGGAAGCAAAATTTTTGATACTCCCCTACAGCCCCGTCATCGGCATAAGATGACGCTGCCAAGTAAAGCATTAGAAGGGGTGTGCAGAACACTTTACGGACGTTAAAAATCATAGTGCACCCTAGCCATCTTGACAGGAGAAAGTGAAGCATTATAGTCCGTCGGAAACGTACTTCTGGTCGGCCCGGAATAGTCAATGTTCGCGGCCTTCATAGAGAGGTTGCCGGGGCAGTCGATGTTGCCATCTTTGAGCCGGATATACGCGCCGCAGCAGGCTTCCGGGTTCATGCCGCGCCCATGCTGGGCGCGCATGCAACAAGGGCAGCCAGTAAACTGGCTGCCCTTGTATCGACTTCAGAGAACTGTTCGAGATTACTCGAATTCGATGATGACTTCGTCTACCGACAGGCTTGCGCCTGGCTGGACAACGATCTTTTTCACTTTGACATCGTGCTCGGCTCTGAGGATGTTTTCCATCTTCATGGCTTCGATGACGACGAGTTTTTCGCCCGCCTTGACTTCCTGGCCTTCGACCGCCGCAACCTCACGCAGTAGTCCCGGCATCGGGGAGATGAGGAATTTGGAGAGGTCTGGCGGCGCTTTTTCGGGCATGAGCGAGAGCAGGTGCGCCGCGCGCGGCGTCATCACGATGGGCGCGATTTGCAGGCCGAAGTGGGAGATGCGGTAGGTGATGCCCTGCCGTTCGACTTGCAGGCAGATCGGCTGGCCGTTGACGGTTCCGGAGAAAAGCTGGTCGCCAAAGCTCCAATCGGAAACGATGTCGTAGCTCTTGTCGCCGTGGGTGATGGTCATGCCGCCCTTGGTTTGCGAAGCGACGAGCGGGTAGTGTTTGCCGTTTATCACGGCAACCCAGTCGCTTGTTATCTTGCGGCCAAAGCCCGGATGCTGGCCGCCGATTTTCATGACGCGGTAGATGTAACGCAGGCGTGCAAAGGCGGCTATTGCGGCAAGCAGGGCAGGATCATCGTGCGGAACCATCGAGGAGTCGAAGCCGTCGGCGTACTCTTCGGCAATGAAGCCGGTGTTGAAAACGCCGGACATGAAGCGCGGGTGCTGCATCAGGGCGGCCTGGAACGGGATGTTGCTGCTGATGCCGCGAATGACGAAGCCGTTGAGCGCATCGCCCATCCGCTCGATGGCCTGCTTGCGGGTGGCGCCGTGGACGATGAGCTTGGCAATCATCGAGTCGTAGTACATCGAAATTTCGCCGCCTTCATAGACGCCGGTGTCGACCCGCACGGATTTGCTTTCGGCGTCCGGCGCGCGGAATTTGACGAGGCGACCCGTAGAGGGAAGGAAGCCCCGGAATGGGTCTTCCGCGTTGATCCGGCATTCCATCGCCCATCCGTTGATCTTGACGTCTTTTTGGGTGATGCCGAGTTTTTCTCCGGCAGCGATGCGGATCATCTGTTCGACGAGATCGAGGCCGGTGATGCACTCGGTGACGGGGTGTTCTACCTGGAGACGGGTGTTCATTTCCAGGAAGTAGAAGCCTTTGTCCGCGCCGACGACGAATTCCACCGTACCGGCGGATTCGTATTGCACGGAGCGGGCAAGCGCCACTGCCTGTTCTCCCATTGCCTTGCGGGTGGCTGCGTCGATGAATGGCGAGGGCGCTTCTTCGACGACTTTCTGATGACGGCGCTGGATCGAGCATTCGCGCTCGTTGAGATGAACGTAGTTGCCGTGGGAGTCGCCGAGGATCTGAATTTCGATATGACGCGGTTCCTGGACGAATTTTTCGATGAAAACACGGTCGTCGCCAAAGGAATTCTTGGCCTCATTGACGCAGGAGGCGAAGCCTTCGTGGGCTTCCTTGTCGTTCCAGGCAACGCGCAGACCCTTGCCGCCGCCCCCGGCGGAGGCTTTTATCATGACGGGGTAGCCGATTTTTTTAGCGATTTTCACCGCTTCATCGGGGCCGGAAATGGGTTCGTTATGGCCGGGAATGATGTTGACGCCCGCTTCGTGCGCAAGTTTTTTCGACGCGATCTTGTCGCCCATCTTGGCGATGGAGTAGTGTTTCGGCCCGATGAACTTGATGCCTTCTTCTTCGATGCGGCGGGCAAATTCTTCGTTTTCTGACAAGAATCCGTAGCCGGGATGAACCGCTTCCGCGCCGGTTTCCTTGCAGGCGGCGATGATTTTGTCCATGACCAGATAGGACTCTTTGGAGGGCGAGGGGCCGATAAAGACGGCTTCATCGGCCAGCTTGACGTGGAGCGAACGATGATCGGCCTCGGAATAGACGGCCACGGTCTTGATGCCCATGCGGCTGGCGGTCTTGATGACGCGGCATGCTATTTCACCGCGATTCGCAATCAGGATTTTTTTGAACATTTGCATTTTCTCCCTGGCATCAGAGCGGAATGTTGCCGTGCTTGCGCCACGGATTTTCCAGTTTCTTGTTCTTGAGCATCGTCAGCGAGCGGCAGATGCGAACGCGTGTTTCATTCGGCATGATGACGTCGTCGATGAATCCGCGGGCGCCCGCCACGAACGGATTGGCGAAACGGGATTTGTATTCGGCCTCTCGGGCGGCGAGTTTTTCCGGGCAGTTTTTTTCTTCGCGGAAGATGATTTCCACTGCGCCCTTGGCGCCCATGACCGCGATTTCGGCGGATGGCCAGGCAAAGTTGACGTCGCCGCGCAGGTGCTTGGAAGACATCACGTCATACGCCCCGCCATAGGCTTTGCGGGTAATGACCGTCACCTTGGGAACCGTGCACTCAGCGAAGGCGTAGAGGAGCTTGGCGCCATGCTTGATGATGCCGCCGTATTCCTGCGCGGTTCCGGGCAGGAAGCCGGGAACGTCCACGAAGGTAATGACGGGGATGTTGAAGGCATCGCAGAAGCGCACGAAGCGCGCGGCCTTGACCGAGGATCTGATGTCCAGGCAACCGGCCAGCACCATCGGCTGGTTGGCGACGATGCCGACGGGCGAACCTTCCATGCGGGCAAAGCCGATGATGATGTTCTTGGCGTAATCGGGTTGCAGTTCGAAGAAATCGCCATCGTCGATGATCTTGACGATGAGCTCTTTCATGTCGTAGGGCAGATTGGGATTGTCCGGTACGAGGGTGTCGAGCGAGTAGTCCAGCCGGTTTGGCGGATCGGTCACCGGCAGCAGGGGAAGCGGTTCGCGGTTGGACGAGGGGATGAAGCCGATCAGGCGCCGGATCATCATGAGCGCCTCGACGTCGTTCTCGAAGGCCAGGTCGGCCACGCCGGACTTGCTAGTGTGTGTGATCGCGCCGCCCAGTTCTTCGGCAGTGACTTCTTCATGGGTCACGGTCTTCACCACATCCGGGCCGGTGACGAACATATAGGAGGAATCTTTCACCATGAAGATGAAGTCGGTCATTGCCGGGCTATAGACCGCGCCACCGGCGCATGGCCCCATGATGACCGAAACTTGCGGAATCACGCCGGAGGCGAGGACGTTGCGCTGGAAGATATCGGCGTAACCGGCCAGCGATGCCACGCCTTCCTGGATGCGCGCGCCGCCCGAGTCGTTGAGGCCGACGACGGGCGCGCCGACTTTCATCGCGTGATCCATGATCTTGCAGATTTTCTCTGCGTAGGCTTCGGAGAGCGAGCCGCCGAAGACGGTGAAGTCCTGCGAGAAGACAAATATCAGGCGGCCATTGACCGTTCCGTAGCCGGTCACAACACCGTCGCCGGGAATCTTCTCGGCTTCGTCCATGCCGAATTCGGTGCAGCGGTGTTCCTTGAAGGTGTCCCATTCTTCGAAACTGCCTTCGTCGAGGAACAGCTCAATCCGTTCGCGGGCGGTGAGCTTGCCTCTTTTGTGTTGGGCGTCGATTCGTTTTTTCCCGCCGCCAAGGTATGCCTGGGCACGTTTCTCGTCCAACTGGCTGATAATGTCCTGCATAGGAAATCTCCTTGATTTCAAAACTTTTCGAAGCAGCGTTTCTGCCTTACTGCCGAGTTGTGTGCATACTCATTCATTCAAAAAACTCAATAATTCGCGCGCCGCAGCCGATGGCGTCACCCGGCCTTCTTCCACCGCCTCGACAAACCCCGGCAGTGCTGCCGTAACTCGCGGATGCTGACGGAAACGCTGTTTGAGGCCGGCATCGATGAGTTCCCACATCCAGGTTGCGGCCTGATGCTTGCGGCGGGCAGCAAACTCGCCGCTGGCGGTCAGGGTGTCGCGGTAGCGTTTGGCGGTGTCCCAGAATTCGGCGATACCCTCTTTTCTGAGCGCCGACATGGTGAGCACGGGAACCGGCCAGTTGGGGCTCATCGGACGCAACATGTGTAACGCGGTCTTGATCTGCGCGCGCGCGGTGCGCGCGGCGACCGGGTTGATGTCGGCCTTGTTGATGACGATGAGGTCGGCCAGTTCCATGACGCCTTTTTTGATGGCCTGTAATTCGTCGCCCGCATTGGGCAATTGAAGCAGGCAAAAAAGATCGGTCATGCCCGCCACGGCAATTTCGGACTGCCCGACGCCAACGGTCTCGACCACGATCACGTCGAATCCCGATGCTTCGCACACCAGCATGACTTCGCGCGTTTTTTCGGCGACGCCGCCCAGGCTGCACGCCGAAGGGCTTGGCCGGATGAAGGCAGCGGGCTCGCGCGAAAGGAGTTCCATCCGGGTCTTGTCGCCGAGGATCGAGCCGCCGCTGAGGGTGGACGAAGGATCGACTGCCAATACCGCGACCCGCAAACCCTGTTCGATGAGATACAGACCGAAGGCTTCGATAAAGGTGGATTTGCCCACGCCGGGCACGCCCGAAATGCCGATGCGCATTGCGCCTCCGGTATGGGGCAGCAGGGCTTCCAGCAGTACGCGGGCGCGAGCGCGGTGGTCTTCGCGCTGCGATTCGATGAGCGTGATGGCCTTGGCAAGCGGACGCAACTGGCGTGCCAGCACACCGTCGAGCAGGGTGTGGTCGACGGGTTCCATGTGCGGAGCGTGCAGGCGTTCGCTTTTATTCAATTTCCACCTTGCCGGTATCGGCCAGAGGCAACCGGGCTGTCGTTTCAGACTGTTGCCGCGTGCGCGGTACGGATTTGCTTGAGCACTTCACGCGCGCAGGCCGGGATCGGCGTGCCGGGGCCGAAGATGGCTTTCGCACCGGCGGCATAGAGGGCGTCGTAGTCCTGCGGCGGGATGACGCCGCCGACGAACGTGATGATGTCTTCCGCGCCCAGTTTTTTGAGTTCCCGGATGATTTCGGGAACCAGTGTCTTGTGTCCGGCGGCAAGGCTGGAGCAGCCTACGGCGTGCACGTCGTTTTCTACCGCGTGACGGGCCGCTTCTTCCGGGGTCTGGAAAAGGGGGCCGATGTCGATATCGAAGCCGAGGTCGGCAAAAGCCGAAGCCACGACCTTGGCGCCGCGGTCATGGCCGTCCTGGCCGAGCTTGGCGACCATGATGCGCGGACGGCGGCCTTCTTCAGCAGCAAAGGTTTCGATTTCGGCCTTCAACGCTTTCCATTCGTCATTCCCTTCGAGAACGGAGGCGTAAACGCCGGAAACCGCTTGCGGATTGGCACGGTAGCGGCCAAAGACCTTTTCCAGCGCGTCCGACACTTCGCCGACCGTGGCGCGCAGGCGAATCGCCCTGATCGAAAGGTCGAGCAGGTTGCCCGTGCCGGTTTCGGCGCAACGGGTGAGCTTTGCCAGCGCTGCTTCGACCGCTTGCGCATCGCGCGTGGCGCGAATCTGCTCCAGCCGGGCAATCTGCGATTCGCGCACGGCATGGTTGTCGATTTCCAGGAATTCGACCGGATCTTCCTTGGCGAGCCGATATTTGTTGACGCCGACGATCACGTCCTTGCCGGAGTCGATCCGCGCCTGCTTGTCGGCGGCGCATTCTTCGACCTTCATCTTCGCCCATCCGGATTCGACGGCCTTGGTCATGCCGCCCATCGCTTCGATTTCTTCGATGAGGCTCCAGGCTTTGTCGGCCATGTCCTGGGTGAGCTTTTCCATCATGTAGGAACCGGCCCAGGGATCGACGACGTTACAGATGTGGGTTTCTTCCTGAATGATGATCTGGGTGTTGCGGGCGATGCGCGCCGAGAATTCGGTGGGCAGCGCAATGGCCTCGTCGAGCGAGTTGGTGTGCAGGGACTGGGTTCCGCCAAATACCGCCGCCATCGCTTCGATGGTGGTACGCACCACGTTGTTGTACGGGTCCTGCTCGGTGAGCGACCAGCCGGAAGTCTGTGTGTGGGTGCGCAGCATCATCGATTTTGCGCTCTTCGGATTGAACTGCTTCATGATCCGCCACCACAGCAGGCGCGCGGCGCGCATCTTGGCGATTTCGAGATAGAAGTTCATCCCCACGCCCCAGAAGAACGATAGACGTCCGGCAAAGGTGTCTACGTCCATTCCGGACTTGATCCCGGTGCGCACGTATTCCAGCCCGTCGGCGAGCGTAAAGGCAAGCTCGATGGCCTGATTCGCGCCCGCTTCCTGGATGTGATAGCCGGAAATCGAGATGGAGTTGAATTTCGGCATGTTGGCCGAGGTGTACTGAAAAATGTCCGCAATGATCCGCATCGAAGGCGACGGCGGATAAATGTAGGTGTTGCGAACCATGAACTCCTTGAGAATGTCGTTCTGGATGGTTCCCGAGAGTTTGTCCTGCGAGACGCCCTGCTCTTCGGCGGCGACGATGTAACCAGCCAGCACCGGCAGTACCGCGCCGTTCATGGTCATCGAGACGGAGACCTTGTCGAGCGGAATGCCGTCGAAAAGGATTTTCATGTCTTCGGCCGAATCGATGGCGACCCCGGCCTTGCCTACGTCGCCGAGCACGCGGGGATTGTCCGAGTCGTAGCCACGGTGCGTGGCCAGGTCGAACGCAACCGACACGCCCTGCCCGCCTGCGGCCAGCGCCTTGCGGTAGAAGGCATTGGATTCTTCGGCAGTGGAAAAGCCCGCGTACTGGCGGATCGTCCACGGCTTGACCGTATACATGGTCGGCTGCGGCCCGCGCACGAAAGGCTCGAAACCGGGCAAAGTGTCGGTATAGGCCAAGCCTTCCACATCTGCTTTCGTGTAGAGTGGCTTGACTGTCAGCCCTTCCGGTGTAGTCCAGTCGAGGTTCTCGATCTTGCCTTCCGGCGCCTGCCTGGAAGCAGCCTTCGTCCAGGTGTCGAAATCGGATGGCGGCATTTCGGGTTGACGGGTGTTGGACATGCGAACCTCACTCTTGAACCCGCCATAAAGAGCAAAAACAACCGCCTGCGCGGCCTCTTCCTGCATCCCCAGACGGAAAGATGACTTATATAAGACTTTAAAAAGCCATTAATGATACTCTGCGCGCAA
>JAITMK010000144.1 GCA_031277415.1 Azoarcus sp.
GCGCGGCGCATCGGTCAGCAATACGACGCCGATGCGAAGCAGGGCGTGGCGATGGCGGAGCATCTGGCGTGGTTGCTCGCAGCCGAACTGCGCGCGGTGGGCGTGGATTTTTCCTTTGCACCCTGCGTTGATCTGGATTTTGGCGTGTCCGAAGTGATTGGTGATCGCGCCTATCACGCACGCGCTTCGGTGGTGGCTGAGCTCGCCATTGCGGTGATGCGCGGCATGCGCAGCGCCGGCATGGCCGCCACCGCCAAGCACTTTCCCGGTCATGGCGCGGTGGTCGCCGATTCCCATGCAGCGCTGCCGGTGGATCGCCGCGAGTTGGCGGACCTGGAACCAGACCTGCTGCCCTACCGCCGCCTGATCGCCAATGGTCTTTCGGCCGTGATGATGGCGCATGTGCTGTACCCGAACATCGACGCGCATCCGGCCAGCTTTTCGCGTCACTTCGTCACCGATGTGCTGCGCGGTGAGCTTGATTTTCGCGGCGTGATCTTCACCGACGATCTGACGATGGAAGGGGCGAGCATGATGGGCGACATCGTCGCGCGTGCCGAAGCGGCGCTGGAAGCCGGTTGCGACGTGCTGCCCGTGTGCAATCGCCGCGACAATGTGATCACCCTGCTCGACCGCCTGAGCATCAAGCCCGGCCCTGCGAGTCAGATGCGCGTGCTGCTGATGCGCGGCCGCGAAGCCCAATCGCGCGAGCAGCTATTGGCAAGCGCCGAATGGAGCGCTGCGCAGCAATGGCTGAGCCGCTGCGCGCAGGCTCCGGAGCTAAAACTGCAAGGCTGAGATGTTTGCGTCAGCTCGGCGTGATCAGTGTGGCGTGCTTCAGGTATCAATGGGACGTTGTTTTTTTGTGCGTTTGGCGGGACTTCTGGGGCGCTTTGAGTTGCCCTCACCGATGAGGCCGGCTCGTCGCAGTTCGGCTTGTATCTTCGTGAATCCTTCGGAGACGTCATCGTGAAAATCAATACTCATGATTCCGGCCAAGTCTGATGGCATCTCGGTACTTGCCTTCTTGACGATGCACACGCGGTCGCGGCCAAAGCGGCCGTAAAACCATCCCAGTTCAAAAAGAACGTTGGGTCGGGCCTGAAAGTAGGTCTTGCCGCCTTTCTTGATGAAGTCATCCGGAGTTATCAGTGCAAAGGCGTAGCAGCAGTCATTCGCAAAATCCTCAAACTTCTTGATTAGCGCCTCTCCCGCTCCCGGCTCCTCCTTGAGTACGGTGGTCTTCTGATGGAGGTCGGTTTCCAGAAGGCTCCGAAGTTCGCGCCATTTGCCTTCATCATGACCATGGATGATGAATATTTTGTTTCCGTTGGAGGGTAGATATCGCGGTGCCTTCTGCGAACTGAATATCTCGATGCGGGTCTCCAAGCGCTCAGCGTTAGTGTTGCAGCTGCCGATCAACGCCGATTCAATTTCTGTCAAGGGAGTGCGGTTCGCTTTGCGGTATTCCGTCACGGCTTTGCGAAGCAATTCAATATAGCCGATCATGTTACCTTGGTAGGCAACCACTTCAGCTTGTATGTGGGCATCCAGCCCTTTAAAGAGGGTGGCGTAGACTCGATAGAGTGCCTTGAACTCTAAGATCGTTTCCTTGTCGATGCTGGGTAGCCGCTCGTATTTTTTGATGGTGGCAAGATTGTCAGATACCATGGTCAGCGCTTTGCCAGTTTCTTGGCGCGCTTTATCGAAGCGTCCCTCGGTTTGGAAAGCCATAACCTTTGCCAATGTGCCAAATAGAGAAATAAGATTTTTTGCCTGTTCCAGTTTCACCCGATCGTTTGCGGAGGCTTCTTTCGACGTACTGTGCAGAGCCTCTGCAGCGCGTGCGACGCTGTCCAGTTCTTGAATACGCTGCAGTTGGAAAAGCATTTGTGCTTGATTGAATAGTGCGAACATCTGGTCCAACGCTGTGGGATGGTTCCCATCATTACCATCGTCGCTGTATGCAATAGTTGGCACCGGTCCGCCTTCCGGCGGAGCGAGTTCTTTATTGTTAGACATGATCGCCCCTTCCGTTCCCGGCCGCCCGACCTCGTTGTCAATGAGTGTGGCTAGCCTTGCTTGCGCTGAACATAACGCAGGCTGTGATTTTGCGCAATTGCTTGTTTGAAATGCCCACTAGCATCGCCCTACTCAATAGCCGAACCCTTCGCTTGGTTCTTGAAACTCTCCGGCGCAAGATTCTGCGTGAGGCGGAACACACCTTCCATCACCTGCCGCTTGAGAATCACGTCGATCATCACGGTTTGATTCGGGCGGAAGTACTGGGAGAGTTTTGAATACTGGCCCTTGTGTTCGGCCAGCGTGTAGTGTGCGAAACCCTCATCGGGGCGGGCGCAAATCTTGAAGCCGAATTTATCTTCAACTTCTCTCTTTTCAAACCAAGGAGCCATCACGTCGTAGTTCATGTAGTACGTGAGTATGCCTGGGCTCTTGCTGTTTCTTTGCCGGTCCACGAAAAAGCCTTTGGGCAGATGGTTCTCGTCATAGTGAGGGCCGGCGGTGAAGAGGACGTCGTAATCGTTGAGCATGTTGCTGTCGTCATCTCGTATGCGAATTACCAGCATGAAATAGCGATTTACCACGAACGTGCGATCAAAGAGGAACAGGCTCTTGCTTGTCTTCTCGCGTTCCTGTTCCTGCGTCTGGGCCGTGAGTTGTTCAAAATCCTTCACGCAGGCCCGGTATTGACGGGCGTTTGTCACCGACAGGCACTTGATTGTCGCGTCCACCGTTGGGTGGGGCGCATCCGCGCGGACGCTGGCCATGATACCCATGTCCTTGCCCGAATGAGACAGTCCGGGCAGCACCCTCAGCGCCGTTATGGGAGACAAACATTTCTTGGGCGGCTTGAACTTTCCACCCTGTTGCTCCAGACGGAGCAAGCCATAGTTCATGTTGGCGGCGGCCACTCGCACGACTCCGTCGGAACCGGCCTCGCCGGTGTACGAGTTCAGGTTGTCATAGAAGCTGCGGTCGATGGATTGGCCGGTGAGGACGAAGGTGTAGATGCCTGCGCCGAGCAAGTCGTTGGCTATCCAGTCGGTGTTCAAGCGCCAGCTCTGCTCACTGCCCAGTTCAAGCCAATTCAGCACTCCAACTCCCGGTTCCACACCACCCAAAAAGAACTTCATGCGGGCGAGCTTTGTCTTTCCAAGTTGGGCCAGCGCAGAGCCATGATTGGCCGGCGCGAGCATGACCAGCGACCCCAGCGGGCACTGATCCAGACGATCTGCGTAGAAGTGCTGTATCCACGCGCGGACTACCGGCCCGCCAGTGGAGTGCGTGATGCAGGCGAATCGTTCGCCTTCTGCCAGAGCAGGTATCACCTGCGCCTGCACCGCCGCTTCCATGCCACGCGCCAAATCCTTTACCGTGACCTCATCCGAAAAGCTGACGTACTTGGCCAGATACAAGTGCTCGACCTGAATATCGAGGTGCGGGGCTTGTCGGCTCAATGCCAGAGGCAATTCCCCATAGGTATCGGTGTTGGTCACGCTCCAGCCGTGAACGAATATGACCTTCATGGCAGCCCCCCTTTTTTTTGTTGTGCAAGAACGAATCTAAAACTGCAAGGCTGAATCCTCGGCGTTATCCTGATTGGCCGCCAGCGGCAGTTCCACGACGAATTCAGCGCCGCCCTGCGCGCCATTGCGTGCGCTGAGGCGGCCGCCGTGCTGTTCGACGATGCCATAGCTGATGGATAGTCCCAGCCCCGTGCCCTTGCCCACCGGCTTGGTCGTGAAGAAGGGATCGAACACGCGCAGCAGATGTTCCTCCGGCATGCC
>JAITMK010000023.1 GCA_031277415.1 Azoarcus sp.
ACATGTGCCGCAGCTCTGCCGTGCGCTGGTGGAACGCATAACACTCAACCAAGGATTATCTCTGGAACAAGCCCAGCACGCGCTGATGCAGGAAGTGCACCAGAGCCGCGACTACACCCTGGATTGGGGGCGGTGCAACGCACTGGAACAGCGGTTGTTGCTCTTTATTGCCAATGGCGGAACCGAACTTTACAGCGCGGCAGCGCGTAAACAGTTGGCGCGGCAACTGGGGGTACCGGAAATTGCGGTTTCGTCCGTTCAATCTGCCTTGCGCAGTCTTTCCCGGCGCGGGTTGGTGTTCAAGGCGGAGGAACGCCGGGAATATGAAATCGAAGACCCGGTTTTTCGGGATTGGCTGGTGGCGGAGAGGGGGTAGGTGAAAAGTCCGTGCTGATCCTCTGGGTTCTGAACTTCTACATCTGAGGTCGGGACTCAAGGAACCTTGGAGTTGCTTGTGTTTCATGTAGGAACATGAAACACAAGTACAGTCAGTGTAATTTCGCGATCCGTTGGACTCCGGTTTTTCCGACCTACCTCACTGTGCCATGCAATCCCCGTCACAGCCGGGGAACGGCGAAAAAAAACCACCGATCCGGTGGCTCTTTTCTTTACAACTCAAGGTATTACAAACATATTTTGGCGGAGACGGTGGGATTCGAACCCACGATGCAGGTTTTGCCCGCATGCTCCCTTAGCAGGGGAGTGCCTTCGACCTCTCGGCCACGTCTCCATCACAGGAAGGCGGCACTATATCGGCTTGCCACCCGCCGGTCAATTTACTCCTCGTCTTCTCCTCCGCTGTCGCCGAGGCAGAACGCCTTGTGCAGCACCCGCACGGCCAGTTCGAGATATTTTTCTTCGATGACGACGGAAATCTTGATCTCGGAAGTGGAGATCATGTTGATGTTGATGCCTTCTTCGGCCAGGGTGCGAAACATTTTCGCGGCCACACCCGGATGTGAGCGCATTCCGACCCCGATGATCGAAACCTTGCACAAGGTTTTATCGGTTTCGATAACAGCGGCGTCAATGGCGCTCTTTACACGATCAAGCACCTTGACGGCCTTGTCCAGGTCGCCTCGGGTTACGGTGAAAGAGAAGTCGGTCATGCCGTCATGACCGGAGTTCTGGATGATGATGTCGACGTCGATGTTGGCGTCGGCAATCGGGCCGAGTATCTGGCAGGCGATGCCGGGCCGGTCGGGAACGCCCTGGATGGTGATTTTGGCTTCATCGCGGCTGAACGCGATCCCTGAGATGACGGGTTGTTCCATGTTTCTGTTTTCCTCAACGGTAATGAGCGTGCCCTGGCTTTCTTCTTCAAAACTGGAGAGTACGCGCAGCTTGACCTTGTATTTGCCGGCGAATTCGACGGAGCGGATTTGCAGCACCTTGGAGCCGAGGCTGGACATTTCCAGCATTTCTTCAAAGGTGATGGTGTCCAGCTTGCGCGCTTCGGGAACGATGCGCGGGTCAGTGGTGTAGACGCCGTCGACGTCGGTGTATATCTGGCATTCGTCGGCTTTCAGCGCGGCGGCGAGCGCCACGCCGGTGGTGTCGGAGCCGCCACGGCCAAGGGTGGTGATGTTGCCGTCGGCGTCGACGCCCTGGAATCCGGCCACGATGACGACTTTGCCTTCAGACAGGTCACTGCGGATGGCAGCATCGTCGATATTGAGGATGCGCGCCTTGGTGTAGGCGTCGTCGGTGAGAATTTTCACCTGACCGCCGGTATAGCTTTTCGCGGAGACGCCCATTTCGCGTAGAGCCAGGGCAAGCAGGCCGATGGTGACTTGCTCGCCGGTAGACACCACAACGTCCAGTTCGCGCGGATCCGGAGCTGACGAGAGTTCCTTGGCAAGAGCAAGCAATCGGTTGGTTTCACCGCTCATCGCGGAGACAACGACAACGACCTGATGCCCCTGTGCATGGAATTTTGCGACTCTTCCGGCGACATTCTTGATGCGCTCGGGGCTGCCTACCGAAGTGCCTCCGTATTTCTGAACGATCAGGGCCATGTTTTTTCTATAGAAAATGTGGTTTTATCGGAAAAGTGCCACAAAGTACGATGCCATAGTGGCAGATGACTGGCGCGCCCGGCGCGATTCGAACGCACGACCCCTGCCTTCGGAGGGCAGTACTCTATCCAGCTGAGCTACGGGCGCGGGATTGCTGGCGGTTACCTGCAAGGAGCGAGAGAATAACTCGTTTTTCAGGACGATGAAAGTGCAATTGGCAATGCAGCACACCAGCGGAACGTACCGCTCAAACGTAACAGACCGCTTCTGCGCGCAATATTCATAGCGGGCAATCAGCGACTAGCCGTTACAATAAGTTTTATTAACCTAACACCTCACACGTGCTTGCATGTACCGCGACCCTGCCCAGCCCCTTCCTCTCCTGCAACGCCGCCTCTATGGCACTGTTGGCCTTTCCCTGCTCATCGGCTTTTATCTGCTGACGGGTCTGACCGGGCATGACCTCTGGCGTGGCGACGATGCCCGCTATTTTGGGCCTGTGTATTCGATGCTCCAGAATGAGGGTCTGCTCTTTCCGCAAATCGGGGGTGAATCGTTCCTTGAATATCCGCCGCTTTATTATTGGTGCGCGGCGTTGCTGGCTTCCATCTTCAGCGGTGTACTTGAGCCTCATGACGGCGCACGCCTGGCGAGCGCCATTTTTACCGCAATGACCGTCTACTGGGTTGCCCGCAGCGCCGAACGTCTGCATGGGCGTCCTACCCGAACACCGGCAGCGCTTTTCACTCTCGGCAGCCTCGGCCTCGTCCTGCATTCCCACGAAACGCAGCCACTCCTTGCTTTGATGGCAATGATCGCCCTTGTCCTCTACGGTGTCTCGCGCGTGCCCGAGCGCCCGTTGGCAGGCAGCCTGCAAGCGGGGCTGGGTTGTGCGCTGGCCATGCTTGCGGGCGGCGTTCCAGGGATGCTGTTTACTGTGCCGCTCTTTGCCATTGCAGTCATCATCAGCCCCGAATGCCACAATTCCCGCGCCAGCAGCGCCCTGCTCATCGGATTGTCCCTGGCCGTGTGCGTGGGGGGGGCATGGCCGCTCCTGCTCCACTTGCAACAGCCGGAACTCTTCGCCGTCTGGCGGCACGACCAATGGCATCGCATCGCTGGAAACGGCTTCGATATTGGCGACTTCATCCGCCTCATCAAATTGTTGAGCTGGTTCCTGTGGCCGCTTTGGCCGTTCGCGATCTGGTCACTCTGGCGTGAGCGCCGGAAGCTTTTCCAGTTGCGTTGGCTGTTGCCGCTACTGGGCGCGACGTTTGCGCTGATTCTGCTGGTGTTTTCCTCCGACCAGTCCCAATCTGCCGCTCTCCCGCTCCTGCCTGCGATGGCTCTTCTGGCTGCCGGTGGCGTTTCCACGCTTCGGCGCGGCGCGGCCAATGCCTTCAACTGGTTTTCGGCAATGACATTCGGCGTATTTGCCATTTTGGTATGGATTGCATGGACGGCGCAGGTTTTTTCGTGGCCGCCGGGGCTTGCCAAGAGCATCGCCCGGGCCGCTCCCGCGTTTACGCTCACCGGCGCTCTTCCCAAAACCCTGCTTGGCATCGGCATCTGCTTTTTGTGGATCCTTCTCGTCCGGTGGCTGCCGCACCGTCCATCGCGCGGCGCCACGAACTGGGCAATGGGGATGACGATGTTGTGGTGCCTGGCTGCCACGCTGCTGATGCCGTGGTTCGATCACACTCGCGGCTACCGGCCAATGGGAGAAGCTCTCAACAAAGCTCTCGCTTCGTATGACGGAGAATGCGTTGTCGGCAGCAAACTACCCGATCCTATCCGCAGCATGGCCGACTATTACGCCGGACTGCGCCTGAAACGCGACAGCCTTTCCTCGTCGTGTCGCCTGTTGCTGGCCTATGCCGACCACAGAACCAGAAACCCCGAAGAAATCGAGGGCTGGGAATTGGCCTGGACTTTCCAGCGTGGCGGCCGCAAGCAGTTTGAAGCCCTGTACCTCTATACCCGCCGGGATCATGAGTGATGAGTGGTATGAACGATTTTACTCCGCCACAGTTTCTGCCCGCATGGACGGTACTTACTGACCATGCACAGCGGCTTGCCAACCAGCCGCTTTCCGCCCTTTTCGCCAACGACCCGGATCGCGCCCGTCGGCACACACTGATCTTCGATAATCTGACTGAGCTTGATCAGACCTCGCTGATCATCGATTTTTCCAAACAACATCTCGACGGAAGCGTTATCAAAGACCTTATCCGACTTGCGCGCGAAACACGTCTGGATGAGGGTATCTACCATCTTTTCGGCGGGGCCACACTCAACTTCACCGAAAAACGCGCAGCCTCTCACATGTCCATGCGCGGCGGATGCCCTCCCCCGCCCGGCAACGGGGCGGACACGCACAACATGCGCACTTTCGCTTTCGACTTGCGGGAAGGGTTGCTCACCGGCAGCACCGGAAAAACCATTCGCCACCTCGTCAATCTGGGTATAGGCGGTTCCGACCTCGGCCCCCGGCTCGCGGTCGAAGCCCTTGCCGACCCGCGCGGTTACTTCGGCGAGGGCATCGAATTGCCACGGGTCGATTTTGCCGCCAACGTCGACCCGCGCGAACTCGACACTGTGCTTGCCCACGCCGATGCCGCCGACACGCTGTTCGTCATCTCATCCAAGAGCTTCAGCACTCCGGAAACACTCGCCAACGCCGAAGCCGCCCGTCAATGGTTGCGCTCGCAACTTGGCAGCGACATCGATATCGGCGCGCACTTCGCCGCTGTCAGCAATGCAATCGAAGCCGCTGTCGCTTTCGGCATCCGGCCTGATCGTGTTTTTCCCCTGCCTGACTGGGTCGGTGGACGTTACTCCGTGTGGTCGGCCATCGGCTTGCCGTTGCTTGTCGCCATCGGCGGCATGTTCGACGATTTTCTCGCGGGCGCCAGGATCATGGACGACCATTTCCGTCTCACGCCTTTCGAGCAAAACCTGCCCGTCTGGCTGGGATTGACCGGCCTGTGGAACAGCAGTTTCCTCGGCATTCAAAGCGTTGCCGCGCTCCCTTACGCGTACGGACTGCGCAGCTTTCCGGGCTGGCTCCAACAACTCGAAATGGAAAGCAACGGCAAACACACGCTACGCGACGGCAGCCACACTGAAGCCGCCACGGCTCCCATTGTCTGGGGCGGCGCCGGAACCATCGGCCAACACGCATTTCACCAGTTGCTCTACCAGGGAACCCGCAGGGTTGCGCTCGATTTCATCATCCCGGTCGGGGATGCCGATGATCCGCGCCAGCGCATTCTCGTCGAAAACGCCATCGCCCAGGCTGCCGCGTTGATGGTTGGCCGTGACCTCAGCGCGTCCCGGGCTACGCTCGCTCGCCACAATCTTCCCGACGCCGAAATCGAACGACTCGCCCCGCACCTCGTCAGCAAGGGCAACCAACCCAGCACCACGATCATGCTGCCCCGGCTCGATGCTTTTCATCTTGGCGTGTTGCTCGCGCTCTATGAGCACAAGGTTTTCGTACAAGGCTGGATTTGGGGCATTAATCCCTTCGATCAGTACGGTGTGGAACACGGCAAGGAAATCGCACGCGCGCTCGCCTCGGGCAAAACCGGCGAGCAGGACGCATCGACAGAGCAACTGATCCGGCTGGCAACAGAATTCCGGCAGAGGATGCGTTGATGCTCGTTCCTTTCCTTAAGGAACATCTGCATTATCCCAGCTTTCACCGCTTGTCATCCTGCGCGAAGTCGCAGGATCCATGCGACGTCTGAATTCTGCGACTTCGCTTCGCTACGCGCAGAATGACGGGAGGGATTTTGCAGAGGTTCCTTAGAGGGTGTTTACAAATTCAGGGACGAAAAGTTTTCGCCCCTACACTCGGCTGTTGGGAAGGGGTTTTGTAGTGGCAATCCCCCGTGGTTGCCCTTGCCGGATCGCGCACGGACGCATGGCTGGGCACAAGCCTTCATCTGTCCAATAATCAATGACCCCGTAGAGGCGGCATCCTGCCGCCCGTGGACTTTATTTTGTAAATACCCTCTGAAAGAACGCCGCGAAATGCTGTTGTAAAGGATGACGGGTTGGATGTAGGTTGGGTTGAGCTTCGCGAAACCCAACGCTTTTGTGGTCGGTTGGATGTTGGGATTCGCTTCGCTCATCCCAACCTACGCGGCTTTATTTTGTAAACACCCTCTTATGGAACATCTGCAAAACTCCTTCCGTCATTCTGCGCGTAGCGGAGCGAAGTCGCAGAATCCAGACGCCGCATGGATCCTGCGGTATCAAGCAGGATGACAGGTGGTGAAAGTAGGGTAATGCAGAGAATCCTTATAGCGAACCTTCATCCAATGTGAAGAACGTCCATCCATCCCACGTTTTTTGGACGGCCATAAAGTATCTTTTAAGCTACAATCACGTTCATGGTAGAACTTCTCCGGTATCAACGCGGAAACGGCCAGGTGCCATTCACTGAATGGCTCAACAGGCTGCGCGACAAGGTTGCTCAGGCGCGCATCCGGGTGCGGCTTCGCCAAATGCAGGTTGGTAACTTCGGTGACAGCGAGCCGGTTGGAGAAGGCGTTATCGAGTTACGCATCCATGTAGGCGCTGGATACCGTGTGTACTGCGCTCGACATGGAAAGGCAGTTGTGCTTTTGCTGTGCGGCGGCGACAAAAGCAGTCAGGCAACAGACATCAAACAGGCCAAGGAATATTGGTCAGAATGGAAGCGGAGGCAATGATGGGCAAGTTCAAAAACGCGGTTTCGCATCATGAGGCGGAAGTCGCCGAACTGCGCGCCGACCGGGATTTGACAAGCGAATACTTGAAGGCAGCAATGGAGTCGCTCGATGATCCCGATAACCGGGCGGCGGGTCTCGTGGCGTTGCGCACCGTGGCGGAAGCCTGTGGCGGTTTGGCCGCAGTAGCCCTGGATGCTGGAATCAGCCGCGAGTCGCTTTATCGCGCACTGTCTCCAAAGGGCAATCCGACGCTGAGAACGTTGCTGGCGGTGTTGAAGTCGGTTGGTATGCGCTTGTCCGTGGAGCCGGCACATCGCGTACACGCATGAGCGGAATAGGTGGGTGCTGTTCAATGCCGCGCTTGCCCTGCTGCGCCACATCGAGCACCGTGGCTGGAACCATACACTTGCCAGCCAGGCCCGTTCCCTGATCGAAAAAGCGCGCGCGCTCGACCCGGCCAGCAAGCGCCTGAGCATACTCGCCGAATACATGCACATATTGATTGGCCG
>JAITMK010000091.1 GCA_031277415.1 Azoarcus sp.
GGCATGGTCAAGGTGGGCGAAGAAGTCGAAATCGTCGGGATCAAGGCCACGCAAAAGACGACGTGCACGGGCGTTGAGATGTTCCGCAAACTGCTTGACCAGGGTCAGGCGGGTGACAACGTAGGCGTTCTGCTGCGCGGCACCAAGCGCGAAGAAGTCGAACGCGGTCAGGTGTTGGCCAAGCCGGGTAGCATTACGCCGCACACGCACTTCACGGGTGAAGTGTACGTGCTCTCGAAGGAAGAAGGGGGCCGTCACACGCCGTTCTTCGGCAACTATCGTCCGCAGTTCTATTTCCGGACGACGGACGTGACGGGTTCGGTCACGCTGCCCGAAGGTACGGAGATGGTGATGCCCGGAGACAACGTGTCGATCACGGTGAATCTGATTTCGCCGATTGCGATGGAAGAAGGCTTGCGCTTCGCCATTCGTGAAGGTGGCCGCACGGTCGGCGCCGGGGTTGTCGCAAAAATTATCGAGTAACACTCACAACGGCGCGCAGGATAAAAATCTTGCGCGCCCCGCTCTTTTGGAAAAATCATGCAAAGCCAGAAAATCCGCATCCGTCTCAAAGCCTTCGACTACAGGCTGATCGACCAGTCCGCGCTTGAAATCGTCGACACCGCCAAGCGCACCGGCGCCGTGGTGCGAGGCCCCGTGCCGCTGCCTACGCGCATCGAGCGTTTCAATCTGCTGCGTTCGCCGCACGTCAACAAAACCTCGCGCGACCAGATGGAAATCCGCACCCACCTGCGGCTGATGGATATCGTCGACCCAACCGACAAGACCGTCGATGCCCTGATGAAACTGGACCTCCCGGCGGGCGTGGATGTGGAGATCAAGTTGCAGTGATGTGATGTTGTGGTTTGCTTCAAATCAAAAGGGCCGAGGATCGGCCCTTTTGATTTGTTGGTCTGTTGAGATTGATGCGTAGCGACTCCCTCCGTCACGCCTTCGGCGCCCGCGCGTAGCGTGGGTGACGGAGGGAGTTCGACGTTTCGGCGTAATCATTCGCCCCTACAACATACCGGGCGGCTAATGGCAGCCGGATAGCTGCCTCCGGCTGCCGGGGGCGATTGTGTTTATCTTGCCGTGCGCCGCTTGCGCGCCATCGCTCCTACAATGCCAAGCCCGGCCAGCAACATGGCATAAGTTTCCGGTTCGGGCACTGCCGTGATGGTTACGTTGCCCAGCACCCAGCCCTGGAATTCGGCACTCAGGTCACTCACCAGCGGATGTTTCTCAAAGTCATCAAAAACGGAGCTACTAATGGCGAACGCGGAGATGCCTTCCCAGTTGAATTCGTACCGTTGCGCCGTCGTAGTTATACTGATCGTATCAAAATAGGCGTGGCCACCTTCGGCGTCGAATCCAGTGACTGCCAAGGTTTGAGCGCCAAATCCACTGGCAAGCCAGAAATCATTGAGGTCGAAAGGCTGCCCTGTGAAAGGCAGCGAAGGGTCGTGAGAAGCGTAAAAGAAGGCGTCCGAATAAAGATAGCTGTTGATGGCGACCCACTCGACGGAGATGGCATCCGCCAGACTCTTCATGCCACTGTACTGGTAGTCAGGATGGCTGCTATCAATGCGGAGCATCTCCCAATTGGTGGTGTGATCCGCAACGCTGTTATGGAAGAAGCTGTTGGCTCCGTTACTGCCGAAAGTGATGGTCTGTTGAGCCGCCTGAGCTGTGCCGGTAAAGGCAAATGCCAGGACGGAAAGCACCGCAAGTTTCCTGATCATGTCGATACTCCTGTGAAGTGCCGAAAAGGCCCGAATCCCTCTGGGATAAAATTTCGCCATGAATCGGGATAGGGGCTGGAGCTTTGGCCGTAAGTGATACTACGATCAGGGTTACTACTTACTACAGTTCAGCGTTGCTGTCAATATGAAACGCTTGAGCCACAAATAAAACAAAAGAAATTCGTTTTATTTGATTTGCAATGTAGTTATTCGACAAATGCATATGAACGGCATATACATTTTCGTTTTGGTCAGGAAAAAAAATACGGGCTGAATTCTCAGCCCGTATTGCAGGGGTTTATTACGACTAAGCTTGGTTTTTAGCGATATCCCATGTGGTGGTGACCGCTGCGGCCAAACTACCGCCGGCTTGCTGTCCTTTGTACTCGACTTGTATTTTTTTGGCGGCCAGACTGACCGACTCATGTACCCGGCCTTGATCGGAACTCGATCCTGCCGGAGAAACATGGGTGACTATGGCCGTTTCCAGTGTGATTTGGAAGTAGCAAAACGAACCCTTCTCAGTGCCGTCGCTCTTGCAGCATTCCAATACTACTTTCGGAATATGCTTGCCGTTGGCGCAATACTGGAACAGATTTGGAGACGTCTTGTCAACGTAGTGCGTAAAGGAAAGGGTATCAAAGTTGGCTCTGCCTGTGGCGTTGCCTTCGCCGATGGAGGCTTGGTCCGAACCCCGCGAGACTCCATAACTGAAACCGAGCACGTCAATCCACTGGCTGTGCTGGTTGTCCTGGCTCTCGCCGGTGATACCATCGATTTGGATGAAAATGTTTTGTTCAGATGACATGGTGTGCCTGCCTTATAAAAAAGTGTGAAAGAAATACCATCCGCTCGTCATCGCAAAGAAACTGCGCGGTCAACCAGCTTGCAGGTAAGGGGGAACTTTTTTGTGAAGCATGCGTATTCTAAACGGGAAAACAAATGTCGTCAAATGGTGAAAGGCTATGCGAATAAAACGACAAACAACTATTATGGGTTATGCAAATAAAAATAAAAAACCCCTTGGGGTCTTTCAGAACAAGGGGTTTCAATGTTTCAAATACGTTTCTAAAGCAATCAGGTTGTTTTATCTGCTTGGACCGGCGGAAATTTCTGCCAAAATTTGTTCCAGATCCGAAGCGCTACGGTAGCCAGCGACACGCGATCCGTTTGTAAAGAACAGAACGGGTGAACCGGTTATACGTAATTTCCTGCCCAGTTCTATGTTGTTGTCAATAACGGTGCTATTGCAATTGCGTGCTTCCGGCGTTTTGCCGTCGATGATCCATGCGTTCCAGGTGGCGGCTTTGTTTTTGGCACACCAGATATGGCGCGATTTGGTGATGGAATCCTCTGAAAGTATCGGGAAGAGGAACGTGTAGATGGTGACGTTTTTTACCTTTTGCAGTTCCGCGCCCAGGCGTTTGCAGTAACCGCAATTGGGGTCTTCAAACGTTACGATGATTCGCTGGCCGTTGCCGTTGACGCGTTCGATTGCCTGCCCCAGAGGCAGGGATTTGAAATCGATGCGGGCGAGTTTGTCGAGACGCTCCCCGGTCAGGTTCTGCCGCGTCTTGGCGTCGATGATATTGCCGAGGATGAAGAAACTCACCGCTTTGTCGGTGTAGAACAATTCGCCGTTTGTAAGCACAATTTCATAAAAATCGCCTTGCGGGATGCGTGATACCGATTCCACGATCGATTCAGGCATATCCAGGAAAGCCGCAACATTCTTGCGCACCCTGGTTTCAATGGCCTGTTCCGTTTCAACGGGCTTTTGTGTTCTGGTTTTCTTGGCGCGTTGTGCAGTAACGATATCGCGCGTTTCAACTTCATCGGAATACGCAGGCGGAATTGCAAATACGGTAATTGCGCTTATTGCCAGTACAACACCGCGAAGCGAACGAAAAGTGAAAGACATGATGATCTCCGGTGAGGATGAATGGGTATCCGTAAATAGTATTTATCAGCGAACGATAGGTTTGTAACGGATACGTTTGGGTTTTGCGCCTTCTTCACCCAGGCGTTTTTTCTTGTCCGCTTCATATTCCTGGTAGTTACCGGCGAAGAGCGTCCATTGAGAATCGCCTTCGGCGGCAAGAATATGGGTGGCGATGCGGTCGAGGAACCAGCGGTCGTGCGAGATGATGAGCGCCACGCCCGCAAATTCCAGCAAGGCGTCTTCCAGTGCGCGAAGTGTTTCCACATCCAGGTCGTTGGAAGGTTCGTCGAGCAACAGCACGTTGGCGCCCGCCATCAGGGTCTTGGCGAGGTGGAGGCGCCCGCGTTCGCCGCCAGAGAGTTTGCCGACCTGTTTGCCCTGATCTGCGCCCTTGAAGTTGAAGCGCCCGATGTAGGCGCGGCTGGGCATCTCGAATTTGCCGATGGTGAGTATGTCCGCGCCATCCGCAAGTTCTTCGAAGACGGTCCTGTTGCCGTCGAGACAGTCGCGCGACTGGTCGACGTAGGCGGTTTTGACGGTTGGGCCGATGATGATTTCGCCGGAATCGGGTGTCTCCTGTCCGGTGAGCATTTTGAAAAGTGTCGATTTACCTGCGCCGTTGGGGCCGATGATGCCGACGATAGCGCCCGGCGGCACGGTGAAGGAGAGTTGATCCATCAGCAGTTTGTCACCGAAGGATTTGGTGACGCCTTTGAATTCGATCACCTTGTCGCCCAGACGCTCGGCGACGGGGATAAAGATTTCCTGGGTTTCGTTGCGCTTCTGGTACTCGAAGCTCGACATTTCTTCGAAGCGGGCGAGCCGCGCCCTGGATTTGGCTTGGCGTGCCTTGGGGTTGGAGCGCACCCATTCGAGTTCCTGCTTCATCGCACGCATGTGGGCGTCGATCTGTTTTTGTTCCTGCTCCAGCCGTTCTTCTTTCTGTTCGAGCCAGGAGGAGTAGTTGCCTTTCCACGGGATGCCGCAACCCCGGTCGAGTTCGAGTATCCATTCTGCCGCGTTGTCGAGGAAGTAGCGGTCGTGGGTGACGGCAACGACGGTACCGGGAAAACGCTGGAGGAATTGTTCGAGCCATTCGACGGATTCGGCGTCGAGGTGGTTGGTGGGTTCGTCCAGCAGGAGCATGTCGGGTTTGGAAAGGAGCAGTTTGGCAAGCGCGACGCGGCGTTTTTCGCCGCCGGAAAGGTGGCTGATCCGGGCGTCCCATGGCGGCAGCCGCAGGGCGTCGGCGGCGATTTCCATTTGGTTTTCGATGTCGGAGCCGCCGGTGGCGATGATGGCTTCGAGCTTTGCCTGCTCTTCGGCGAGTTGGTCGAAGTCGGCATCCGGTTCGGCGTAGGCAGCGTAGACGGCTTCAAGCCGCGTTTGCGCCTGGGTGATCTCGCTGAAGGCGGCTTCCACTTCCTGTTTGACGGTTTTTTCAGGGTCGAGTTGCGGTTCCTGCGGCAGATAGCCGATGGAGATGTTCGGCAGCCATTGCACTTCACCGTCGAATTCGGTTTCCACTCCGGCCATGATTCTGAGCACGGTGGACTTTCCCGATCCGTTGAGGCCGAGAAGGCCGATTTTCGCGCCAGGGAAGAAGGACAGGGAGATATCCTTGATGATCTGGCGTTTGGGGGGGACGATTTTGCTCACTCGGAGCATGGACATGACGTATTGAGCCATTGGAATATCTTGGTTGCGGATTGTGAAAGGCGAATATTAAACGGGATTATGACTGAACCGTCGACCCGGTGTTTTGCAACAGTTGCACGAAGGAGTCAGCCGGGACCGGTTTGCTGCACAGATAGCCTTGGTACTCTTCGCACTGGTAGTCCATCAGGGCGCTGATTTGTTCGTGTGTTTCGACGCCCTCGGCCAGTGTTTTCAGATGCAGTTCGTGAGCCATGTCCAGCACCATGCGCACGATGGCGGAACCGCTGCCGGTGTTCAGGTCGCGGATGAAGGATTTATCGATCTTGAGTTTGCTGAACGGGAAATGCCGTAAATAGGAAAGGCTGGAATAGCCGGTGCCGAAATCGTCGATGGAAAGCTCTACACCCAATGCTTTCAAATCCCGGAGTACCGCAATCATACGTTCTTCCACGAGAGCGCTTTCGGTGATTTCGAGTTCCAGCCAGCGTGGTTCCAACCCGGATTGAGCCAGCACCGAAGAAATATCGCTGATCAATTGTTCATGTTGCAGTTGTACTGACGAAAGGTTGACCGCCATGACGATGGGTGGCAAGCCTTGATCCTGCCATGCCTTGTTTTGACGGCAGGCTTCTTCAAGTACCCATTTGCCGATGGGCAGGATGAGACCCGTTTCTTCGGCAAGCGGGATGAATTCCAATGGCGGAATCAGGCCATGTTGGGGATGATTCCAGCGCAACAGAGCTTCACAGCCGCAGATATGCCCGTTCAGGATATCTATCTGGGGTTGGTAGTGGAGTATCAGTTCCTGTCGTTCCAGCACACCGCGTAGCTCGGTTTCGCGTTTTACGCGCTGTATCATATTTTTTTCAAGATTTTCCGAGAAGAAGCGGTAAGTGTTGCTCCCGCTTTTCCGTGCCTGGCGCATGGCAGTGTCGGCCTTGCGCAGCAAATCTTCGGCGTGCTGGTGGCTGCCGGAAACCATGCATATGCCGACGCAGGCAGTGCAGGCGATCGACTGTTCCTTGAAGATGATCGGGCGTGCGACGGCCGTCATGACCTTCTTGACGATGTGTTCGATGCTTTGTGCGTTGCTGGCAAGCAACTGGATGCCAAAATGATCGTCGCCCAGGCGGCCTACGACGTCACGCTCACGCAATGACCTTCGGATGCGGTTGGCTACGCGTTGGAGCAGAAAGTCGCCAGCCGGGTGCCCGTAGGCATCATTGATCCGGCTCATGTGATTCAGGTTCAGCACCAGCAGGGTATCCACGCTGTAGTTGAGCAGGTGTTCGTCCAGACTGTCGATGAATCCCTTGCGATTGATCAGGCCGGTGAGGGAGTCGATGGTGACGAGGCGTTTGATGCGCTCTTCGGTTTCGTGGTGCCTGGAGGGATCGCTCAGGAATACGATCCAGTTTTTCGTCCGGGACTGTTCGTCGATCAAGGAAGCAATGCGGCACAAAAAGGGTCTTTCAACGCCCTTTTTGTCGAGAAGATGAATTTCGCTGTTCCACGCGCCACTGCTTTTCATCTGTCCTATCAGGGTGCGGATGAAACGCCGGTCGAGTTGGGCGGCGAGAAATTCTCTCGGAAAATGCCCAATCAAATCCTCTTCAGTGTAGCCGGTGATATGGCGCAACGATTGGTTGATGATCATGATCCGCAGATTCTTGTCGAGGATCATGAGACCTTCACTGTTGTGATCGAATATTCGTGTAAGAACCTGCTTGCGGGTTTCTGCTTCATAGTGCGCGGTCAGGTTGCGCGCGATGCCGACGATGCGATAGATCTGGCCCGCTTCGTTGAACAATGGAAACCGTGAAATTTCAAAGGGACACGGCCGCTTGTCTGCCCCCGTGAGCCATATGGCCTGTCGTCCGGTGCTTTGGGTTTCGAGAACCAGTTTACGGCCTCGCGACATGACTTTGTCATCTTCGGAAGTGATGATTTCCGAGAATGGACGATCAAGAATGTCCGCTTCTTTCCGCTGACAGAACTCCAGGAGCGCTTTGTTGACCGATATGATGTGGCTTTCTGCGTCGACCATCCAGATCGGGTCAGGGATGGAGTCTAGTAACATCTTGTTTTCTTGTGATTTTTCTTCTATTTTTTGAGCCAGTTGCTGAGCCAGCGCATTTATGTGCTTGATGCGCAAACTCCGTTCCCGCAAGCCGATCAGTGAAACCAATACCACCGTGATACAGAGCAACGCGTAAATCATGGTCCGATGACCCTCGCGCAGTTCCTGGTGTGTTCCATCTCTCGTTCATGGAGCGAATACATATCAGCTACAACCCGTACCGCCGTGATCGCCCATCGCAAGGTGGCGATAAAATAAGAAAACATATTTTTTGAACATGGCTCTACTGAACTGAAAAACAGAAATTTTCAGCACTTTTTCATGGAATGGTGTGTTGAGAGAGGAAACATTTTTGAATGTGACCTCATGTTCTTGATGCAGGAGGACAAATCAGCCTTCCGGTGTGACTTTTTTCAAACCCGCAAGCTTTTGAGCGAAATCGGAGGCGGAAACCGGGCGGCTGAAAAGGTAACCCTGGAATGAATCGCAGCCGTGATCGATCAGGAAGCGATGCTGTTCTTCGGTTTCCACGCCTTCCGCGACAACCTGGAGACCAAGAGCATGGGCCAGCCCGATGACCGCAGCGGCAATCGTACCGCCGGTACTGGTGTCCTGGATGGTCGCAACGAAACTCTTGTCGATTTTGAGTTGGTTGACTTCGAACTGCTTGAGATACGACAGCGATGAGTAACCTGTTCCGAAATCGTCGATGGAAAGTTTTATTCCCATTTGGCGCAGATGGGAAAGGATGCCGATGGTGCGGTCGGCGTTGCGCATCAACATGGATTCAGTGAGTTCGAGTTCGAGCAGGTCGGGTTCGATACCGGCCGCTTCCAGGCTGTCGCTGACCAGCGCCGGTAAATCGCTTTGCAGGAATTGCTGTGCCGACAGGTTGACTGCAATGGGCACGACAGGCAGTCCAGCTTCCCGCCATGTGCGGATTTGTCGGCAGGCGGTGCGCAGCACCCACGTGCCGATGGAAACGATGAGGCCGGATTCTTCCGCCAGACGAACGAAACGATCAGGCGAGATCGTGCCGTGTTCAGGATGGCGCCAGCGAAGAAGCGCCTCGGCGCCTTGCATGATACCGGTGTGGGAATCGATCTTGGGCTGGTAGAAAAGTTCGAGTTCGTTGTACTTGATGGCGTTGCGCAACTGGTTTTCGAGCAGCAGGTCACCGAGGGTGGTGATGTTCATGTCGGTGGAGTAAAAACGGAAGTTGTTGCGTCCGTCTTCCTTGGCGCGGCTCATGGCGGCATCCGCGTTGCGCAGCAATTCCGCCGTTGTGTTGCCATCGGTCTCGGAGAGAGCGATGCCGATGCTGGCGGAGATGGTGATGTCGTGCCCGCCAAGCAGGTAGGGGCGGCCGATGCTGGTGAGAAGTTTTCGTGCGATGCTGGCAGCATCCTGTGGCTGGTTGATGTCGGGCAGAATGAAAACGAATTCATCGCTGCCGAGGCGGGAAACGGTATCGGTATCCCGCAACAGGGATTGGCTGCGGTGAGCGACCTGTTGGAGCAGGGCATC
>JAITMK010000133.1 GCA_031277415.1 Azoarcus sp.
GGGATGTCGATAAAGACGGAGCGCGGCCCGAGCATCGGGAAAATATTGGTTTGCGCGAGATCCCGGATCAGAACTTCGGCACAAAGATGGAAAAATCGCCGATTCTTGATGCGGACGCGGTCATGCGCGATTTTCTGGAGCAGAAACTGGTATCCGACAATTCTCTGTTGGCGATCAAGAACCGCTTCACGGCAGATGATGGAAGCCCCGATATTTTCGATGCTGGATGTGTCCACCGATGGTGGTGGTGAAGAGGGATGCGGAACCAGCGTATCGGTATCCATGGAGCCGGGATTGGAAACGGGAGTATCGTTATGCATATCGCTTTTTTTAGGCGGTATCAAACGGCGGAACAGACGGTGAATCAGATTCGTCAGCATATCGGATACCCTGGGGAACATCTGCATTACCCTATTTTTCCGCCTCCTGTCATCCTGCTTGATACCGCAGGATCCACGCAGCGTCTGGATTCTGCGACTTCGCTTCGCTGCGCGCTGCAATGACGGGAGGGGTTTTGCAGGGGTTCCCTAGGGAACCCGTCGGATTATAAGGACATATGCACGTGACAGAACGTGATACAGGTATCGGGAACGATCTTCTTTTGCGCCTCAATCGGCAGTCGGCGGCATTCCGGCGCGGCGGCGGACGCTGTTGAGGTAAGCGACTCCATCGGGAGAGGTATGATCGCGTAATGCCTTGAACACCGTTTCGCCCAGACATTCGATTACATCATGCATGGCATTGTGGCGGCCGTTCCGGATTCTGCGCAGAGTCTCGAAAGCATCCCGGATGCCGGGAGGCTGATTGATCGAGAGCTGTTCTTCGATGGCCAGATGCAGCGACAGGTGCAAAAAAGGGTTGCTTTGTTCATGCTCGGGAGGAAACTCCCGGGTCATGGTGTCCGGGTCGGAGAGCAGGGCATGGTATTCGGGGTGTTCCAGCGTGATGCCTGCCGCAATGGTTTCGAGTGCGGTAAGAACTTCCTGCGCCTGATATTTGCTCCAGGCTTTTGTAAAAAACTCTCGAACTTGTTCGCGTGTTGGGTTGAACATGTTGCTTTTAGGAAACCTTGTCTGACCAGCCGCATAAATCGTACACGCAACAGTTCCGGCAGTGTGGTTTTTTTGCGGTGCAAATATAACGACCATGCAAAATCAGCCAGTGATGGGCATCGAGCAGGTAATCGGCAGGAACGGTATCCACGAGTCTGGTTTCAACCTCGCCGACATCCCTGCCGGGTGCCAGTCCCGTGCGATTGGCGACCCGGAAGACATGTCTGTCGACAGCCATGACCGGCTGCCGGAAGACGGTATTGAGTACAACGTTGGCCGTTTTGCGCCCTACGCCGGGCAGAGCTTCGAGCGCGGCGCGATCCGCCGGGACTTCGCCCATGTGCCGCTCGATCAGCAGGCGTGAGAGCGTGATGACGTTCTTTGCCTTGGCGCGGAAGAAACCGATGGTTTTGATGCATTCGGCCAGTTGCTCCTCACCCATCGCAATGATCGCTTGTGGCGTCGGGGCCTGGGCAAACAGGCGGCGGGTTGCCAGGTTGACGCCCTTGTCGGTGGTTTGTGCCGAGAGCACGACCGCAACGAGAAGCTGGTAAGGGCTGCCGTATTCGAGTTCAGTACGCGGTTCCGGGGTGCGCTCCGCAAGACGGCGGAAGAATTCGTGGATTGTTTCTGGTTTCATGGCTGTTTTCATGTCGCAGGCGGCGAAAGGATTGGTGCCTGTGCTGAGGAGGAGGGCGGTTTTCGGCTGGCGCGCGCCGCGTGGCGGGCGTTGATTGCATTGAAACCGGCAATCAGGCAGGCGAGTATGAAAAATGCGCCGGGCGGCAGGCAGGCAAGCAGAAAACCCGGATAGGCGTCGCCAAAAACGCTGATCGATTTCAGGTTGGGGAAAACCATCTCGATACCGGACAAAATCGTGCCGTTGCCGATCAACTCGCGCAATGCACCAAGCAACCCCAGTACCCACACCAGACCCAAACCCATTGCAATGCCGTCTACGGTCGATTCCAGCACGCCGTTCCTGGCGGCGTAAGCCTCGGCGCGCGCGAGCACAATGCAGTTGGTGGTGATGAGCGGGATGAAGATGCCGAGCACCAGATACAGGCTGTGGAAATAAGCATTGAACGCCAGATCGAGTACTGTCACCAGCGCCGCGATGATGAGAATGAACACGGGGATGCGGATTTCGTAAGCGATCCAGCGCCGCAGCCCGGAGATGACCAGATTCGAGAGTGCCATAGCCAGCACTGTGGCAAGCCCCAGACTGACGGCGTTTACCATGTTGGTGCTGATGGCGAGGATCGGGCACAGGCCGAGAATTTGCGCCAGACCCGGATTGTGCCGCCACAGGCCGCCGAAAATGCTCTCCCGGAGTGAGTGACGATTTCCCATCGCGCTAATCCTTTTGTTCCTTTGGAGGGGCTGTAAAAAGCGTCTCGTGATGCGCATCGACCCAGGCGGCGGCACGGCCCACGGCGCGCGTGACGGCACGGGCGCTGACTGTTGCACCGGCAGGATAATCGAAATCGCCGCCATCCTTCTTTACTTCCCAGCGCGCGGCGGGCATCGAAGGGTTCGCCCCGGTGAATTGGCCGATCCAGGGTTTTTCCTTGTTTCGATCCTTGCCCGGGTCGATGTAGTCGCCCAGCCCCGGCGTTTCCTTGTGCGCGGTCACCCGTACACCGCCGATACGGCCCTCGGTGTCCAACGAAACGATGAGATCGATGCGCCCGCCGTAGCCGTCCGGCGCAAAGGTTTCGAACACCAGCGCCACGGGCGCGCCGCCTTTGCGGGCGCGCCAGACGTTGCCGACCCGGCCTTCGCCGTCTTCGGCTTCGGTCACGTCGGAGAGCAAGTCATTGTCGTAATCCAGATTCGGCAGCACTTCTTCGATGAGGCTCATCTTTTTTTGATTTTCGGCGGCCTTGATGCGGTCATGCGTCACTTCATATGTAAACGCCATGAGGGCGGTAAAGGGCAACGTGAAGGCAAACAGGCTGAAGGCCGAAACCAGCGCGCGGCGCAGCGCGAGCGGCAAACCTGTCGGCGTGCTCGGGGGAGGTGGCGATTCGGGGAGCGCGGGGTCGGGAAAAGTCATGGGCTCTTGCGCTTTCCGACAGGAGCGGGTTGAGTTGCACGGTTGATCAGCGGTACGCAGATGTTCATCAGCAACACGGCGAAGGCGATACCGTCGGGGTATACGCCGAAAGTACGTATGATCCAGGCGATGATTCCAACTCCGGCAGCGAAAATGAATTTGCCGAGCGAAGAACTCGCACCGGTGACCGGGTCGGTGACGATGAAAAAGGCGGCGAGCATTGCTCCGCCGCTGGCAAGATGAAAAAGCGGAGAGGGAAAGCTCTCCGGCGCGACGAGCCAGAATATACCGGCCATCAGCCCCATGCCGACGATGAAACCGAGCGGCAGATGCCAGGTGATGACACGGCGTGCAAGCAAAAAGAGGCCGCCGACAAAATACCCTGCCGCGATCCATTCCCATCCTCGCCCACCGGCAAAGCCGAAAACCCCGGTGCCGAGAATGGAGTGGACATCGTTCTGATTGCGCAATCCGGTGCGCATGGCATCCAGAGCCGTCGCGCCGGTGATGCCGTCGATTTCGCGGCTGCCGCCAAGAATCAGATGCACCTGAGTGGCAAAATCGGCGCCGTCGACGGAGGGCCACTGCGACATCAGCGCCGGATAGGCGACGATCATCGCGCAATAGGCGGCCATTGCCGGATTGAACGGGTTTTGCCCGATACCGCCATACAGATGCTTGGCCATGACGATGGCGACCAGTACGCCCGTCACGGTAAGCCACCAGGGTGCGATGGAAGGCAATATGAGCGCGATGAGCCAGGCCGTGACCACCGCCGAACCATCGCTGAGCGTGATCCATAACGGACGCTTGCGCAGCCGGAGCATCAGCGCTTCGGCGGCCAGCGCCGCAGCAGTGGCAATGGCGAGGTTGACCAGAATGCCCGCGCCGACTTGCCACACGTAAGCGGCGATGCCGGGCAGGAGCGCCACCAGCACGGTGATCATGATGCGCTGCACACTGTCAGGTTGTCGGGTATGCGGAGAAGTCATGATTGTCGGTCGCGTGGAGTTCGGGCGGCGGCGCTGGTTCGATCCACGGCAGAGGCGATCAGTGCGGCTTCACCGGCAGATTTTGCACGGGTTTCGGCGGCTTTGGCTGCCATGCGCGCGGCCTTCTCGGCTTTTTCGCGCCCCAGACGGGCGTTGCGGAATTCAAAACGCGCCCTGGCCTGATCGGCGGCTTTTTGTTCTTCATCACGGGCGCGGATTTCGCTTTTTGCGAAACGGAAATAATCGACGAGCGGAATATGGGCCGGGCACACATAGGCGCAACAGCCGCACTCCATGCAACTGAAAAGATGGTACTGCCTGGCGCTGTCGAAATTCTTTGCGCGGCTGGACCAGTACATCTCGAACGGCTGTAGTTCGATTGGGCAGACATTTACGCAGCTGCCGCAACGAATGCAGGGTTGTTCCGGCTCTGACGGCGGGAAGAGTTCGGCTGAAGCGGCAATCAGGCAATTGCAGCCCTTGGTGACCGGCGCTTCGAGGCTTGGCAAGGTAAAGCCCATCATCGGCCCGCCCATCAGAATACGGGTCGTGCCGGGTTTTGGTCCGCAGAGCGCGATCAACTCGGCAATCGGCATTCCAAGCGGCGTTTCGTAATTGCCCGGGCGCTCGACGTTGCCGGTCACGGTGACGATACGCGACACCATCGACTCGCCGTGCAACAGGGCGCGGCACACCGCGTAGGCCGTGGCGACGTTGAAACACTGTACTCCGAAACCGGTGACTCGCTTGTCGGGAGGAACCTCGATGCCGGTGAGAATGCGGGTGAGTTGCCTTTCTCCTCCGGACGGATAGCGCGTCGGCACGGCAATGACGGTTATTTTGTCCGCGTCCAGGCATTTGAGCGCGACAGGTTCCATATCGCACACGGCGGCACGCATGGCGGCAATGGCTTCGGGCTTGTTGTCCTCGATGCCGATCAATATCTGCCGTGCGCCGGTCAAATGCGCCAGGATCGCCGAACCGGTCACGACGGCAGACGCGCGTTCGCGCATCAGACGGTCATCGCAGGTTATCCACGGTTCACACTCTGCGCCGTTGATAAGCAGCGTTTCGGTTTTACTTCTGGCCTTGATATGGCTTGGAAAAACGGCGCCCCCCATGCCGACGATACCGCTTGCCTGGATGCGGAGAATCAATTCGTCGCGGCTTGCCGTGGCGGGATCGAGCGGTTCATACGTGATCCAGTGTTCCTCACCGTCCGGTTCGATCACGATGGCCTGCGAAGTCAGCCCGGACGGGTGCGCCATCGGGTAATACCCGATTTCCGCTACCGTACCCGAAGCCGGCGCATGAATGGCGATACCTGCGCCCTCTGCTTCACCGATGCACTGGCCTTTCAATACCCTGTCGCCAACGGTGATGATCGTCCTTGCCGATTCCTGGCTGCTCTGGACGAGCGGAACCACCAGCCGCGACGGCAGCGGCACATGCCGGATCGGCGTCTCGGACGATTCCTTTTTATGAGCGTCGGGTTCGATACCGCCCCGGAGACTGTTCAATGCCATGCCACCACCTTGAGTCCCGTTGCAGGGTATTTCCAGCGCCAGTTCTGCGGCGTGCGCGGCTCTTCCGCCAGCACGATGCAATCGACCGGGCAGGGCGGCAGGCACAGTTCGCAACCCGTGCAATAACGGCTTACGACAGTGTGCATCTGCTTGGCCGAACCGATGATCGCGTCGACCGGGCACGCCTGAATGCACAGCGTGCAGCCGATACAGGTTTGTTCGTCGATGAGCGCCACGATTTTCAGCTTTTCGACCGGAGCGCCGCGTGGTTTGAATTCACGCCCGAGCAATTCTGCCAACAGGCGCATACCGTCATCGCCGCCCGGCGTACACAAATTGATTTCGGCTTCACCGCCGACAATGGCTTCGGCGTAAGGCTTGCAACCCGGATAACCGCACTGGGCGCACTGAGTTTGCGGCAGGAGGGCGCTGATCTTCTCAGCCAGCGGATTCCCCTCGACCTTGAAATAGACAGCAGCATAACCCAGCGCCGCGCCGAGAATGAGGGCTATACCTGTCATGACAAAAAGAGCAGCAAACATCAGTCTGGAAAAATGAAAGCTGAGAAGCAGGGCGGTTTCAGTTGTGGAAACGATCCAGTCCGGCAAAGCCCATGAAAGCAAGGCTCATGAAGCCCGCAGTCATCATGGCAATAGGCACGCCCCGGAACGCTATGGGCACGTCGGCGCCATCGATCCGTTCGCGGATACCGGCGAACAGAATCAGGGCAAAAGTAAAACCGACAGCGGAACCGAACCCGAAAAGCAAGGATTCGAGCAGGCCATAACCGAAATTCGCACTCAACAGAGGAATGCCGAGCACGGCGCAGTTAGTGGTAATCAACGGCAGGAAAATGCCGAGTACCTGCTGTAACGCCGGACTGGTCTTGTGGATGATCAGTTCCGTGATCTGCACGATACCCGCGATCAGGACGATGAACGCCAGCGTGCGCAGGTAGGAGAGATCGAACGGCTTCAGCAGATAATGGTCGACCAGATAACACGTCCCCGAAGCCAGCGTGAGCACGAAGGTCGTTGCCATGCCCATGCCAATGGCGGTATCGAGTTTCTTCGACGTCCCCATGAACGGGCAAAGCCCGAGGATGCGGACAAAAACCACATTGTTGACAAGAACAGCGCCGAAAATGACGAAAAGGTAACTCATCAGGGAAGGTGACGATTAGAGCGGTTTCGATTCATTCGATTACAGTTTGAAGGTAACCACTTGTAGGTTGGTGGTGAGCCGCAGGCTGACCCCAACATGTGGCATTTCGCGAAGCTATGTTTTCCATATGTTGGGATTCGCTTCGCTCATCCCAACCTACGGTCCTTCTGATTGTACAGAAGTTACGCAGGTGCGGCAGTTGCCTCTACGCACTCACGAACAAGGCCGGGGCCGCGAAAAACGAGGCCGCTCATCAACTGCACCAATGTTGCCCCGGCATCGAGTTTCTCGCGTGCTCCCGCACCGTCAAGAACTCCTCCTGCCGCGATGATCGGGATTTCGCCTGCCAGTTCCTGCGCGAGCTGGCGTACCACGGCGGTTGAAGCCTCCAGCAGTGGTGCGCCTGATACCCCCCCCGTCTCATCGGCATGTCGCAACCCCTCCACCTTGTCGCGGGCAAGCGTGGTATTGGTGGCGATCACGGCATCGATGCGGTGGCGGCGCAAGGCGTCGGCAATATCCGAAATTTCCACAGCGTTGAGGTCTGGCGCGATCTTCAGCGCCAACGGTACGTAATGGCCATGATGCTCGGTCAGGCGGCGCTGGGCTTCCTTGAGGCAGGCGAGCAAATGATCGAGTTCGGAAGCCCCCTGCAACTGGCGAAGATTTTGTGTATTGGGTGACGAAACATTGACCGCCACATAGTTCGCCACGGCGTACACCTTATCGAAAGCTGCGAGATAGTCGTCGGTGGCGCGCTCCATCGGGGTGCCCAAATTCTTGCCGATATTGATACCGAGAATACCCTTGTATTTGGACGCGCGAACATTGGCGACAAGCGCGTCGACCCCGTGATTATTGAACCCCATGCGGTTGATGATGGCACGCGCCTCCGGCAGCCGGAACATGCGCGGGCGCGGGTTTCCCGGCTGCGCGCGCGGCGTGACGGTGCCGATTTCAAGAAAACCGAAACCCATCAATGCCAATCCGTCAATGGCTTCGCCGTTTTTGTCGAGTCCGGCGGCAAGCCCGATGCGGTTTGGAAAAGTGAGTCCCATGACCTCGACCGGGGTGGCTGCGCGCGGCCGTCCGGCGGGCAGGAGACGGCCTGTGACGTGCAAGGCGGCGATGGCGGTTTCGTGCGCGGTTTCAGGGTCGAACGAGAACAGAACAGGGCGGACCAGATCGTAAAGCATGTGATGATTGTAACGGCTCAGGCCTGAAGGCGCGATATGGGATAGGTTTTCGGTGACATTGAAAGAGGAAAATCAATAAAAAAACCATTTGTGACTTTTAGCATTTACTATTTTTTTTCTATGCGCTAGCTTGGATGCTGGGTTGAGAAGCACCCCAGGTATCCACGGGTGTCATATATAACCCATTGAAAAATTACAATATTTTCATGATGAAAGTACAAGGAGATGTGGAATGAGCGATGCCCGCGAACTGATTATGTTGGTGGATGATAATCTCACCAACCTGTTGGTTGGCAAAGAAACCTTGTCTGACACATATAGCGTGATAACGGTTCCTTCAGCGTCGAAAATGTTTGAACTGCTGTCACGTTATACGCCGAGTCTGGTTTTGTTGGATATTGATATGCCTGAAATGAATGGGTATGAAGCGATAAAAATCCTTAAAAATAATCCGGAAATGAAGGATATTCCGGTTATTTTTCTTACGGCCATGAATGATTTCGATAATGAGTTTCATGGACTGAGTCTGGGGGCTGTTGATTATATAAC
>JAITMK010000134.1 GCA_031277415.1 Azoarcus sp.
CGCCGGAAAACGGCTGGCTTCCATCGTCGGCAAGCTCGATCCGGATACCGCCTATACCTTCGGGCTGTTTCATGATTGTGGTATTCCTCTGCTCACGAAACGCTATCCGGAATACAAAAGCGTCCTGCGCGAAGCCAACAAAAACACCAAACGCATATTCACGGATATCGAGGAAGAAGCCCTCGGAACCAGCCATGCCATCATCGGCTATTACCTCGCGCGGGCCTGGGGCCTGTCAGACCCCATCACCCAGGGCATTCTCAATCATCACGACTACAGCCAACTCGAAGACCCGCGAAACATCAACAGTAACGCACATCGCCTGATCGCCCTCAACGTGATGGCCGAATTCGTTGCCAGCACCCACCTGCGCACGGTACAGGACGCGGAATGGGCGCGGGCGCGCGAAGCTGTTTCCATTTGCCTGGGCTATGCCGTTTCAGACCTGGACGACATCGCCGACGACCTGATTTACCAGTTCGACGAAACATTGGCCGGCAATCAGGGCCAGGACGACTGAACGGTTACGCGCCTATGGTGAAGCATGGTTTGGCAGCCGACTTTTTTGCTTGCGCTGCTCGTTGCTGTCCTTTAGGATGATGACCATTCTAAATGACCAGATGGAATTGACATGCGAACTGTAAGTGTCGCTGAAGCCAAAGCTCATTTGAGTTCCCTGCTGGATGCCGTGCAAGCCGGAGACGATATAGTGATTACCCGGCGCGGCCGCGCGGTGGCGCGATTGAAAGCCGAGCGCCCCACTGAACCTGATTTCAGCGTTTTCCGTCGCTACCGTGGCGCATGGAAACAGGGTATGTCCATCGACCGTGACGAGTTGCATGAACGTGGCTGAACGTTGTTTCATCGACACCAACATCACGGTGTACTTGTTGAGCAACGATCCGGACAAGGCCGCTCATGCTGAATATCTGCTGGCTGCAAGGCCATGTATCAGCGTCCAGGTGCTGAACGAATTCATCAGCGTCTGTACCCGCAAATTGGGTTTCAACCGCGTTGCTGCACATGAGAATGCCCGCGCCCTCATGACCAACTGCGAAGTCGTGCCTGTTACCGCAGCCACGGTCGAACGAGCCATGCTTCTTGGTGAACGTTACTGCCTTTCCCATTGGGATGCGCTGATCCTGGCATCGGCGCAACTGGCCGGGTGCGGGGTGCTCTACAGCGAGGACATGCAGGACGGAATGCAATTTGATGGTTTGAGTATTTGCAACCCCTTTGGCAGCAAGCCCGCGTAGGTTGGGATGAGCGAAGCGAATCCCAACATCCAACCGGCCACAAAAAACGTTGGGTTTCGCAAGCTCAACCCAACCTACATCCAACCCGCCATCCTTTACAGCATTTCGCGGCCTTCTTTCAGCGCCTGCGCGGTTACTTCGCCTTCGTTCGTGAAGCCCGCGTAGGTTGGGATGAGCGAAGCGAATCCCAACATCCAACCGACCGCAAAAACGTTGGGTTTCGCAAGCTCAACCCAACCTACATCCAACCCGCCATCCTTTACAGCATTTCGCGGCGTTCTTTCAGCCCGCCCCTTCCCTTGTGGGCATGGGGCGGGGTACTACTCTTGGTGATTAATGACACTTGCCAGAGCAGAGCAGCAGCAGTACTATGATCACTGCCCTAATAAGGCATCGCCAGAAACCACCTCGCAACGGTAGTTTCACTAACAATCACCTCCCTTGGGGAGCGAGATTGGCGAAAACGCCCCGTCGCTTGGGGCGTTTTCGTTTGCGCCCCGCGCGAATTCTCTCACAGTTTTGCATTCTTCATACTTATTTGTGCTTCGGTCTTGGATACGTCCAAGCCGCTGGCGCATCGCCCTTGCGGGCGGGCCGGGGACAGGCTCTGTCAAAAAGCATTGCATCGTCACCATGGGCTTCGGCAAGCTCAGCCCGCGTAGGTTGGGATGAGCGAAGCGAATCCCAACATCCAACCGGCCACAAAAACGTTGGGTTTCGCAAGCTCAACCCAACCTACATCCAACCCGCCATCCTTTACAGCATTTCGCGGCCTTCTTTCAGCCCGCCCCTTCCCTTGTGGGCATGGGGCGGGGTACTACTCTTGGTGATTAATGACACTTGCCAGAGTAGAACAGCAGCAGTACTATGATCGCTGCCCTAATAAGGCATCGCCAGAAACCACCTCGTAACGGTAGTTTCACTAACAATCACCTCCCTTGGGGAGCGAGATTGGCGAAAACGCCCCGTCACGTGGGGCGTTTTCGTTTGCGCCCCGCGCGAATTCTCTCACAGTTTTGCATTTTTCATACTCATTTGTGCTTCGAACCTGGACACGTCCAAGCCGCTGGTGCATCGCCCTTGCGGGGCAAGCCGAGGGCAGGCTCTGTCGAAAGGCGTTGCATCGTCACCATGGGCTTCGGCAAGCTCAGCCCGAACGGGGCGGGAATAATCCGGGAATAATTCAAGTGTTTCCTTGGATTTGCGTGGCCCTGTTCCGGTTCCTGCTTCGGGGAACCTGCTAGAATGCGCTCCCTTTCGTCTTTCGCAATCAATAAATAACAGGAGTGATTTCATGGCTGCCGAGCGCACGCTTTCCATCATCAAACCCGATGCCGTTGCAAAGAACGTCATCGGTAAAATCTACCAGCGTTTTGAAGATGCCGGCCTCAAGGTCGCCGCTGCCCGCATGGTGTATCTCTCCGAACGGGAAGCGGGTGAATTTTATGCCGTGCACCGTGAGCGTCCGTTTTTCAAGGATCTGGTTAAATTCATGACTTCCGGCCCGGTCATGGTGCAGGTGCTCGAAGGCGAAAACGCAATTGCCAAAAATCGTGAACTGATGGGCGCAACCGACCCGAAGCAGGCCGCGCCGGGAACCATCCGCGCCGATTTTGCCGAATCCATCGATGCCAACGCCGTACACGGCTCCGATGCCCCGGAAACGGCTGCGGTGGAGGTGGCGTTCTTCTTTCCCGGTATCGCTGTTCATACCCGTTGATCTCCCGCCCGGATCAGGGGTAATTCCATTCCCGTTGCCCACCGTGTTCAATCTGCTCGACTACGATCTCGATGCGCTTCTCGCCTGGTTCTCCGAACTGGGAGAGAAGCCATTTCGCGCCCGTCAGGTGATGCGCTGGATGCACCACGAAGGTTGCGATGACTTCGACGCGATGACCAACATCGCCAAGACGTTGCGGGCAAAGCTCAAGGAACTGGCACAGATTCGCGCTCCCGCGCTGTTACAGGATTCTCTGTCCGGCGACGGAACGCGCAAGTGGCTGTTCGATGTCGGGAATGCCAACGCCGTGGAAACGGTTTTCATCCCTGAAGCGGGGCGCGGAACTCTGTGCGTGTCGTCGCAGGCAGGCTGCTCACTCGATTGCGCTTTTTGCGCAACCGGCAAGCAAGGATTCAACCGGAACCTCACTACCGGCGAAATCATTGGTCAACTCTGGCTGGCAAACAGATTGCTCGGCGCAGCCGCTGCCGACGACAATGAGGAAGACAATGGCCGCATCATCAGCAATGTCGTGTTGATGGGCATGGGCGAGCCCCTTGCCAATTTCGACAACGTTGTCGCCGCCTTGCGGGTGATGCTCGATGATCACGCCTACGGGCTGTCGAGGCGGCGGGTAACGGTATCGACCGTGGGCATCGTGCCCGCAATCGACCGCCTGCGCGAAGAATGTCCGGTGGCGCTGGCAGTGTCGCTGCATGCGCCCGACGATGCGTTGCGGGATCATTTGATGCCGATCAACCGCAAGTATCCGCTACGCGATCTGATGGCGGCCTGCCAACGGTATCTCGAACGTGCGCCCCGCGACTTCGTAACGTTTGAATATGTAATGATCGATGGCGTCAACGACAGCGATGCCCACGCGCGCGCGCTGATTGCGCTGACACGCGACGTGCCATGCAAATTCAACCTGATTCCGTTCAACCCCTTCCCGCATTCCGGATTCGCTCGCTCGCCCGCCGAACGCATCAGGCGCTTCGCGGGGCTTTTGCTGGACTCTGGTGTTGTTGCCACGACACGAAAGACGCGCGGTGGTGACGTGGCCGCAGCTTGCGGACAACTTGCCGGACAGGTGCGGGACAAAACCCGGCGCTCCGGTGTGTGCACGCTCCATACGATGGAGGAGGTCTTCTCATGACACGTCCAACGTTATTCCTGTACTGGATTGTTCCCGCTTTCTTCCTGGGCGCCTGCACGACGACGGCAGAGCAGGCCGATTCTTCGTTCGGCACCACGCCCAGTTACACCGGCACTTACTCCCGTCCCTTGTCCGACGCGCAGCCTGCAAACGAGGTAGAAGCAAGGGCGCGCATCCATACCGAACTCGGGCATGAATATTTCAGCTTCGGCCGAATGGATGTTGCCATGGACTCAGCCAGAACCGCATTGAAAATAAATTCCGGTTATCCTCCCGCCTATCACCTGATGGGTTTGATCCACATGGAACTCCGCCAAAACAGCCAGGCCGACGATGCTTTCCGCCGGGCGCTCAGCGCCGCGCCCGGAGATCCGGAATTCAACAATAGTTATGGATGGTTCCTGTGCACCCAGAAGCGTTTCAATGAGGCAATGTCACGGTTTGCAACCTCTGCGTCCAATCCGTATTACCTCCACAAAACGCGCCCTTTTACCAATGCCGGTCTGTGTTTGCTGGAAAATAACGAACTGGAACGGGCCGAGGTTCAGTTCTCCAAAGCCCTGGAAACCGACCCATCCAACAGCGAGGCACTGTACCGACTGGCGGAAGTCGGTTATCGTCGCGGAAACTACCGGAGCGCCCACGATCTCCTCATCCAGTATCATCGGCGTTTCGATCCAAGCGCACGCTCGGCGTGGCTTGGCGTGCGCGCAGCGCGGCGGGTTGGTGAGCGTCATTCCGAAGCGAGCTATGTGGAGCAGTTGCGTAGCCGCTTCCCTGGTTCCAGTGAAAACGTTTTGATGATGCAAGGAAGATACGAGTGAATACCATGCAATCTCAATCTGATTCTGTCATGGGAGACAACCTCGAATTCGAGGACGTGCTTGAACCGGTACCGTCCACGTTCGAGCAAACGTCGCTTGACCCCGAGGCGGCAACATCCGAGCCGGGAATGTCCCCGGCGGCTTCCGGAGAAATCCTCAGAAAAGCACGCGAGGAGCGAGGGGAGTCCCTGAACGACATTGCCCGTACTCTCAAAATATCGACACATCAACTCGAAGCGCTCGAAAACGGGAGATACGATATTTTGCCGGGGCCGACTTTCGCGCGGGGATTCCTGCGAAATTACGCGCGTTACCTGGGCATCTCTCCCGAACCGCTGCTCGAAAGCATCAGTGCGCGGACTCCCACCGCCGCCGACCTGACTTCGATGCTCAAACTGGATGGCAACGTACAACCGGCAGCCAGCCCACGCCCGCCCAGCAAGGTGTTGCCGGTGGTGTTGATTGCGCTGGCAGCGCTGGCGTTGGCAGGGCTTGTCGGGTTTGGCATCCACAAGAACTGGTTCAAGTTTCAGTTCAATCTGTTCGCCGCCTCCCCGGCACACGAAAAAACTGTCCAGCTCAAGCCGGTAGTCATCAAGCTCGATCAACCTGTGCCCGTCAATATCGCGCCGGAGTCGGCAAAAGACCCCCTGGCGGACGGGCAAGAACCGCTTGCCGGTATGCCAAGCGCTCCCGAAGTGGCGACGCTGCGGTTATTGTTCAACGCCAGTACCTGGGTTGACGTGCGCGACAACACCGGGAAACTCCTTTTCAACCGTACCGGTGTCAAGGGCAGTTCCAACAGCGTCAAGGGCAACCCTCCTCTCACCGTCAGAATCAAGCACGCGAACAATGTGAATCTGGAATTCAATGGTCAGGCAGTCGATCTGAAAAAACATACCAACAGGGAAGGATTCACCCGCCTGACCTTGCAATGATGGTGTTTTCCTCCACCGGCACGGCTTTATCCACGCGTCGGCGTACTCGTCTCGTGCATGTCGGCCGCGTAGCGGTCGGTTCGGATGCGCCTGTCGTGGTGCAGTCGATGACCAACACCGATACCGCCAACCTCGACGCAACCGTGGCGCAGGTAGCGGAACTGGCATACGCGGGTTCTGAACTGGTTCGGATCACGGTCAACAACGAAGCATCGGCCAGAACCGTACCGCGCATCCGGGAACGTCTCTGTGCGCAGGGCATCGATGTACCGCTGGTGGGAGATTTCCATTACAACGGACATGCCCTGCTTGCCAAAGTCCCTGAATGCGCCGTGGCACTGGACAAATTTCGCATCAATCCGGGTAATGTCGGCGCGGGTACGCGACGTGACAGTCAGTTTGCCGAACTCATCGAACTCGCCTGCAAGCACAACAAGCCGGTGCGCATCGGGGTAAATTGGGGCAGCCTGGACCAAACGGTATTGGCCAGAGTCATGGACGAAAATGCTGCCCGCGCCGCGCCGTTGCCCGCCGAGGCGGTCATGCGCGAGGCGCTGGTGGCCTCGGCGCTGGAATCGGCGTCCAGGGCAGAGAGCCTGGGGCTCGCAGGGGAGTGCATCATCCTCTCGGCCAAGGTGTCGAACGTACAGGATTTGATCGCGGTCTACCGTGAGCTTGCACGGCGTTGCGAATATCCGCTGCACCTGGGACTGACCGAGGCCGGCATGGGCAGCAAGGGCATCGTGGCTTCCACTGCGGCAATGGCAGTGCTGCTTCAGGAAGGCATCGGCGATACCATTCGCGTTTCCCTCACCCCCGAACCGGGAGGCAATCGCACGCAGGAAGTCGTGGTGGCGCAGGAAATTCTGCAAACGATGGGGCTGCGGGCGTTCATGCCGATGGTAGTAGCCTGCCCCGGTTGTGGGCGCACCACCAGCACCTTTTTCCAGGAACTGGCAGCCCACGTCCAGCGCCATGTGCGCGACAAAATGCCGCAATGGCGCACCGAATATGACGGTGTGGAGAACATGACCCTGGCGGTGATGGGTTGTGTGGTCAATGGCCCCGGAGAGAGCCGTCATGCCAATGTCGGTATATCATTACCCGGTTCGGGCGAAGAACCTGCTGCGCCGGTGTTTGTTAACGGGGAAAAAACGGTTACCCTTCGCGGCGGTGACATTGCTGCTGAATTTACCTCCCTTATCGACAATTACGTAGCAAGTCACTACGCCCGTAAATCCGTTTGAACCCCATACCGATAGAACCAAGATGATCCAAACCTTGCAGGCCGTGCGCGGGATGAAAGACATCCTTCCCGAAGAAGCCGAAATCTGGGAAAGCTTTGAAGGCATCACCCGGGACTGGCTGAAAAGCTATGGCTACCGTCCGATCCGTATGCCCATCGTGGAGCCGGAGCCGCTCTTTCATCGCGCAATCGGTGAAGTCACCGATATCGTCGAAAAAGAAATGTACGCATTCGAGGATGCCCTGAATGGCGAACGATTGGCCCTGCGCCCTGAAGGCACGGCAGGTTGTGTGCGCGCGGCGATCCAGCACAACCTCGTAGCTTCCGGGGGGCCGCAGCGCCTTTACTACCAAGGCCCGATGTTTCGCCACGAGCGCCCGCAAAATGGACGCTACCGGCAGTTTCACCAGATCGGCGTGGAGGCGCTTGGTTTCGCCGGGCCGGATATCGATGCCGAACTCATCGTCATGAACGCTCGATTGTGGGAACAGTTCGGATTCACCGACATAAAGCTCGAACTCAATTCGCTGGGCTCTGCGGAAGAACGCACCCGCCATCGCGCGGCGCTCATCGCCTACCTTGAATCGAACCGGAACAAACTGGATGAGGACGCTCAGCGTCGCCTGCATACCAACCCTTTGCGTATTCTCGATACCAAGAATCCGGACATGCAGGAGATTGCCGAAGCCGCCCCGAAACTGGCCGATTATCTTGGCGAGGACTCACGGGCGCATTTTGAGGCGCTGCAGGCGTTGCTGGTTGACGCCGGGATTGCCTTCCGGATCAATCATCGTCTCGTGCGCGGCCTCGATTACTACAACCGCACCGTATTCGAGTGGGTAAGCGACCGGCTCGGCGCACAAGGCACGGTATGCGCCGGCGGACGTTATGATGGATTGGTGGAACAACTGGGCGGAAAACCGACCCCGGCGGCGGGTTTCGCCATGGGGGCGGAACGGCTGCTTGCGCTCTGGCGGGAAAGCGGTGAAGTCGAATATGCAGTCGAGCAATCGGCTCCCGATATCTACGTAACGCATCAGGGCAAGCACGCGCAACATTTGGCCTTCCGCGCGGCTGAAGCCTTGCGCGACACCGGATTTGATGTGTTGCTGCACTGCGGCGGGGGAAGCTTCAAATCGCAGATGAAAAAGGCCGATGCCAGCGGCGCGCCGCTGGCGCTGGTTATCGGCGAGGATGAAGCTGCTGCGGACGAAATCGGAATCAAACCATTACGTAGCAGCGGCAAGCAACATCGGGTTTCGTTCCAGGCGCTGCCGGAAGCAGCGGCGAAAGTAATTTATGGCGCCGAAACGCAGCAGGATTACGACCCCCGGGAAGAGAATAGACAAGGAGCTGAAAATGGCAGCGTATGACCTCGAAGAACAGGAACAGATAGCCCAACTCAAAGCATGGTGGGCGCAGTACGGCAACCTGATTGTGACGCTGCTGCTGCTGTTGGCGCTCGGTTTCGCCGGTTGGCAGTGGTGGAGCAAGTACAGGAATAACGAGGCTGTCGAGGCAAGCACGCTGTACTTCAATCTGCAACGAGCTGCAGGAAACGACGACGCGGCACAGGTTCACCTGATTGCCAACGAGATGATCGACAAACATGGCGATTCGGTTCATACCCAACTGGGCGCAATGCTGTCGGCGGGTATGCAATTCCAGAAAAGCGACTTCGATAACGCACGCCTCCACTTCGAATGGGCTGCTGATAAAGGCAGGGATGCCACCCTGCGCGATCTCGCGCGCCTGAGACTGGCAGCAGTACTATTGCAACAGGGCGAAACCGATGGAGCACTTCTTCGTTTGCAGCCTGTACCGGAGGGACCATTGCGTGCGCGTTTTGAAGATTTGCGCGGCGATACGCTTGCCTCCCAAGGGAAAACCGCCGAAGCGCGTACCGCCTGGGAAACTGCTGTTGGAGCGCTTGACAATGCAGCCGATAATACCCAGCTGCGCAGAATAATTCGTATCAAACTTGAATCGCTGGAAGGCTAAACGATGGGACATATGCGTGTATTTTTCCCGGCCATTGCCCTGGCACTGTTGTCCGGATGCTCTTCCACTTCCGGCCCGGCTGACCTGGTCAAGTTCGAGCCATCCGTTGAATTGCGCGAACTCTGGAGCGTTTCGGTTGGCAACGCAAAAAACTATGTGTTTCAACCGGCAGTAGTCGATGAGAGCGTTTATGCCGCAGGCGCCGGAGGAAATGTCGTGCGCATCGACAGCGGTGCAAAAAAATGGTCGATCAATACAAAGACCAAGCTCTCCGCCGGAGTTGGCTGCGACGGTGAAGTGGCCGTAGTGGCTGGTGAAAAGGGTGAAGTGATAGCTCTCGATGCCGAAACCGGCAGTGAACGCTGGCGCGTGAACGTCGGCGCGGAAATTCTGGCCCCCCCCGCCGTTGGCGGCGGGCTCGTGGTGTTGCGGGCTTCCGACCATCGCTTGCTCGGACTCGAAATCAAGAACGGACAACAACGCTGGCTCTACCAGCGCAACATGCCTCCGCTGGCTCTACGCAGCCACTCCGGCGCGCTCATCGCAGACGATCAAGTCGCGCTCGTCGGTTTCCCTGGCGGCAAACTGGTCGCGGTAAGCCTGGAACATGGAGGCAATCTCTGGGAACTCAGTGTGTCCAGACCGCGCGGAGCAAACGAACTCGAACGGGTATCCGACGTGGCCGGTGTCCCGGTGCTTGGTCGCAGTGAAATCTGTGCGGTGACCTATCAAGGCCGGGCGGCCTGCTTCGACTTCACCAATGGCAACACTCTATGGACGCGCGATTTTTCATCCTATGTCGGCATGGATCGGGACAACCGTTTCGCAGTGCTCGTCGACGAACGTGACTCCGTCCAGGCACTCGATGTCTATAGCGGCATCACGGTATGGAGACAGGACGCAATGTCCCGGCGCAGGCTCTCCCGCCCCCGGATCATCGGTGATCACATGGTGCTTGGCGATGGAGAAGGCTACGTGCATGTGCTCGGGCGGGAAGACGGCGCTTTTGTCGCGCGTGACCGCGCCGACAGGAGCGCAATCCTTGCCGATCCGCAACTGTTGGGGGATGGTTTTGTCGTACAGTCGCTCGGAGGGGATGTTGTGGCGTATGAGTTGCGACGCTAGGTCTTTCCTGAATACAGTTCCCTTGTGAAACCCATCATCGTCCTGGTCGGCCGACCAAATGTCGGCAAATCGACCCTGTTCAATCGCCTGACTCGTAGCCGCGATGCCCTCGTGGCCGATTCTCCCGGTCTGACACGCGACCGCCATTACGGCATTGGCCGGATGGGCGAGCGTGATTATCTGGTTGTCGATACCGCCGGCTTCGACCCTGTCGCAAAAGACGGAGTCATGTTTGAAATGGCGCAACAGGCCGAACAAGCCATTGCCGAGGCAGATGCACTGCTCTTTCTCGTCGATGGCCGTGCCGGGTGTACGCCCCACGATGAGCAAATTGCCGATACCCTGCGCCGCACGGGCAGACCTGTTCATCTCGTCGTCAACAAGGCGGAAGGGCTGGATCGGGCACTGGCAGGCACCGACTTTCACGCCCTGGGGCTTGGCGAACCCTTGCCGGTTTCGGCAGCACACGGCGAGGGGGTGCGCCAGCTCATCGACATAGTGCTGGCCCCTTTCACCCGGGGCGAGGAAGAAGAAGAAACCGGAGACAACGGCCCAAAGGTAGCCATCGTGGGACGTCCCAACGTCGGAAAATCGACTCTGGTCAACGCCCTGCTCGGCGAAAATCGGGTCATTGCCTTCGATTCTCCGGGCACGACCCGCGACGCCATTGCGATTCCGTTCGAGCGCGACGGAAGCAAATACACCCTGATCGATACCGCTGGCCTGCGCCGCCGGGGCAAGGTTTTCGAGACCGTTGAAAAATTTTCCGTCATCAAGACCCTGCAAGCCATTGAAAGCGCCAATGTCGCCGTGCTCGTGCTCGATGCCGCACAGGACATTTCGGATCAGGACGCGCGCATTGCCGGATTCGTGCTCGAAACCGGGCGGGCGCTGGTGGTAGCTGTCAACAAATGGGATCAGGTCGACAATTACCGCCGGGAGCGCATCAAAGAAGACATAGCGCGCAAACTGGGTTTTTTGTCTTTCGCGCGCTTCCACAACATCTCCGCGCTCAAGGCCAACGGGCTAGGCGCACTTCTGAAGTCAGTAAATGCCGCTTACAAAGCGGCAATGTCCAAACTCTCCACACCCAGACTGACCCGCGCCCTGCAAACCGCCCTGGCCCGGCAAGCGCCGCCGCGCGCCGGAGCCGTGCGGCCAAAGTTGCGCTACGCGCACCAGGGCGGCATGAATCCCCCGATCATCGTGATTCACGGAACTTCGCTGGAGAGTGTACCGGATACCTATATACGTTACCTGGAGCGCATGTTCATGGAAACCTTCAAACTACAAGGTACGCCATTGTGTATCCAATTTCGCACCGCACATAATCCTTATGCAGATAAAGCATGATTTTTGATATCTGCCACTGCTACACTACGCACTGAGTTGTTTTGTTGCATACTCGTACCTTGCGGCAAAACGCCGCCGCGAAATTGTCATAACCACAAAAGAACCGAGGTTCCGCGATGAGCAATAACAAGGGCCAGCTTTTACAAGACCCATTTCTGAACACCCTGCGACGGGAACATATCCCGGTTTCCATTTACCTTGTCAATGGCATCAAGCTGCAAGGACAAATCGAGTCTTTCGATCAGTACGTCGTCCTGCTCAAGAACACCGTGACCCAAATGGTCTACAAGCATGCGATTTCGACCATCGTGCCGGGTCGCCAGGTCACGATTCAGCAACAAAGCGACGACGGGGGCGGCAACTGAGTATCTCTCGGGTTCGTTTTTACCGGCACCAATATGTTTGAGCGTCCGGCCAGCGGCGAGCGGGCCGTCGTGGTTCAGCTTGATCTCGGTCAGGGCGAACTTGGAGAGCGGCTGGAAGAACTGAAACTGCTGGCCCTCAGTGCGGGGGCCACGGTCGAGGCCACAGTACAGGGACGTCGCACAACGCCCGATCCGGCACTGTTTGCCGGACGAGGAAAGGTCGAAGAAATTGGCGAGACCTTGCGCGCACACGATGCCGACCTGGTGATCTTCAATCATGCCCTGTCGCCTGCTCAACAGCGCAATCTCGAACAAACCCTCCAGAGCCGGGTCATCGACCGCACTGCGTTGATCCTGGATATTTTCGCCCTGCGCGCAAAAAGCCACGAAGGCAAGTTACAGGTGGAACTGGCGCAGTTGAGCCATCTGGCAACCCGGCTGGTGCGAGGATGGACCCACCTCGAACGGCAAAAGGGCGGCATCGGCCTGCGCGGCCCCGGCGAAACACAGCTTGAAACCGACCGGCGGCTGCTTGGCGACCGTGTAAGGCTGCTCAAATCCAGGCTGGAAAAAATCGAGAAGCAGCGCCACAACCGGCGGCGCACACGCGAGCGCCGCGATGTATTCTCGGTGCTGCTGGCCGGCTACACCAACGCGGGCAAATCGACCCTGTTCAATGCACTCACTCGGGCAGGCGCCTATGCCGCAGATCAACTCTTCGCCACCCTGGACACGACTTCGCGACGGCTCTTCGTCGGAGGACAAAACATCGTGCTCTCGGATACGGTCGGCTTCATCCGCGATTTGCCCCATGCGCTGGTCGCTGCCTTTCACGCCACGCTCGAAGAAACCGCGCGCGCCGACTTGTTGCTGCACGTTGTCGACTCATCGAGCGAAGACCGCGAGGCTCAGATCGGCGCAGTCAATTCGGTGCTCGATGAAATCGGCGCGGCCCACGTACCGAGAATCGAGATCTGGAACAAAATTGACCTGACTCATGCTGAACCCGCGGTTGTGCGGGGTGATTGTGATAGAATCGAACGCGTTTTTTTGAGCGCCCGCACGGGCGACGGGCTTCATCTCTTGCGCGCCGTGCTTGGCGATGCCGCCGGGGCTTTCGCGGCCAGATCCGGTGGCAATTTCCATTCGCACGGTCTCGACGCGAGTCATTTTGAACCACGTCAATCCGGGGGCACTGTGCTTCCTTGTGACAATTGATTTAAGGCATACTCATGTCGCAAAACGACCCGCACTGGGGTAACCGTAACGGCAATGGCGAACGCGGCGGTAAACGCGGCGATGAACAGGGGCCACCCGATCTCGAAGAAATCTGGCGTGATTTCAACCAGCGCCTGTCCGGCATCTTCGGAAACCGCCGTGGAAAAGGCCCCTCCGACCCAAGAAATCCGGGAGGACCGGGGCGCCCAGGCTTGCCGTCCTTCAAACAATTTGGCGGCGGATTCGGCGTGCTGGTGCTGTTGGTGCTCGTAATCTGGCTTGGCAGCGGCTTTTACACCGTCGATCCCAACGAGCGCGGTGTCGTGCTGCGCATGGGCAAGTACAACACCGTCACCAGCCCCGGCTTGAACTGGCGGCTGCCCTGGCCCATCGAGTCGCACGAAATCGTCGACCTCACGGGCCTGCGCACGGTTTCCGTCGGTGGCCGGGACAGTGCCCGCGCCCTGATGCTCACCAAAGACATGAACATCGTTGCCGTCCAGTTTGCCGTCCAGTACGTGCTCAAAACGAAACCTGACGAATCCGACGGCCTCGTGCGTAGCCCCAGAGATTTCATCTTTGAGAACCTCATCCCCCCAGGCGACGAGAATGGATTTGTGCGTCAGGTGGCAGAAACCGCAATACGCGAAATCGCCGGTAATCACGAGATCAACTTCATACTCTTCCGAGGGCGGGAAGAGATCGCAAAAGAAACGGAAAATCGCATCCAGAACATTCTGGATCGTTACAACTCCGGCATTGAGGTCCGCCGCGTGACAATGGAAGAAGTGCAACCGCCCGAACAGGTGCAGGAAGCCTTCAACGATGCCATCAGGGCCAGACAGGACGAGCAGCGCAAGAAAAACGAAGGCGAGGCCTACGCCAACCAGGTCAAACCTGCCGCAGAGGGCCAGGCTTCACGGCTGCGTGCCGATGCCGAGGCGTACCGCGCCCGCGTGACTGCCGAGGCTGAGGGTGAAACCGCCCGGTTCAGGCAAGTGCTCTCCGAATTCAAGCGCGCTCCACAGGTGACGCGTGAGCGCATGTACCTCGACGCCGTGCAGGAGGTGCTCTCCAACTCCAGCAAGGTAATGATCGACAACAAGGGCGGAAGCAACCTCCTGTATTTGCCGCTTGACAAACTCGCCCAACAACCGGGCAGCGGGCGAACAGCGGGTGCTGCCACATCATCCGGAACTGCACAGGAGGTTTTGCCCCCTCCCCCTGCGGCGCCTGCTTTACAAGGCAACCTGCGCGACAGGGATTTCGTGCGTGACCGTGCTCGGGGAGACCGTTGATGCGTAATAGATTAACCCTGGTTGTCGGCGTGCCGCTCCTGCTGCTGCTGATTTTTGCCTCAATGTCTGTGTTTATCGTCGACCAGCGCCAATACGCGATTGTCTTCCAGTT
>JAITMK010000007.1 GCA_031277415.1 Azoarcus sp.
GAAGTGGCGCGACAAGTCGAATCCGTCGCCCAGATGTCCGAGCAGAACAATTCCGCTGCCGAAGAGACCGCCACCAATACGAAACGTCTGGAAGAGATAGCCAAAACGGTGGAAAACACACTCAGCCGTTTCAAGGTATGACGTGTAGGGGTTTCTGCACCGCAGCGTGTCACGACCTGGTCACGCTAAAAGGGAAAGGGCTTAACGGTTATTCGCTAAGCCCTTGTTTTTTGGGGCGACATACCGGGATCGAACCGGTGACAACTGGAGCCACAATCCAGTGCTCTACCAACTGAGCTAATGCCGCCACTGTGAGAACCTCGCCAACGCGAAGTCCATACCCGTATGGCCTGCCCGGCAGGGATCGAACCTGCAACCCCCGGCTTAGAAGGCCGGTGCTCTATCCAATTGAGCTACGGACAGACGATCTCCACGGACAACCGGGGTAAGCTGGTCGGGGTGGAGGGATTCGAACCCCCGACATCTTGCTCCCAAAGCAAGCGCGCTACCGGACTGCGCTACACCCCGAGAAACGCGCATTCTGCCGTGACTTTCACAAACCGTCAATTGCTTCAGTGCCTCAACAGAAGAACCGCATGTCGGAGAGGACTCGGATTGCACTCAACCCGTCACTTTTTCTCCCGATACCAGATCGTCGCGCCGTATCGGGAAGTCGGGTGGCAAGACGCCGCAGCAGCCTTGCCAACATCCGTAAGCGGCTTGTTCAGTTTTTCCACTTGGGCGCGGAGCGCCTCCAGTTCCGGAATTTGTGCGGAAGGGGCTTGTACTGTCATGGTGATTGCTCCTGTGCGGGTGTGTGGTCCTGGCGCATGGCTTCTTCCTTATAAAGCCCCCATTGCGCGGCCCATTTCCAGTCTTCGTCGTCGGGGATAAAGCCACCTTTTATCATTTCGTAATAGGCGTGCCGCCAGTTTCTAAGAAGGTTAGAGTTAACTTTCCCGTTGACCCAGTCTTCCTTGGGTAAAGGATAAAAAGGGCTGCCAAATCCACGTGCACTGGATACAGCTATCACCCGATGGCCAGGAAGAAGATGAATTTGAAGAATTCCCATTCTATCCGGCTTGTATTCCCTGATCTCTACCTGCCTTTTTTGAGGTGGCGGGGAACCTTCCGATTCTTCGGTATAGTCCCAATAAAGCTCGAAGGACAATCCCGGTCTCCAGCGTTCTGGCAACTTGACGCAACATTGCTTACCTCCCGGCGTACCTCCAACTTGCCGCTCAACAGAGTAACTGAGGACAACCACGTCCGAGTCATTTTGGTCATATACGACCACCATCACCGGAACCATTTCCTCCTTTTTATGAGCCTCCTTTTGCTGGCAGGCGGCATTTCCACCTGCCAACAGCGCGGTCGCACAGACAAGGAAAGCGATGAGTTTTTTGCCGAGAGCTTGCATTGTGATTGCTCCTGCGAGGGAGGTGTTTTGACGCATGGTTTAGGGAAACTCTGCTTTACTTGGCATCCCGACAGCTATTGCAAAAAGTCATAGTGTCTTCCCTGACACTTTCAAGAAGAATCGGGCAATGAAGGCTAGAACAAGAAGTCGTGTCACCAAGTGCCATTTGGATTAAGCCAAGGGCACTGGTCAAAGGCCGAGCTCGCTGTGCGAACCAAGGCGCACAAGCTGGAGCGTGTTGTCGTCCGGCTTTCGATAGATCAACACCAAGTCAGGTTTGATGTGGCAGTCACGGTGGTCTTTCCAGTCGCCGGTGAGTGCGTGGTCACAGTGACGCGGCTCCAACGGAAGATCAGCCTGCAGCGCGGACAAGACAGCATGAACATCGGCATCAAGCGTAGCGCGATGCTGGCCTTTCTTCTCGCGCTTGTAGTCTCGCTTGAACTGACCAAACCGCTCAATCGTCCGCATTAAGGTCAGCCATCAGGTCATCTATGGTTGCGAACTTTACGCCCTTTCCTTCGCGGGCCTCACGCATGGCCGCGATGGTGGTTTCGTTCGGGATCAATGGTTCGAACGGCAAAGCCTTCTCGTGCGCAACGCGTGTGAGCATGATGCGAAAAGCGTCAGATACGGTAAGCCCCATCGTCGCCAGCACGATCGATGCTTCTTCCTTGATGTGCTCGTCGATACGGGCGCGGACAACAGCGGTTGTGGGCATAGGGCAACCTCCTTTTATGGGCTACATTGTAGCTCACTAACTGTAGCAGCTTACAGCCCCTTTCCGGTCTTTCAAAAAGCCGTCGATGTGATCCCGTGCCAGCATACCACTGTAGCTGTAGCGGCCCCTCGCCGACCGTCAGAGAATTCTCGCCCTGCTCGTGCGCCTAGTGCCGCCCTCCCATTCGACTGTCGCAAATCGCAGCTTTGCTCCCACTGGGCCTAACACGTCATAAAATAACAATGCAAAATAGATTTGAAAATCTAAAAAACCTTTATAAATCAAATGGTGCCCCGGAGAGGACTCGAACCTCCAAGCCTTGCGGCACTTGATCCTAAGTCAAGCGTGTCTACCAGTTTCACCACCGGGGCAAAGTTTCCGGATTCTATACGTTCAGGCTTTTTCTCTCCAGCGGTCAGTGCAGTGATTTTCGGTAGTGTCTCGGTTTGAAAAACTCCCCTCTCCCGCCCCTTTGGGGCGCCCTCTCCAGGGATTTAGGTACTGAAAGAAGACCGTGATTCAAACTGAGGCACTACCTGATTTTCTGAATGGAACGCCTAATGCCGAATGATTCGCTATACTGCACTCTGGTTTTGTCTGGCTACAATCCGCTCAATCATGCCCATCAATCATTACGAAAATTTTCCCGTAGCCTCTCTGCTCCTGCCTGCCAGTCTGCGGGAGCCGATCGAGGCTATCTATGCATTTGCCCGCGGCGCCGACGACATTGCCGACGAGGGTGATGCTGCACCTCAAAAGCGCCTGGAAGAACTCAACACTTACCGTAGCGCGCTCGAAGCCATTGAAAGCAAGGGGCTGGCCGGTATGTGCGGGCAGCCTCCGCTTTTTGCCCGCCTCGCCAGGGTTATTCTCGACAACGATTTGCCCCTGAAACCTTTCCATGACCTGCTCGATGCTTTTCAGCAGGACATCGACAAGAAACGCTACGAAGACTTCAACGATCTGGCCAATTATTGCCGCCGTTCGGCCAATCCTGTCGGACGCCTGTTGCTCACGCTCTATAACGCAAATACGGTTGAAAACCTTCCGCTTTCCGATTGCATCTGCACCGGCCTGCAACTGGTCAACTTCTGGCAGGATGTTGCGCAGGACTGGAAAAAAGGCCGTATCTATCTTCCCCTGCAAGACCTTGCCCGGTTCAAGGTGACTGAAGAAGATATCGCCGCTTCCCGCTGCGACGAACGCTGGCAAGCGCTGCTTGCTTTTGAAGTGTCACGCGCCAGGGCCATATTGAGTACGGGTGCGCCGCTTGCCCGCCGCTTGCCCGGGCGCATCGGCTGGGAACTGCGTTTGATCGTGGCAGGTGGCCTGCACATCCTCAACCGCATCGAAGCGACCGGTTATGACGTTTTCGCTCAACGCCCTCGCATCGGCTTCGCCGGAAAGCTGGCTGTCGCCTGGCGCGCCCTGAATTACCCGCGCCCAAGTGCATGACCCCACATCAATACTGCCAGGACAAGGCAGCCGCCAGCGGATCGAGTTTTTATTACAGTTTCCTCTTTCTCGATTCGGCGCGGCGGCAGGCGATCACCGCACTGTATGCCTTTTGCCGCGAAGTCGACGATGTGGTCGACGAATGCCGCGATATTGCCCCGGCGCAGGCAAAACTCGATTGGTGGCGGGAAGAAATCGCCCGCGTTTTCGATGCGACGCCTACCCATCCCGTCGGATTCGCCCTGCAAGAGATTTGCGGCCCTTTTGGGCTGGCACGGGAACGCTTGCTCGACATCATCGACGGGATGGCAATGGATCTGCACCACAGGCGTTACGAGGATTTTCCCGCTCTGCAAAAGTATTGTTACCTCGTCGCCGGAGTTGTGGGACTGCTCTCCGCCACCGTTTTCGGCGTCAGCGATTCCCGGACTCTCGACTATGCTCACGATCTCGGCATCGCTTTTCAACTCACGAACATCATCCGCGATGTCGGCGAAGATGCCCGCCGTGGCCGCATTTATCTGCCTGCCGATGAACTGGAACGTTTCGGCGTTCTTGAGGCCGACATTCTCGCAGCCCGTAGCAGCAAAAATTTCCAGAATATGATGGCTTTCCAGACTGAACGCGCTGATGCGTATTATGAGCAGGCGTTATCCAGACTGCCTGTCGTCGACCGCAAGAATCAGCGCCCGGGGCTGATCATGGCGGCGATCTACCGCGCCCTGTTGCGTGAAATCGTTCGAGGCGGCTTTCTCGTGCTCGATCGCCGCACCTCCCTTACCCCATTGCGCAAGGTCTGGCTTGCCGGTCTGACCTGGCTGAAAGGGTGAAACCGTGACGGCGGTCGCCATCATCGGCGCAGGTTATGCGGGCCTTGCGTGCGCAGTGGAACTGGCGCGTCACGACATGGAAGTGACCGTGTTCGAGCGATCAGGAACATTGGGCGGCCGTGCCCGGGTCGTCAGAAAGCATGATCGGGCACTCGACAATGGACAACATCTGTTGGTCGGCGCCTACACCGAACTGGCTCGCCTGTTGCGTCTCACCGGCGTATCGCCACGGCAGATCGATTCTTTACCGCTTACGCTACATATTCCAGGGCAGATCCGTTTGCGCGCAGCCCCCCTGCCCGCCCCTTTTCATCTGCTCACAGGGCTTGTCTGCGCGCGGGGGTTGAACTGGCGGGAACGTTTCGCCGTGTACGCAATACTGCGTCACCTCAAGCGCAGGCGCTTTCAGCTTCCTTCGGAGATGACCGTCACCGAACTGCTCACCGAGTGCCGCCAGCCTTTCCGGTTGCGCAACCTGCTCTGGGAACCGCTCTGTCTGGCTGCGCTCAACACCCCTGCCCATGAAGCCTCGGGCCAGATCTTCGCCAACATCCTGCGCGACACGCTGGCCGCAGCCTCGGCCACCGCCAGCGAACTGCTGATTCCCCGCGTCGATCTTTCCGAACTCTTCCCCGTCCCGGCGGCAAGGTACCTTGCTGCCCGGAACGGGAACATTCTTGTCAGTAACGCCATTACCGCGGTCATCCCGGAAAACGCGGGTTTTCTCCTCGCCGGTGCACCGGGGCACCGCGTCTGGCCGCAAGTCGTCATTGCCACCGCACCGCACCACGCTGCCACTTTGCTCAGTTCAACCAACGCCTGTCCCGAACTCGCAAACCAGATCGCTGCTCTGCCGTCCGAGGCGATTACCACGATCTACCTCGACTGTGGGCCCGGCGTCGGCTTGCCCGCACCGATGATCGGCCTCACCGACGGCCCTGCGCAATGGGCATTCGACCGAGGTCAATGCGGGAGCCAGGAAGGGCTGATTGCCGCAGTCATCAGCGCGCCTCGCCCTGGAGACAAAGGCCATAACGACAATCTGATTCCCGCAGTCATTGCGCAACTCGAACGTGCGCTCGGCTTCAGTCTGCCCGCGCCTCAGTGGACGCGCGTCATCACCGAAAAACGCGCAACCATCGCCTGCCGCCCCGACATCAAACGTCCCGGCATTGCCACGCCGCTGCCCGGCCTGTGGCTGGCCGGCGATTACATTGAAAGTGAATACCCGGCCACGTTGGAGTCCGCCGTGCGCTCGGGCATCAATTGCGCGCGGGAGATCATGGCAGGGAAAGTGCGGCAACTATCGGAAATATAAGGGAACCTCTGCATTACCCTGCTTTCACCGCTTGTCATCCTGCGCGGTCATTCTGCGCGAAGTCGCAGAACGCAGGATCCATACGACATCAGGATTCTGCGACTTCGCTTCGCTACGCGCAGAATGACGAGAGGGGTTTTGCAGATGTTCCAAGGTATCGCGCCTTATCGCCTCGCCTCATCCAACGACGGATCACCGATACCCGTTCACCCTGTACGCCACGCAGCCACAATCTCGGTGAATGCCCGGCACAGACGGTTGATCCGTCCGTCCCAACTGTAAGCTTCGCTATGACGCCGGATGGTCATGCGATCCCATGTCCTCGAAAGCGCCAGATCGATGGCTGTCTTCAGGGCGGAGGGATCGCCCAGGGGGGCAAGTTCCCCAAATTCCGGGCGGCAAACGAGTTCACGATTGGCTCCCACATCGAAGGCGGCGACCGGCAGGCCGCAGGCCATTGCTTCGAGCAACGTCGTTACCGGGGTTTCATGGTATGCAGCAGATACGAACACATCGGCAGCCGACAATATACCGGGCAATTCATCCGGCGGCAGATCGTCGAGAAAACGCACTGTCTCTTTCAGATCGAGCCGTTCAACCATGGCTTCCAGTGTTGCGCGCCTGTTCTTTTCCAGGCTGTCCAGGCCGACAAGCAGGCATACCAGTTTCGGCAAGCGTCTGGAAAGCGCTGGCAATGCCTCTATCAACTGGTTGTAATCCTTTTCTCCGAAGAAACGGTCCGGGCTTGAGGAAATCAGTACCGGCGCATCCGATGGAATCCCTAGCGCAGCGCGCGCCGCAGTGCGGTCACGCGGACGAAAACACTCGGCATCGACCCCGTTGCCAACCACTTCGACCCGGCCGTCCGGCACACCCAATTCGAGCGCAAACTGCCGCAGTGTTTCGCTGGCGGCGAATACCCGTGCTGCTCCTCCGAGCGTTTCGCGTAATTTCCTGAGCCGGCCGGGATTGCGCGCGCAGTTCAGTCCGTCGCTGTGCAGGGTAACCGTGACCGGCACACCGATTCTGCGCCCTAAAAGAACGGCGGCATGACCATCCGGGTAAGCGCCATGCGCATCGATCAGATCGAGCCGCCCCGCGCTACGCAACGCGGCGAAGCGATGGTATGCCCCCCTGGCCATCGTCCATCCTTCCGGCAGCCGCAACATATCCGGCCCCGGCATGCTCAAAAAACGGGGAAACCATACGGGAATACCCTGCTGCTCTTCGTATTCCGGAATGCTTGGCCGAAAGCCCGGATTCAGGTTTTGCCGAAACCAGTCTTCCAATGGAACCCAGGGCGTGGGCGAAACGACGAACAGGGGCAGGCGGCGCGCAACGCGAAACATGCGTTCCCGGATAGGCAGGCCCAAGCCTGGATACAAGCTGCTCGGAAACCGGCTGCTCAATACGCCAATATGCGGGCCTTTGGATATCTCGGCCATTACGAGACCTGGAAGCCGGGAGAGGCTGAACGAAAAAGGCCCGATCCGGGCGCAGAGATAATTTGGTACATGGGGAACGCGATGATATGGCAGGACAGCATGCCGTCGCAAGGCCATGTTCCACGCTTGCCAGCGCCGTTCTCATCCAGTATCGTCACGCGGTTCGTTGGGGGTGTCCGCGTTTTGGTTTCGCGGGCTGAGAAAAACCCTTGGAACCTGATCCGGTTCATACCGGCGTAGGGAAACGTAATCATGCCTATCTCCTCTTCTTCCAGTCTCGGGCACCCGCCCAATGTCGTTTCCATTGCCGGTGTCGATCCGTCCGGCGGTGCGGGAATATTTGCCGACATCAAAACCTTTTCCGCGCTCGGCGCCTATGGATGCAGCATCGTCGCTGCGCTGACCGCTCAGAACACGCGGGGCGTAACCGGCATCCACACGCCTCCTGCCGATTTTCTGCGTCTGCAAATCGATACCCTGTTTTCCGATGTCACGCTCCACGCCTGCAAGATCGGCATGCTTGGCAACGCTGAAATCGTTGCCACGGTCGCCGACCGCCTCGCTCACTGGAGTGCGCCCAATATCGTTCTCGACCCCGTAATGGTTTCCAAGAGCGGCGATACATTGCTCGGACACGAGGCCATCTCGGCCTTGCGTGAGGCGCTTTTCCCCCTTGCATTCATCATCACCCCCAATCTGCCCGAAGCGGGCGTGCTGCTCGGCGAACGCGCGCCGGAAACGTTCGGCGAAATGCGTCACGCAGCGGAGCGCCTGCGGAAAATGCTGCCCACGGCATCGGAACACTGGGTGCTGCTCAAAGGCGGGCATCTGCCTGGAAGCGAGTCGACCGATCTGCTTTTTGACGGCGAACGCATGATCGAGCTTTCTGCCCGGCGCATCGATACATCGAACACCCACGGAACCGGCTGCACCCTGTCTTCTGCCATTGCCGCATTGCTGCCGCAATGCCGTGCCGATTCCCCAAATCCGGTTGAGACTGCCGTGCGCGCCGCTCACGGTTACCTGCATCGCGCCATTTCGGACGCAGGATTACTTCACGTCGGGCACGGGCACGGGCCGGTGCATCACTTTCACGCGCTCTGGACAAACCCTGAAGGTTTCTTTTCCCCTCTTTGAGCCGATTCAGGCTGAACAGGCTCACGTAGGTTGGGTTGAGCTTGCGAAACCCAACATTTTTGCGGTCGGTTGAATGCTGGGATTCGCTTCGCTCGTCTCAACCTACGCGGACTGCAATGACCGGAGGGGTTTTGCAGAGAATCCTCAGATTGCAGCCTCTCCGGTTTCTCCCGTGCGAATGCGCACAACCTGCTCCACCGGCATTACGAATATCTTGCCGTCGCCGATCTTGCCGCTGTGCGCGGCCTTGATGATGGCTTCGACCGCCTGATCCACGATTTCATCGGCCAGTACGATCTCGATTTTCACCTTGGGCAGGAAGTCGACCACATATTCCGCCCCCCGGTAGAGTTCGGTATGCCCTTTCTGGCGTCCAAAACCCTTGACTTCCGTCACCGTCAGGCCGCTGATGCCGATCTCCGACAGCGCGTCACGCACTTCTTCGAGCTTGAACGGCTTGATGATGGCTTCGATTTTCTTCATGGTTTGCTCCGTTGGGCTTTCCGCCATTTTATGCATCATCCGCCCGGATTGCGCGTCAACATGAGGAAGAGGTCACACGCGCCACATCCCGAACAATAAAACCCGGTAAAAAAACAGCCGTTACAAGCAGTAACACAACAACCTTGATAACGGAGATGCGGCCATGAACAAGCGACGCTTTGTGCTCATCCAGGGCAAGCGCGAAAACGGCGGCTTCACCCCCGACAGCACGCACAGCATCGGCAATACCGTAGCCAACGCCATCCAGGCCGGTTTTCGTATCGGCCTGCCCGTCCGCATCGGGCAGGTAGATGGCCGTATCGTTGGTTACAACATCGGTCATTTCGGCCTCTTCAGAGGCAAGGATTACCCTTTGCTGGTGCGTACCCGCTACGGAACCGCCAAGTGCAGCCTGGCTGAAGTGGCAGCCGCCTGAACTCCGGGTTTTTCTTTCCCCTTCATGATTTGAGAGGCATTCCGCTTTACTGCGCGTCCTGGAGCATTTTCCCCGGATTCATCAACCCATGCGGGTCGAAGGCGCGCTTGATTGTGCGCATGAGTTCGAGTTCGACCACATCCTTGTAGTGACAAATCACCTCGCGCTTGAGTTGCCCCAGGCCGTGTTCTGCCGAAATCGAGCCTTCCTGTTCGGTAACCAGGTCGTACACGATGCGATTGGCCTCGCTGGCGCGTGTGGCGAAGGTCGCTTCATTTTCTCCGGGTGGCGGGAACAGGTTGTAATGCAGGTTGCCGTCGCCGATGTGGCCGAAAGCGACGATGCGAACGCCGGGAAGCCACGCGCACAGGGCAGCATCGGCGCAGGTCATGAATTCGGGAATACGACTCACGGGCACGGAAATGTCGTGCTTGATGCTGAAGCCTTCGCGCTTTTGCGCTTCATTGGCGTTTTCGCGCAAGGCCCAGAGGGCATCGGCCTGAGATTGCGTTGCGGCAACGGTGGCATCGCTCGCTTCCCCTGCCCTGATGGCCGCATCCAGCGTTTGTTCGAGCAGGGAAGCGACGGCAACGTCGTTGGCGGTTTCGGTAAGTTCCACCAGCACCGACCAGTCCGAGGGGGCAGGCAATGGCTCGCGGCAACCCGGCATGTGTCCGGAGACCAGTTCGAGCAACGCCCGGCCGATGAGTTCAAAGGCGCTCACCCTGTCGCCGCAGGCAGCGCGAAAGCGTGTAAACAACGCAATTGCCGCCGCTGGAGAGGAAACGTTCACCCAGGCTGTTGCTCTGGATTTGGGCGAGGGAAAGAGTTTGAGGACGGCTGCGGTGATGATGCCCAGAGTGCCTTCCGCGCCGATGAAGAGTTGTTTGAGGTCGTAGCCGGTGTTGTCTTTGCGCAGCCCCCGCAGGCCGTTCCAGACCCTTCCATCGGGCAGGACGACTTCCAGCCCGAGGGAGAGTTCACGCATGTTGCCGTAACGCAGCACCTGCACGCCGCCTGCGTTGGTGGAGAGATTGCCGCCGATCTCGCAACTGCCGCCGGAAGCCAGCGAGAGCGGAAAGAGTCTCCCTGCCGCCGCTGCGGCTTCCTGTACGGCGGCCAGGGTGCAACCGGCTTCCACACAGATGGTGTCGTTTACGGCATCGAGCGCGCGTATCCGGTTGAGACGCGACAGGCTGACGACGAGCGATGATTGCCCGTCCGGAAGCGGCGTTGCCCCGCCGCACAGGCCGGTATTGCCGCCTTGCGGAACGATCGGCACTCCGGATTCGAAACAGAGTTTGACGACGGCGGCAACTTCCTGAGTATCTGCCGGTTTGACGACGGCCAGGGCACGCCCGGTGTAATTGCCGCGATAGTCGACAAGATGGGGGGACATTTCGGCGGAATCGGTCAGTACGTGATTACTGCCGACAACGGCAGCGATACGATCCAACAGTCCGCCGCCGGATTCAGTCATCGGCGTCACATTCGTCGTCGATGCGCTCGGCGTAAAGATCGTGCACGTCGCAGTCGACGATCCTGACACGGACGAAATCGCCGGGTTGGATTCCGTCGCCTTCGGGAATGATGACCAATCCGTCGATATCCGGAGCATCACCCTGCGAACGGGCAATCGCGCCTTCTTCTTCATCCGCTTCGTCAACCAGCACGGTAATTTCCTGCCCGATGCGCGCTTCGAGGCATTGGGTGGAAATGTCTTCCTGGAGTTCCATCAGGTGCTGGCGGCGCTCTTCCCGTAGTTCGTCGGGAACCGCGCCCGGCAGGGTATTGGCCGAAGCGCCTTCGACCGGGGAATAGGCAAACGCGCCGACGCGATCGAGCCGCGCCTCTTCGAGAAAACGCAGGAGTTCCTCGAAGTCTTCTTCGGTTTCGCCGGGGAAACCGGTAATGAAGGTGGAGCGGATGGTGATGTCCGGGCAGATGGCGCGCCAGCGGCGAATGCGTTCGATCATGTTCCCGGTGTTCGCCGGACGGCGCATTGCTTGCAGGATGCGGGAACTGGCGTGCTGGAGGGGAACGTCGAGGTACGGCAGGATTTTTCCTTCGGCCATGAGTTCGACGATTCTGTCCACGGCGGGATACGGATACATGTAGTGCAGGCGTATCCAGACACCGAGTTCGCCAAGGGCGTTGGCAAGCTCCAGAAGGCGCGTTTTCATCGGGCGTCCGTTCCAGAAGTCGGTGCGAAAACCCATGTCGAGGCCGTAGGCAGGCGTGTCCTGCGCAATGACGATGATTTCGCGCACCCCTGCTGAAACAAGCGTTTCGGCTTCATTCATCACTTCGTGGATCGGACGGCTCACCAGCGGGCCGCGCAGCTTGGGGATAACGCAGAAAGTGCAATCGTGGTTACAGCCTTCGGAAATCTTCAGATAGGCGTAGTGCTGTGGAGTCAGGCGAACCCCTTCCGGCGGTACGGTGTCTGTTGCAGTTTCCGGCATGGGCAAGTGACGATGCACGGCTCGCATGACGGCTTCCGCAGCATGTGGGCCGAGAACGTCCAGCACTTGTGGATACGCTTCCCGCACGAATCTGGCACGCGCGCCAAGGCAACCGGTAACGATGACTTTGCCGTTTGCCGCCAGCGCCTCGCCAATGGCATCGAGCGATTCATCAATGGCCGCGTCGATGAAACCGCAGGTATTGATGACGACGAGATCGGCATCTTCATATGAAGAAGGATCCGAAATTTCATACCCTTCTCTGGAAAGGCGAGTCAGTATCTGTTCGGAATCGACTGTGGCCTTGGGGCAGCCGAGGCTGACAAAGGCCACACGAGGGCGTTGCTGGTCAGAAGGCAAAGAACTCATGTGTGTTCAGCGGCAAAACATTCCTCGATGAAACGAGGGACTTTCCGGATCAAAATATGACAGACAACCTTTGCATCCCTACTTTTTTGGGGAGAGCGGCAGCGTGTTTTCACCTTTGCCCACGTTGCCATGATGAGCCGTAATCGTAAACTGGGTGGGAAACTGAAAACCTGTGAACATGTTGCGCGTCTGGCTCTCGACCTGTTCCTGCATTTGCTGGAACATTTTTGTGGACTGCTCTACATAGGCGCCCATCATGTTCTGCAACGCCGGCCCCTGGAAATTCAGAAATTGGGCCCACAAGTCCTTGCTGATGGAACTGTTGTCTCCATAAATGCCGCGCACCTGCTCTTGCAGTTTGTGCTGCATGTCGGAGAATGCCTTGATGTTGTTCTCAAGGTACTTGCCCATCATGCCCTGCATGGCGTGACCGTAGAAACGGATCATGTGGGAAAGCAGGTCGCTGGTAAACATTGGCATTCCGCCGCTTTCTTCTTCCAGGATGATTTGCAACAGAATGCTGCGAGTGAGGTCTTCACCCGTCTTGGCATCGAGCACCTGGAAATCTTCATGCCCAAGCACGAGATCCTTGACGTCGCTAAGGGTGATATAGGCACTGGTTCGCGTATCGTAAAGGCGACGGTTTGGGTATTTTTTAATCAGGCGTATTTGCTCGCCCATTTGCATTCTCCTCGGCGTTCGGCTCATCCTCGTGGATAAGATTTCTATTTAAATACAGTATCATAAACGGAAACTCGAACCCCGCCATCCGGCGGGGTTCGAGTCATATGAAGTGTGGAACCACACCCTGCGGTATTACTGATAATACAGGCCGCCATTGATGTTGAGTGTGGCACCTGTGGTAAAGCCCGACAATTCGTTGGCGAGAAAAGCCACGGCATAGCCAATTTCTTCCGGTTTGGCCAGACGTTTCATCGGAACCGAGTCAACGATACCTTTCAGGACGTCTTCGCGGATCGCCATGACCATCTTGGTGGCAACATAACCCGGAGCGATGGCATTGACGGTCACGCCCTTGGCGGCCAGTTCTTGGGCAAGCGCCTTGGTAAAGCCGATGACGCCAGCCTTGGCAGCCGAATAATTGGCTTGTCCGGCCTGACCCTTGACGCCGTTGATGGAAGAAATATTGATGATACGGCCCCATCCGCGTTCAGCCATTTTGGCCGAAACCTGTTTGGTGACGTTGAACAGGCTGGTCAGGTTGGTATTGATGACCGCATCCCATTGTTCCCGCTCCATCTTGGCAAACATCTTGTCGCGGGTGATCCCGGCATTGTTCACGAGAATGTCGATGGGACCGGCCTTCTGCTCGGCTTCAGCCACCATGGCCTGCACCGAAGCCAGATCGGCCACATCACCGGCAACCGGGATGAAGTCTTTGAATCCGGCAGCCTCCTGTTCTTGCAGCCATTCATCTTTTTTATCGAACTCAGGATGGTAAGCCGCTACCACCTTGTGACCAATTCTGGCCAGTTCTTGACAAATGGCGGTACCGAGGCCGCCCATGGCGCCGGTAACGAGGGCAATTCTTTGAGTCATTTAGGGTCTCTCCAGGAAAAATTTACACCTTGGGCTTTTTACTGCTCCCGCAACAAAAAACCCTGCCTGTCATGCGGTGCAAGCCAGACTGCCAGCCCGCAAAAAATCGGATTATACCATAAGCCTGAATGATGGCATGTTTCAATCCACGCCCGTAACCGAGCAACAACGACGCTTGGAAGAGGTTACGCCTCTCCCAAGCGGGATTATCCCCCTAAAGGGGGAGGTTTCAAACCGGAGTTAGTTTCGATGAACAAAAGACGGGCAGAAAAACAAGCGGTTACTTGCTAATTCCACCCGCCTTGCACGGTGGCGCAAATCTCAGGCCCGTACTTTCACATAGCGCCCGGGGGCCGGTTCGATCGGTTCATATTTTGCACTGCCGAGGCGCCCGCGCGCCGCGACTTGCCGACCGGCAAAACCATTGAGCCATTCCATCCAGTGCGCCCACCAGCTTCCCGGATGTTCCTGCGCACCCTCCAGCCACTCGTCCGGCGAAGATACATTGTCCGGATTTGTCCAGTAACTGCGCCGATTTTTTTTCACCGGATTGATGGTTCCCGCAATATGACCGCTTGCGCCCAGTACATACGTGGTCTCGCCGCCCAAGAGGGCGCGGCCGAGATAGGACGTCGTCCACGGCACGATATGGTCTTCCCTCGCCGCGAAGAAATAGACCGGAGCGTCGATCTTGCCCAGGTCGACCTTCTGCCCCGCCACGGTCAACCGTCCGGGCACGCGCAGGTTGTTTTCGAGGTACATATTGCGCAGGTACCACGCAAGGAACGGCCCCGGAAGGTTGGTCGCGTCCGAGTTCCAGTGCAGCAGATCGAACGCCTTGGGCGTGCCGCCCTTGAGATAGTTGCCGACGACGTATTGCCAGACGAGATCGTTGGCGCGCAGGAAGGAAAATACGTTGGCAAGTTCCTGCCCCTTGAGCAGACCGCCTTTGCCAATGGTGTTTTCGCGCATCTGCACGCTCGCTTCGTCGATCAGGCATCCGATTTCGCCCGTGTCGGAAAAATCGAGCAGCACCGTCAGGAAGGTCACGCTGGCAACCGGGTCTTCTCCGCGCGCCCGCGCCACTGCCAGTGCCGTGGCGAGAATGGTTCCGCCGACACAGAACCCGAGGATGTTGGGTTTTTTAACCTTGGTGACTTCGCGCACGACTTCGAGCGCAGTGAGCGGACCCTGTTCGACGTAATCGTCCCAGACCCTGTTGGCATCTTCCGGCCCCGCGTTCTTCCACGACATCAGGAACACGGTATGCCCCTGCTCGATGATGTAACGCACGAACGAGTTTTCCGCCTGTAAATCGAGGATGTAGTACTTGTTGATGCACGGCGGCACGATCAGGAACGGTGTTTGTGCAACCTTTTCCGTCAGCGGCGCATACTGGATCAACTGGAACAGATCGTTCTCGAAAATGACCGAACCCGGTGTAATGGCCAGTTCGCGACCCACTTCGAAAACGTTTTCATCCGTCATCGAAACACGGCCTTTTTCGAGATCGGAAAGTAAATTCTGGATGCCGCGCGTGATGCTCTGCCCCTCGGTTTCGAGCGCGGCATGAATGAATTCCGGGTTGGTTGCAGCAAAATTGCTCGGCGCCATCGCATCGATGTATTGCCGGGTCAGAAATTGCAACCGGGCTTTGGCCCGCCCGTCGTTCATCGGTACGTTGTCCGTGACCTGGCGCAGAAAGCTGGAATTTATCAGGTACGCCTGACGCAGGTAATCGGACATCGGGTTTTTCGACCATTCCGCAGACGAAAAACGCTTGTCACCCGCCTCGGGCGCAACAACAGGTTCGGGACTCTCGCCGGGCTTGCGGCCCAGCATCGATGTCCACAAGGCCATGTGGTTGCTTGCGAATTCTTTCTGCAAGCGCGTCAGAGTTTCATTATCGGGCAAGGGTACGTCCGGCGCGGCCAGCCCCGTCGAGTTTTGCATGGCAACCTGCTGTTTCACCAATGTCTCGAAAAAGCCCTGCATCATGGCCTGCCCCGCCTGCATCATGGCTTGTAAGCCATCGCCCTGTTGCTTGCTGGTGTTATCAGACATGTTCTCCTCCTTCTATAAATCCGGGCAACATCAAACGCCCGCACTTGTGATTATTGATAGTCACGTTGACGGCCATCAATCCGACGGCATCCTCGCCCAGGGTTGATAATAGCGCACAACATGCCTCTAGGCATCAAGCCAGACCAACGAGGCAAAGCGGCCCGTTATCGCCTCGCGCCGGTAAGAGTAGAAGCGTTCGTTCTCCGAAACGGTACACACTCCCCCGCCGTAAATCCGGTCTCGTCTCACTCCTGCCCGCATCAGCCTGCGCCGGGCCAGCGTAAAAATGTCGGCGAACCATTTTCCTTCTATTTCGCACGGCGCAAAAACGTTCCGCGCCTCCGGGTCGGATGCCAGAAAAGCCACCCGCACTTCTTCGCCGACTTCAAAGGCGGCCGGGCCGATTGCAGGCCCAAGCCAGGCCATGACCCGTTCCGGTTTCACCTCCATTGCGGTAAGCGCCGCTTCCAGTACGTCGGCGGCCAGGCCCCGCCAACCGGCATGCGCGGCGGCAACGACCGTGCCTTCATCGTTACAGAACAGAACAGGAAGGCAGTCGGCAGTCATGATCGTGCAGACAACGCCCGCTTTGCGCGCCACCGATGCGTCAGCGCGAACCGGCACGCCACCGCCCTCCCCTGCCAGCGCAACTTCGACGCCATGCACCTGTTCAAGCCAGAACGGTTCGGCAGGCACATGCCGCCGTAACCGGGCGCGATTGGCGGCAACCGCTGCCGGATCATCGCCAACGTGCAGGCCCAGATTGAATGTGTCATAGGGCGGCTTGCTGACACCGCCAACCCGGGTCGTTACCAGCGAACGCACCGTGGAGGGCGCAGGCCACTCGGGCACAAGAAAAGAATTTCGTTCAGTCATTGTCTGTTTCCATGCCGATAACATCAACACTGCGGCTACCGAGGGCGCGCAGCAAGGATGAAAAATCTTCCGGGAGCGGTGAAAACCAATGCATGGTTTCACCGCTCGCCGGATGAATCAGCCCCAGGCGGAACGCATGCAAAGCCTGACGGCCAAAACTTGCCAGAAGCGGGTCGGCAATACGGCGCAGGCCATAGACCGGATCGCCAACGAGAGGATGGCCGAGATGGGCCATATGCACCCGTATCTGGTGAGTTCGGCCCGTCTCCAGTCGGCACTCTACCAGTGTCACAGCATTCAGACGCTCACGCACCCTGTAGCGGGTCAGCGCGGTGCGCCCTCCCCCGGTCACGGCCATTTTCGTGCGTTGCACCGGGTGGCGGCCGATTGGCGCATCGACTTCTCCGCCACGAAGAATTGCTCCTTGAACGAGCGCCAGATAGCGCCGCGCCACCGTGCGCGCCTGCAACTGCCGAACCAGGCTGGTTTGCGCTGTCAACGTTTTCGCCACAACAAGCAGGCCGCTTGTGTCCTTGTCCAACCGGTGCACGATGCCCGCGCGCGGAACGCAGCCCAGTTCCGGGGCATGATGAAGCAGCGCATTCATCAGGGTTCCGCTCCGGTTGCCATTGCCCGGATGCACAACCAGCCCGGCAGGCTTGTCAAGCACCAGCAGGGTTTCATCCTCGAAAACGATGGGCAGCGCAATGTCTTCAGCGGCAGCCGACTCCAGGGCGTCAGGTTGCTCCGGCTCGATTTCCATTTCCAGCCGCTCGCCGCCATGAACCTTCCTGCGAACATCGTCGGATACCTGATCGTCGATGCGGATGCGCCCCTCGCGCAGCCATGCTTGCAAGCGGCTGCGCGAATACTGTGGAAACAGCCGGGCAAGCGCCTGATCCAGCCGCAATCCTGCATAAGTTGACGGAATCACGCCTGCCGTTGGCGGCGCAACTGGACTCTTCCCTGCCTCCTGATCGGGAACTTTTCCCGCATTCGTTGAGCCAAGGCTATAATTCGGCAGTTTATTCAATCGAGAGCTGTCGATGGCATTCACATTTGGAAGTGTAACGGGAAAACTGCTCCGGCATGGCGCACTGATCGCAGTCATGATCCTGGCCGGGTGCGCAGGCACGCCCGATGATGAAACAGCGGGCTGGGATGCGCAAAAGCTTTATTCCGAAGCCAAATCCCGGATGAACGGTGGAAGCTATGATCAGGCGATCAAGCTGCTGGAAAAGCTCGAAGCCCGCTATCCCTATGGCCGCTATGCCCAACAGGCGCAGCTTGACATTGCCTACGCCTACTACAAGTCGGGAGAGCCGGAACTGGCAATCCTCGCCGCCAACCGATTCATCAAGTTGCACCCCAATCACAGCGATGTCGACTACGCTTATTACTTGAAAGGGTTGGCCAATTTCAACGAAGACATCGGTATCCTGGGTGACGTGATCATCCGGGACGCCGTTCAGCGAGACCCGCGCGCTTCGTTCGAAGCGTTTAATGCTTTCCGTGAACTCGTCGAACGTTTCCCGAGCAGCAAATACGTCGCCGATTCCCGGGCACGTATGCAGTATCTGGTAAATACGCTCGCCGCCCACGAAATCCAGGTCGCACGTTATTACTTCAAGCGCGGCGCCCATGTTGCCACCGTCAATCGCTGTCAGTCCGTCATTGCACAATACCCGAACGCTCCGTCTCACGAAGAAGCCCTGTTTCTGCTGGTTGCCAGTTACGACAAACTCGGGCTCGACACCCTGCGCGACGACGCCGAGCGCGTATTGCGGCAAAACTTTCCCAACAGCAAGTATTTTTCAAAAGGCACGACAGAGTGGTGGAAGCACTGGAATTAAACCCCTAGGGCAATGATTCCCGTCGAAACGAGAAACTCATACACAGGCGCTTACCCCGCCTGCGGGTGCAAACGATCCCAAAGTGCCGTCAGCGCCTGCGCCGCGCCCATTTTCAGACGGTGGGAAGCAATCGTGCTTACCTCGGTTTCGCCGGGATTGATTTCCACTGCCGCCACGCCGTTCTGGCGCGCCCACCAGACAGGATGGGCAATATAGGGGAAAACGCTGGTCGTGCCGATGGAAAGTACGAGATCAGGCCCTTCATCCATGACCCGCGCCAATTGCCCTAGCGCCGATTGGGGCAACATTTCACCGAACATCACCACGTCAGGGCGCACCGGCCGCCCACACTCGGGGCAGTTCGGCGGCAATGCAAGACCGGCGTAGTCTTCGACTTCGCGTTCATGACTGCACGCAGTGCACAGCAGCCGATGCACGGTTCCATGTATCTCGATCAGGTTTTTGGACCCGGCCTTGCGGTGCAGACTGTCGATGTTCTGGGTGAGTACCCAGAGGTTGGGTTTTTCCTCTTCGAGCGCGGCAATCAGCCGATGCGCCGCATTTGGCCCGGCATTCCGGCAATTGCTCTCGATCTGACCGATGTAGCGCCAGGTAATCTCGGGGCGGCGCGCCAGCATGTGACCGGACAGCGCCTCTTCGATCGGAAAGCCTTCCTCGGTCAAACGGTCGTTATAAAGCCCGCCGATACCCCGGTAAGTCGGCAGGCCGGAATCTGCTGAAATGCCCGCGCCGGTGATGAACAGCGGACGTTGCGCACGCCCAAGCAGGGATGCGATTTCTTCCAGTACGAACGGTTCGCTCATTATTGCCGCCCTCCCCTTTTTTCCTGCGGCGCTGTTCAGTTTTTTTCAGAAACAGGCAAGGTAATTTCGAGATAGCGCCGACGGTCGGCATCGAAACGCTGCCGCAAACCGTCGCGTTCATTGACTTTTCTCTCGATTGCCGCGCTCGCCTGTGCCAATTCTTCGTCGGCGTAATTCATTGCCTTCTTCAGATCGTCCGGAGCCGGTTTATCTCCAAGGTTTTTTATTTCGCCATCGAGGATTCTACGCCGTGCAACGAGTCTTTCCTCATCGACACGCAATTCACCGATGGCTTTGTCGAGTTCGGCAATTTCGCGGTCACGGCGCTGATCGAGAACCTCCAGCGAAGAATACCTTTCCAGCAGCGCATCATCCTGGCGCTTTTGTTTGGCCGTTTCCCTGCGTGCCTCTTCCCGTTGACGCGCCTGTTCCCTGCGGCGGGCGCTCTCATCGGGCGTGGGTTGCGCCTCCTCCCGGTAGACGACGACGCCATTGATTTTCTGGACCCAGGCACGGCCATAACATTCCTTCGGCAGGGTATCGCCAAACACCGGGCGGCCGTTGATTTCGCAACTGAACACTCTCACTATGCCGTCCTTGCTCTGCTGCCCCGAGACAGAAAACGGCACGAGCGCCAATGCAATAGCAACGATCCAAACGTACCTACCGTATCGCATCATGGGTTCCATAAGCATCCCGATAAGCCTGAACAGCCGCAAGGTTGGCCTCCAGTTCCGGCGAGTCGCCCAGATAGGCGATCAAGTCCATGAGCGTTGCCACCGGCACGACCGGAATACCGTAAGCCTCTTTCACTTCCTGCACCGCCGAAATTTCTCCCTGACCACGCTCCATGCGATCCAGCGCAATGACCAGTCCTGCCGGTTCGGCTCCGTGGGCACGGATAATGCCGATGGATTCCCGAACCGAGGTACCCGCCGAAATCACGTCGTCGAGAATCATTACCCTTCCAGCGAGCGGCGCACCGATCAGCATTCCACCCTCGCCGTGATCCTTGGCTTCCTTGCGGTTGAAAACGAACGGCACGTTCATTCCTTCCGCGGCCAGCCGCATTGCCGTACCGGCCACCAGCGGAATTCCCTTGTAGGCCGGGCCGAAAAGCATGTCGAACGCCACGCCGGAACCGAGAATCGCCCGGGCGTAAAACCCGCACAGATCACTGAACGACCCTCCATCGTCAAATAGTCCCGCGTTGAAAAAATAAGGCGAAGTGCGCCCCGCTTTGGTCAGGAACGTGCCAAAGCGTAACACGCCCTTGCGGCAGGAAAGCTCTATGAAATCACGACTGAACGTCATATTGGCTCTGATTTTGGTATAGCGTTGCATTATATTGTCCCGATTCTGAGGATCAACGCGGCAAGTGTCGTACTCGATCCTTCTAAGAGTCATCTTTAAGAGTACAATTTTGCGCCCTCAGCCCGGAATCGTCTCCGACGGAGCGAACAATGTCCACCGCCCAGATCGAAAATCTCAATATCCTTTCCATCGACCACATGCCTTCGCCGGAAGAAATCAAGGCGCGCGTGACGCTGGATGACAAAACGACAGCCACGGTCATTGCGGGACGTCAGGCATTCAGCGATATCCTTGATCGCCGGGACCCCCGGCTTTTCGTCATCGTCGGCCCCTGTTCCATCCATGATCCTGTCGCCGGGCTCGATTACGCCCAGCGGCTGCGCGCGCTTGCCGATGAGGTTTCAGGCACGCTGATGCTGGCGATGCGCGTGTATTTCGAGAAGCCGCGCACGTCCACTGGCTGGAAGGGCTTCATCAACGATCCCTGCATGGACGACTCTTTTCGGATCGATCTGGGCATGGAAAAGGCGCGCCACTTCCTGCGTGAAGTTTCGCGCATCGGTCTGCCCATCGCTACCGAGGCGCTCGACCCCATCGCTCCTCAGTATTATGGCGACCTCATTTCCTGGACGGCCATCGGGGCGCGCACTTCAGAATCGCAAACTCACCGCGAAATGGCTTCCGGCCTCTCGACGCCGGTCGGCTTCAAGAACACCACCGACGGTGATGTCACCGCCGCCATCAATGCCATCCTCTCGGCAGCCAACCCGCACAGTTTCCTTGGTCTCAACTTCCAGGGGCAATCCGCCATCGTGCGCACGCGCGGCAACCGTTACGGCCACATCGTGCTGCGCGGCGGGGAACGGCCAAACTACGATTCCGTGTCTGTATCCTGTACCGAACAGGCGCTTGCCAAGGCCGGATTACCCCATAACATCGTCATCGACTGCTCACACGGCAATTCCTGGAAACGCCCCGAAATGCAGCCTTTGGTGATGAAAGATGTCATCAACCAGATTCGTGACGGAAACCGTTCCATCGTCGGACTGATGATCGAAAGCAACCTTGTGGCAGGCAACCAATCCATCCCCGCCGATCTTTCGCAACTCAAATACGGCTGTTCGGTTACAGATGCCTGCGTCGGATGGGAAACGACCGTCGAGATGATTCGTTCCGCCGATTCGATTTTGCGCGACACATTGGGAAAACGGGGCATGCCCGAATGAACCTGGTCGTTCAGGGCAACACGCTGAATCCCGCCACGATTCAGTCTTTGTCCAGGCTTATCGGTGCGGACGGCATCGAAGTCATCGACGCCGGTGCCTGCCGGTTTGAAGTAAAAAACCGCGAGCGTATTGCTGCCGGACTCACCTGTTTCTGCGCGGACAACGCGCTCGACTGGGCCTGGATACCCAAGGGGCGTCGTTTAAGCGATTTCGGTCTCTTCGTCACCGACATGGATTCCACCCTCATCAATATCGAGTGCATCGACGAGATCGCCGACATGCAGGGGGTCAAGTCCGAGGTCGCCGCCCTCACCGAATCGGCGATGCGTGGAGAAATCGACTTCCACACTTCGCTGGAGCGCCGCGTGTCCCTGCTGGCCGGGTTACATGAACAGGCGCTGGCCAAGGTCTACGCCAAGCGTCTGCGGCTCAACCCCGGGGCCGAAGCCCTCATAGTCCGCCTCAAGGCCGCCGGGGTGCGCACCGCGCTCGTCTCCGGCGGCTTCGCCTATTTCACCGATCACATGCGGCGGGAACTCGGTTTCGACTACGCCTGGGCCAATGAACTGGAAGTTGTCGACGGCCGTCTCACCGGGCGCCTGATCGGCCCCGTGATCGACGCCCAGGCCAAGGCCGATCACCTTACCGCTACCCGTGACGCCCTCGGCCTCGCCCCGGAGCAGGTTCTGTGCTGCGGCGACGGAGCCAACGACATCCCCATGTTCCGCGCAGCCGGTTTCGGTGTCGCCTACCGCCCCAAACCCGCATTGCGCGAATTTGCCGACTGCTGCCTCGACCACGCCGGGCTCGATGGCATTGCGCGGTTGTTTGCCTGAGTTGAAAAACGGGGTAAAGAGGTCACAAAATAGGCCGGTGCCTGCAACTGGCGCAGCGGATGTAACGCCTGCCTTATCGAACCTGCTCCCACGGATTGATGGGTAACACTCCTGTGGATTGAAAATCGGCCACGTTGCGAGTCACTACTGTCATACCATGTGCAAGTGCCGTTGCCGCAATGAGCGCATCGCGCTCATTGCGCCTGTCGGGCACGTGCAACCGGGCACAGCGTTGTGCAACGGCTGTATCGACGGGTAACGTCCGCCCGGCAAATTCCGGCAAGACATGCTGTTCCAGCCACGTTCGCAGCACAGTTCCCTGGGTAGCGTCCTTTCTCTCAATCAACAAAACGCCAAGCTCCAGTTCCATAATGGTGATGGCGGACACAAAAAGTTCGGCGGCGTCGACGCTTTCAGCCCATGCCGCAACATTTGGATCAGCCTTGCCTGCGCGAACCTTTCGCAGTTCAGACACCACGTTGGTATCGAGAACGTACATCATGAGAAATCAGCCGACCGGATTTCGATCATCATGCGTTGCGGCTCAAACTCAATGTCTGCAACGCCCGGCATCGCCAATGCATCGGCAATATTCCGGCGCTGTTTTGTAAGCCGCTGGTATTCCTCGAAGCTCAACAGCACATGAGCAGGCTTACCACGATCTGTGATGAATACAGGGCCGCTCTTGGCCGCTTTCTTTGCGCCGGTAACGTCCTGATTCAACTCCCGGCTGGATACGGTCGTGATGGTCATGGCAACAACATCCAACTCCAGTTATAGATGTAGTTATGTTACTACAAACAGACAGGAGGATGCAAACCATTTGGTCTGCCCACCGGAATATGGACAGGCGTATGTTTTTTTCCCGGGGAATGGCGAATTTGTTTTGGCGCTAAACTGTCCAATGCGCTAGTATCACCGGCCATCTTTGTATTTGATTTATGACGGGATATTTCCATGATTCTGGTAACGGGCGGTGCAGGCTTCATCGGCAGTAACTTCGTTCTCGACTGGCTGGCGGAAAACGGTGAGCCAGTGCTCAACCTGGATGCACTGACCTACGCGGGCAATCTGGAGACGCTGGAAACAGTCATGGACGACCCGCGCCATGTGTTCGTACAGGGCAACATCTGTGACCGGAATCTGCTTGACGGAGTGCTTGAAAAATACCGCCCCCGCGCAATCGTACATTTCGCTGCCGAGAGCCATGTCGACCGTTCGATTCATGGGCCGGGGGAGTTCATCCATACCAATATCGAAGGCACGTTTACCCTGCTTGAGGCGGCGCGTGCTTACTGGAACATGTTGGAAGGAACTGAACGGGAATCCTTCCGTTTTCTGCATGTCAGCACGGATGAGGTGTATGGCTCCCTTCAGATGGATGACGCGCCGTTTACCGAGGAGAACCCGTATCAGCCCAACAGTCCGTATGCCGCAAGTAAAGCGGCATCGGATCATCTGGCGCGAGCCTGGTTCCACACCTACGGATTGCCAGTGGTGACGTCGAATTGCTCAAACAACTACGGCCCTTTCCAGTTTCCGGAAAAATTGATCCCGCTCACCATCGTCAATGCGTTTGCAGGGAAACCCCTGCCGGTGTACGGGGACGGTCTGAATGTGCGGGACTGGCTCTATGTAGGCGATCATTGCCGCGCCCTGCGCATTGTGCTGTCGCAGGGACGGCCCGGTCAGACATACAACGTCGGGGGCGAGAATGAAAAAACCAATATCGATATCGTGCGGACGGTATGCACGTTGCTGGATGAACTTTGGCCGGACGACGCAGCGGGACGCCGCGACCGGCTCATTACTTTTGTGACGGATCGCCCCGGGCATGACCGTCGTTACGCGATCAACGCGAAAAAGATCAGGCAGGAACTTGGCTGGCGACCGGCGGAAACTTTCGAGAGCGGCCTGCGTAAAACGGTTCAGTGGTATCTTGCGCACCCGCGCTGGGTGGCCGACGTGCAGAGCGGAGCCTATCGCGACTGGCTGGCCGTGCAATACGGCATGGCGAATGATATGATGTAACGCATCGCGGCGTATAGATAAGTGGTCAAAGGAATTTCTTCCTCTGAATGCTTTGTATCCCAAGCTAACTTGACTCGCGATACATCCCGTAGGAAAAAAGATGAAGATCTTGCTTTTTGGCAAGAATGGACAGGTTGGCTGGGAGTTACAACGCACGCTAGCACCGCTCGGCGAAGTGGTGACACTGGATCAGGACGGCGGTGAAGGGCTTGTTGGTGATCTGACCGATGAAGCAGGTTTGCGAGCCACAGTAGCGGCGGTGTCACCCGACGTAATCGTCAATGCTGCCGCTTATACCGCCGTCGACCGTGCCGAGAGCGAACCTGAACTTGTGCACCGTGTCAATGCTGCTGCACTTGAGGTGCTTGCCGGGGAGGCTGCTACGCGCGGTATCTGGCTTGTGCATTATTCAACCGATTATGTGTTTGACGGTCGCGGCGAACGCCCGTGGCGTGAAGACGATTTGCCCAACCCTCTTTCGGTTTATGCCAAAAGCAAACTCGCAGGCGAGGAGGCGATTCGGGCGAGCAACTGTCGACATTTGATTTTGCGCACTTCATGGGTTTATTCCATGCATGGCAGCAATTTCGCGCGCACCATGCTGCAACTGGCGGCTGAGCGTGATCGTTTGACAGTGGTCAGCGATCAGGTTGGCGCACCAACCGGAGCAGAACTGCTTGCCGATGTGACGGCTCACCTCGTGCGCAGTGTCCTGACCACGGATCATCCTGGTGGCCTGTATCACCTCGCCGCGTCGGGAGAGACCAATTGGCATGCGTATGCCAGTTTTGTGATCGAAGAAGCCCGTCGCCAGGGTTTAGCGCTCAAGGTAAAGGAAATCGCGCCGATTCGCTCAACCGATTGGCCGGCAGCCGCTGTACGTCCGCTGAATTCACGCCTTGATACCACACGGTTGCAGGCTGATTTTGGTCTTCATTTACCCGACTGGCAATTTGGAGTGATGCGGTTGCTGGATGAAATTCTAAACTCCGTATTATCATAAAAGAATGAAAACACGCAAAGGCATCCTCCTTGCGGGCGGTTCCGGTACCCGCCTGCATCCGGCGACATTGGCTGTATCCAAACAGCTCTTGCCGATATACGATAAACCGATGGTCTATTACCCGCTCGCGACGTTGATGCTCGCGGGCATCCGGGATGTTCTCGTCATCTCTACGCCGCAGGACACGCCGCGTTTCGAGCAATTGCTCGGTAGTGGCGAGCAGTGGGGAATGAATATTTCCTATGCGGTGCAACCCAGTCCGGACGGGCTGGCGCAAGCCTTCATCATCGGCAGAAGCTTTATCGACGGCGCATCATCGGCGCTGGTGCTGGGCGACAATCTTTTTTATGGTCACGACCTGGGTAATGATCTGATCCAGGCCAATGCGCAATCATCGGGTGCGACGGTGTTTGCTTACCCGGTCAATGACCCCGAGCGCTACGGCGTGGTCGAGTTCGACTCTGCCGGTCGTGCCGTGAGCCTGGAAGAAAAACCGGCTCATCCAAAAAGCCGCTACGCCGTGACGGGACTCTATTTCTACGATGACCGGGTGGCCGATATTGCCGCCGGGCTGAAGCCCAGCGCACGCGGGGAACTGGAAATCACCGATGTCAATTCGCAATACCTGGCCTGGGGAGAACTCGATGTGCAGGTCATGGGTCGCGGCCACGCCTGGCTCGATACCGGAACCCATGAGAGTTTGCTGGAAGCGGGGCTTTTCATTCAGACCATTCAAAAGCGCCAGGGGCTCATGGTAGCCTGTCCGGAAGAAATCGCCTGGCGGGCTGGCTGGATCAGTGACGAAGATCTCATGCGCGCGGCGGCCCCGCTGGCAAAGAACGGCTATGGCCGCTATCTGCAACGTCTGCTTGAAGACCGGGTGTTTTGATGAATGTCATTCCCACCGCACTGCCCGGTGTGCTGATCCTCGAACCGAAAGTGTTTGGCGATGCGCGCGGTTTTTTCCTTGAAAGCTACAACGCGCGCGCGTTCCGCGAGGCAACCGGACTCGATCCTGTTTTCGTGCAGGACAACCATTCGCGCTCGGCGCGCGGCGTGTTGCGAGGGCTGCACTATCAAGTCCGGCAACCACAGGGCAAACTCGTCAGGGTGACGCACGGGCGAGTGTTCGACGTTGCGGTAGATGTGCGCCGGAGTTCCCCGTATTTTGGCCGCTGGACCGGAGTCGAGCTTGGTGGAGATGGGCATCGCATGTTCTGGATTCCCCCAGGGTTTGCGCATGCGTTCGTTGTTTTGAGCGAAAGCGCCGATTTCATGTACAAGGCCACCGATTACTACGCGCCGGAACATGAGCGGTGCATTCTCTGGAACGATCCCGAGATCGGCATCGAATGGCCGCTGGAGGAGTCGGGTGAGCCTCTGTTATCCGAAAAAGACCGAACCGGGCGGCTATTGAAAGATGCCGAAGTCTTCGAACCGTAATTCAAAACACGCACCATGACCGTCCGCACCCGCTTTGCCCCCAGCCCGACCGGCTATCTGCACATCGGAGGGGCGCGCACCGCCCTGTTTTCGTGGGCATATGCCCGCCACCACGGCGGCAGCTTCGTTCTGCGCATCGAAGATACCGACCTCGCGCGTTCCACGCCGGAGGCGGTGCAGGCCATCCTCGACGGCATGGACTGGCTTGGACTGGAACACGACGAGGGGCCGTTCTACCAGACGCGCCGCATGGATCGCTACAGGGAAGTAATCCGGCAGATGCTTGCCGCCGGAACGGCTTATTACTGTTATACCTCGAAGGAAGAACTCGATGCCCTGCGTGCCGCGCAGGAAGCTCGCAATGAAAAACCGCGTTACGACGGACGCTGGCGGCCCGAACCCGGTAAAACGCTGCCGCCCCCGCCGCAAGGCGCAGAACCGGTAGTGCGCTTTCGGAACCCGGTTGACGGCCTGGTGGCCTGGGACGATCTGGTCAAGGGACGGATCGAAATCAATAACACCGAACTGGACGATTTCATCATTGCTCGCGCGGACGGCTCGCCAACCTATAACTTCTGCGTGGTGGTCGATGACTGGGACATGGGCATCACCCACGTCATCCGCGGAGACGACCACGTCAACAACACACCGCGCCAGATCAATGTACTGGCCGCACTTGGCGCCCCGCTGCCGCAGTACGCGCATCTGTCGATGATCCTCGGTTCCGACGGCACGAAACTCTCCAAACGCCATGGCGCAGTGAGCGTGATGCAGTATCACGAAGACGGTTTCCTGCCGGAAGCGGTCATCAATTATCTTGCCCGCCTGGGCTGGAGCCACGGCGATGACGAATTTTTCAACCGCGAACAGTTCGTCGAATGGTTCGACCTCGATCACATCACCCCCTCGGCGGCGCGCTTCGATACGGACAAACTGATCTGGCTCAATGCGCAGTACATCAAGGCGGCAAGCGATGATCGTCTGGCAGAAGAAACTGCCGCCCGGTTGCTCAAGCGCGGCATCGACCCGGCAAACGGCCCTCACATTGTTTCGATCACGACGCTCTACAAGGAACGCGTGGGCAATCTCAACGAACTGGCCGACGCTGCCGCGCCGTTTTACCGGACGAGTGAGTTGCCCGCCGAACTCGCTGAAAAACACCTTACCCCCCCGGCACTCGAAGCGCTCACGGCCCTAGAAACCCGATTTGCCGCCCTGCCGGTTTGGGAAAAAAGCGCAATCAATCAGGCAATCAAGGAAGTCATGCAATCGTGCGCCCTGAAAATGCCGCAGATTGCCATTCCCTTGAGGGTCGTTTTGCTTGGCGTGGAACACACCCCGTCAATCGATGCCGTCGTGGAAGTCCTCGGACGGGAACGGACGCTCCAAAGGCTGGCGCGGCGGCGTTAGCGTGAAAGAAACGCCCACAAGACGAGCGCATTTCTGGCCCAATGACGTAAAGGCCGTACTTGCCGTGGAGTCAGGCAGTCGTGCATGGGGATTACCGATAACGAGGGATTATGGCTCGTATCCCGTGTCATTCTCAGCAGTGGGGCTGGAAGGGCCAGATGCGCGGCAAAGCTGCTTCTCAAGGTTGTGTTTCGCGTGGCGAACACTGTCGTGGAGCGTCTGTACCTCATTGGAAGCTGCTACAGCGTCCGCGATCCGTTTTTTGAAGTCATCGGGAGGTGCATCGGAAAAAACTGAGGCGAGTAATGCGTGCGGGTCGGTTCCAGTAGCACGGGCGTGTTGTTCAATTTCTGATCGCAAGGCAGGCAGTGAGTCGCCACAAGCCCAAAATGTCTCCTGAGCGTCCTCAAAGGCTCGTTGAGCGGCACTGATTTTAGTTTTCAGGTAATGGTCAAAGCCCAAAAGTGCATTGTCGGGTGATGTTGGGACTGGTGCTGTATGAAGTGGGGCTGGCACCGCTGACGCAGTAGCATGTGCTCTTAGCTGTCCTACCGAGCGTCGCACCTCTGCCTCTACACGCTCGATCATTGCCAATCCTTCCGCACGGTTCACCACCTGGCGTAGCGAATCGCAAACTTCAGGCAGGGCTGACTCAATACGTTCGCTCATATCAAGTCTAATTTTTGTTATTAGCTGCGGTTTGACATCAATATCACCCGCAAATCGCTCCCAGTGCCGATTCATGATCCAGCCGGGGCGGTTTTCGCCACCAATCTTGAAGGCGAATTTCTTACTCAGGTTGGGATAAACAGTCGTGCAGACCATATCGTAGAAAGGGGCTAGTCTCGTTCGCTCGTTAACAACAAGTAGTGATATATTTTTTGCGTGACTATCCATGTTTCCGATAGCCAAATTGAAAGCAACCCATTCAATCATCCGCTTCTTGTCGAGCGCGGGTTGACTGCTGTGCTGCATGATTGCATCAATGCACATCCTGAGCGACGGCCCACCTTCGGATTCGTACTTGCGTTGTGATGGAACTCCCATGATCTGACATAGATCATTTTGATGAAGGCGTTTTAACCGCCCTCCTGGTGTAATTTCCCGGTCGTAGCGCGATATAACCACTGCATCAAGCTCGGGCATGAACTGAACGTCAGGTACATCTAATTTGATGGCCTTGGCTAACGTCATCACCAACGCCTCGTTGATCGCAGTTTGCGGAATCTGTGACGGGTATCCCATCGACGGTTTGATGATATGACTGGATGGAGCGGAACCAAGAGTAATGGCCATGGCTCCGTCTTCGCCAACGAAAACCGTCAGCTTGTCTTGCGCTCCAGACAGGGACATCCGAGCTTGCTCTCCGGTAATATTCAGTGGAATTCCTCGCGATGTTGCAAACCATTCGCGAATTGCCTCCATGGGAACAGGCAGATAGTGCGGCTCCGCAGATGGTGTTTGTCCTTGCGGCAACAAAGAAAAAGCACTGGCGGTATCGCCGCCAAATCGTTCAAGTAGCCCAAATACGTTGTTTGGAGAAATGTGCTCAACACGAGCAATGAAGTCTCGTACACTGCCCTCTGGCAGTAGATTGTCAAAGTAAGCAGTAACTGCTTGCCCGACATGCTCCTGCTCGCTTAAAGGTAACTCCGGCGAAAGCGCCACTGCCTTTCCGGTTGCAAACCACGCGCTGTTGTAACCGAAAATCAGCACGCCATCATCGCGCTCACGCAGATACCCAATCTGGTCAGTGCCCATAAAAACATCAAGTTGTTTCATCGCCTTCGCTCCACGATGACGACATCGAGTCCAAGCAAGTTCAGGATATGTAGAACCTTATCGCACTGCACAGTACCCTTGCCTCGCTCAAGGTCGCCGATGAATCGGCTACCCGTCCGGCCCAGACCGGCGAGGTCTACTTGTGTCAATCCTTGTGCCTTGCGTTGCTCTGCAACAAGTTTGCCCAATTCTGCCGTTGTGCTTACCTTCCCGTTCGGTATTTTTTTATTAAACAATTCCATCTCCAGAATAAAATCATCCTGATCGGGAAGTTTATCATAGATGA
>JAITMK010000163.1 GCA_031277415.1 Azoarcus sp.
TTAGAGCGGTTTTTGTTTAGTCGTGCACAACATGAACTTATTTGCCCGGATTTTCTGGATCCCCGCCTGCGCGGGGATGACGCGTTTCTGGTTGTTTTCCCCGTCATTCCCGCAAAAACCCCCGTCATTCCCGCGAAGGCGGAAATCCAGGATGTATCCACTTTAACAAAAACCGCTCTAGGCGATCTGTGGTCGCCCGATATACCGCACGTTCGTTCACGCAATTCACCGGGCGGCAGGATGCCGCCCCTACGGGGTCGTGCATGAGATGCAAAGACGTGAATTATTCCAAAAGAATAGCCTCAAGCCGGGCCAGCACTTCGTCTACCACGTGTTGAGGGGCTGTTTCCCTGAGTTTGACCCGCCGTACCTTCCAGTCCAGCGATTTGACCTGATGGCAATGCACGGCGCCTTGTGTATTCGTCCCGCTGCCCATGAGTGTAACGATCATTCCAAAATTGCGAGCGGCAGCGCCCTGCGAAATCGGGCAAATCAACGCAAACCCGGTGTGATTGAAAGCCTTTGAGCTAACGACCAATCCAAAGTGCTGCCCTTTCATTTCGTGACCCGCTGACGGATCGAATTCAAGATGAACTATGTCCCCGCGTTCCGGCGTGTAGGCCATCGACTATCTCCTTTCCTTGTGCGGGCATTTCATCCCAGCCCTCAACGCGAGGCAGTTCGCTCCCCTGCATTTCGGCAAGCAAGTCCTCAAGCTTGTAGCTTGGTCGACGCTTCGGCTTGAGCAACAGTCCTTCTTGAGTGACAGTTACATCCAGCGTAGAACCGATTTCCGCACCGATCTGCTCCAGGAGCACAACAGGCAAGCGCACACTTGCGCTGTTCCCCCATTTTTGAATTGACAAACGCATATTGTAACCTCACTCAACAGGGTTTGTTTATTTATATATTATGAAAAATTCCGTTTGGCGGAAGTTTGGCCTGATACTAGCTCAGAGGCAGGTTTGTTGCAACATTGTCGATACCAACTTATTCCGCAAAACGGAGGTTTTGCGGAATAATGCCCCGATAACCATCACCTGGCACACGTCTTGCTGCTACACGCATGAACACATGCGAACGAGGGCAAGATCATGGCTACCCCGGCTTCCAGCAGCGCGCTGATTTTCTCCGCTTTCAGTGCGGCGGCGAACCCCGATATCAGCCGTAATGCTGGCAATGGGCTGTTTAATTTGAGTTTTTCCGACTTTTTGCAGGGTCAAATGCAAAACGGCATCAGTGACCGCACATCCGAACTCCCTGCTCTGACGAACGTTCATCCTCCCCGCACATCTGCTTCTTCCGAAGTCCTACGCGAACCCTCGCGCTCGCCCGGCGATTCTTTCTCTACCGGCGGCAACACCCGGCTCCCATCACAAGAACCCGCACGGGAGCCAATGCGCGCAGGCGGTCAAAACAAGCCGCCGGAGACTGAACAAAACATGAAACAGTCTGTCGAAAAGCAAAACACACCCCCTCCCCAACACGCTGAAACCGGCAAACCTGCAGAGACAGGTAAGCCCGCTGAAGCCACCAAGCCCGCAGAGACAGACGAAAAGACTGCCGAAAACGACACATCAGCCGAACTCCCCCTCCAACCTCAATCTGCGGGCGCCACTATTTCGCCGGATTTACCGGCAACGATTGCCGCTCTGCTGAGCGGCATTGCCGGAGAGATTGCGAAAAACATCCCGGAGAACGTACCCGCCCCGGACTCCCCTGCCCGGGGAACGGTCATGCACGGGCATCCCCGGCATCCGGAAGCGTCCGCCAACCTCTCCTCACCGGTTGCCATGCAAACCGATACGGGCATGGAAGATAATGCCGGATGCGGCAGCAACGATAACCAGGGAACGAACCCGAATGCGGTGCTCGCGAGCCGCACTCTTCGGCCTTCAGCCTCTGCGAACGCCGTGCTATCCGGCACGGGTAACGAGTCCCCGGTACGAATCAATGCCGCTACCGCATTCGGCATGACGGTAAACGCCTCCAATGCGCTTTCGGCGACCTTGCACGAAAGCGCTGGCACACGAGCCGCTCCGGCCGGAGTTACGGTAAACGCCGGGGAAATCCCCATGCTAAATCCGCCGCGGCTCCCCACGCAGGCGGCTGCGGTTTTGTCCCAATTCACCATCCCGGCAGGTGCGGGGCAAAAAGCCTGGGCAGAGGAAATCGGCAACCGAGTCATGTGGATGCTGGGCCGTGCCGAAAGCCGTGCCGAACTCATCCTTACTCCCCCCCTCCTTGGTAAGGTTGAAGTCTCGATCCATCTCAACGGCGATCAAAGTACGGCCCAGTTTTTGGCCTCCTCGCAGTCCGCGCGCGAAGCGCTGGAACAGGCCATGCCCCGTTTGCGCGAACTGCTTGCGCAAGCGGGGATCACCCTCGGGGAAAGCAATGTGAATACTTCTGACGAAGATCGGACGCAGAGCGGTGAAAATACACACCGCGCGGGCGATCACATAACCGATATTCATGACGACGATGCCGCCGCCACTGGCGTCACACCGCAGAATTGGTCGAGATTGGATAGCGGGTTGGTCAATACTTTTGCCTGAAGCGGATAAATAAGGGGTGCTACGCCCCACTTTTCCACGCTTGGCTGCAATACAGGCCAGCGATAATCGAGCGTAGAAAAGGAGAACTCAGATGGCGCCAACGCCCGACACTTCTTCCATGACAGGAATTCCCTCCCCCGTGCCTTCGCCTGCCAGGCGTAGCAGCAAGTTGCTGATCATCATCTTGTTGATCGCGGTATTCGCCTTCCTCCTGGTGATTACAGTGATCGGTCTGCTGCTGCTGGCAAAAAAAGGCTCAACTACCGCTTCTGCCCCGGAAGTCTCTGCCGAGAGAATGGTTCAGCCTTCTGCCGTGCCCACGCCATTCGCTTCTGCGATCGACATCAGCAAGCCGCCGATATTTGTCCAGTTGGACCCTTTCACCGTCAACCTGCGTACTGCAGAGGACGAAAACAGCCACTATCTGCAGACAAACATTTCCTTGAGGGTCAATGAGCAGAAGACAGCCGATGCGCTCAAGGGCTGGACACCTGAAATACGTAATCGTATCAATATGATACTGACATCGAAAACCATCGACGACGTGCAAAACGATTTAGGGCAGGAGAAATTGCAGAATGAAATCCTCAGAGGGTTGAACGCCATGTTCGGCGTCCCGCCTCCGCCGCCTGAAGTGCCGCAAGCCCAGACTCCCTATGGGCCAATTCAGGGCGTGTTGTTCAACTCCTTCATCGTTCAATGACGAGAACAGGCCATGCCTACGGATTTTCTCTCTCAGGAAGAAGTTGATGCGCTGCTGCGTGGCGTGAATGGAGAGATTGACGAACCCAGCCAGGAGGAAGCAGAGCCGGGAGGAGTGCGTTCCTATAACATGGCCACCCAGGAGCGCATCGTGCGCGGGCGGATGCCCACGATGGAGCTCATCAATGAGCGTTTTGCGCGTTACCTGAGAATCGGCCTTTTCAACTACATGCACCGCAACGTCGAAGTTTCAGTCGGCCCGATCAAGGTGCAAAAATATGCCGAATTCGTGCGCAACCTGGTTGTGCCCACCAATCTCAATCTGGTCCTCGCCAAACCGCTGCGCGGAACCGGGTTGGTCGTGTTCAATCCCAAGCTCGTCTTCACCGTGATCGACAGCATGTTCGGCGGCAGCGGGCGCTTCCAGACACGGGTGGAAGGCAGGGATTTCACGCCAACCGAACAACGCATCATCCAGGGTTTGCTCAACGTGGTGTTTACCGAATACAGCAAATCGTGGGCGCCGGTCTTTCAGATCGAACTTGAATACGTGCGATCCGAAATGAACTCACAGTTCGCCAACATCGCCACGCCTTCCGAGATCGTCGTCGCAATCGGCTTCACGCTGGAGATGGGAGATATTCAGTCCGACATGCATCTCTGCTTTCCTTACTCGATGCTGGAACCGATACGCGACCTGCTCTATTCGACGATGCAAAGCGACCATCTCACCCAGGACAAACGTTGGGTCACAATGCTGTCGCAGGAGTTACAGGGCGCGGAAGTCGAACTCATCTGCAATCTCGGTACAGCTAAAGCCACCCTGCGCGATATCGTCAACATGCGCGTCGGCGACGTGATTCCGCTCAACGTTCCTGAATTTCTGGAGGCAGAAATCGACGGTGTACCCGTGCTGGAGTGCCACTCCGGGAGCCGGAATCAACAATATGCCATCATGATTGAGAGAATGATCGGCAGTAGCGAACCACTCAATTTGCTGGCAGGAGGCCAACACCATGGCTGACGACGACTACAGCGCCGAGACCCAGGACGCCACCGAAGCGCAAGAGCCCCAAACTCCGGTAAGTGAGGACGATTGGGCTGCCGCCATGCAGGAACAGGAGCAGGTTGCCGACTCCGCTGCCGCCGAAACCGGCGATGACGGTGTCGATGAGGACGACTGGGCCGCCGCCATGCAGGAGCAGGCCGAGAACACGCTGGATTACGAATCCGAAAGAGTTGCGGCTGATCTGGCCGCTGCCGCTGAATCGCCCTACCAGGCGAAACCGGCAAGCCAGCTTTTTGAAAACCTGGGTGAAGGAAGCAAACCCAATTCGCTCAGCGACTACAACATGATCCTGGACATTCCCGTCCAGATCACCGTTGAACTCGGGCGTACCAAGATCACGATCCGCAACCTGCTGCAACTGGCGCACGGTTCCGTCGTGGAACTCGACGGGCTGGCCGGGGAACCGATGGATGTACTGGTCAATGGAACCCTGATTGCGCAAGGCGAAGTCGTTGTCGTCAACGACAAATTCGGAATACGTCTCACCGACATCATCACCCCCGCTGAACGTATGCGAAAACTTCATCACTGAGCCGGAGCGGTTTTGTTTAATCCGATACAGCATGAACCCACTATTCGAATTTTTCTGTATCCGGCTAAACCGAAATCACTGCGGTCCGCCCATGCGAGAGAGCAATGAAATTGCTGCCCGTTTTTCGCCTGCCCGCACTGCCTGCCGCGGTTGCCCTGTTTCCCATCCGCTGCCGGGCTGCCTCCGAGGCATCCGCTGCCATTCCTGATCCGCTTGTCGGTGTCGGGCAAATGCTTTTCGGGCTTGTGCTCGTATTCGCCATTCTTGCCGGTTGCGTCTGGCTGCTGAAGCGTTTCTCCTCTCCCATTCGCGGTAACGGCCTTCTGCGCGTCCTCGGGGTTACGGCGGTCGGGCCGCGAGAAAAGGTGGTATTGATCGAAGCCGGGGAAAAAATACTCATGCTCGGCGTTACTCCTAACAATGTACGCACGCTGCATGTGTTCGGGCATGACGAACTGCCCCTTGCATCCGCTTCCGCCACGCCTGCCGGCAATCCCGGCCCCGTCACCGCTATCGCCACCTCCTTCGCCAACCGGCTGGCTCAAGCTCTGAAGGGCCGTCGCAATGCGGATTAGGACCTATCTCTCCACTGCCGCCGCCTGCTTGTTCGCCGCACTCCCTCTGGCGGTCGGCGCGCAGGAAATCGATCTCAACCTCCCGGGACTGCCTGCGCTGACCACTTCCCCCGCGCCCGGCGGCGGCACGCTCTACAGCCTGCCCGTACAAACTCTGCTGCTACTCACGCTGTTGAGTTTCATTCCCGCGATGGTGCTGATGATGACGAGTTTTACCCGCATCATCATTGTTTTCGCCCTCATGCGCCAGGCAATGGGAACCCAGACCTCGCCTCCCAATCAGGTGTTGCTCGGGCTTGCGCTTTTTCTCACCTTTTTCATCATGTCCCCGGTGGCGGATAAGGTCTACACCGACGCATACAAACCCATGTCCGAAGGCGAGATCGATGCCGGACAGGCGCTGGATCGCGCCATCGTCCCCATGCGCGCCTTCATGCTTCATCAGGTGCGCGCCTCCGACCTTTCCCTCTTCAGCGAAATGGCAAAAATCGAAGGGGTCGACAAACCCGAGGAATTGCCGATGCGCGTCGTCATTCCCGCCTACGTCACCTCCGAGATCAAAACCGCCTTTCAGATCGGCTTCATCGTCTTCATTCCCTTCATCATCATCGACATGGTCGTTGCCTCCGTCCTCATGTCGATGGGCATGATGATGATGTCGCCCGTCATTATCTCCTTGCCTTTCAAACTCATGCTTTTCGTGCTCGTCGATGGATGGGGGCTGATCATCGGCTCGCTGGTGCGCAGCTTTTCCGTCTAGCAGGCTATGCCGCTCCCTGTTCTGGAGAAACCATCATGACCCCTACCGCCGTCATCGATCTGGGCCGTCAGGCCGTTGAAGTAACCCTCATGATTTCTGCGCCGCTGTTTCTCGCCGCGCTCGTGACAGGGCTTATCGTCAGCATCTTCCAGGCGGCCACCCAGATCAACGAAATGACCCTCACCTTCGTACCCAAGGTCGTGTCGATTTTCCTCACCCTCGTGCTTGCCGGGCCGTGGATGATCACGACCATTACCGACTTCATGAGAAGGATCTACAGTTCCATTCCGGCAATGATCGGTTAGCGCGGCGCGTGTTGGCGGATACCAGGGCGTTGCACGCAACGCCCCTACGATGCCGTAGCGGGAATCCAAAACAGGAAACATTTTTCCATGTTCTTCAGCGTCACCTCTGCTCAACTCGATGCCTGGCTTGCCGCCTTCATATACCCGCTCGTGCGCCTGCTCGGGATGATGATGTCTGCCCCCATCTTCTCCAATCGCGGCTTGCCCATTCGCATGCGTCTGGTCGTCGGGCTGGGTATTGCGGTGGCCGTTCTGCCTGCCGCGCCGCCCATGCCCGACATTGCGCCAGGCTCCGGCATCGGTCTCATGATCCTGGGGCAGCAGGTGTTCATCGGGGCCGCCATCGGTTTTACCATCCGACTCGTTTTCGCCGCCATTGACGTTGCCGGTTCTTTCATCGGCATGCAGATGGGGCTTTCCTTTGCCTTGTTCTTCGACCCCAGTTCCGGCGGACAAAGCGCCGTGCTTGCCGATTTCATGGGCATGGTTGCCGCTCTGCTCTTTCTTTCTCTCGACGGCCACCTGATTATGGTCGAACTGCTGGTGCGCAGTTTTGAATGGCTGCCAGTCGGCGCGGGACTCCACGGGCAGGGCTGGAGCTTTATTCCCCGCGCCGGGGCCGCCATTTTTGCTACCGGCTTCCTGCTTTCGCTTCCCATGCTTGCGGTGCTCCTTGTCACCAACATCGCAATGGGCGTGCTTACCCGCGCATCGCCTCAACTCAATCTTTTCGCTGTCGGTTTTCCCGTCACGATGTTTACAGG
>JAITMK010000127.1 GCA_031277415.1 Azoarcus sp.
GTCCCCGTCATCCTGCGCGAAGTCGCAGGATCCACGCGGTGCCTGGATTCCGCGCCTACGCTTCGCGTTGCGCTGCAATGACGTAGGAGGGCAGGCATTTTGAAACTGAGACACTACCCACTTTTCTCCATCCTGTCATTTTGCGCGGAGCCGTCAGGCAAAGTCGCTGCATCTATTCGCCACATGGATTTTTCGATTTTGCGTAAAATGACAAATAAGTTTTAATGGTGTTGATGGTGTGCTCGTAAGCACTTAAACAAAAAATGCTCTGGATGTTTATGTTTGATGTCATGGTAGACTTTCACAGTTTTTGGCTCTTCGTCATGGAAAAGCCGTAACCGGCGGGGCGAACTGGTATTGCCTTCAGGCCCGGCACGTCCCTCAACTTCTATCTACTGAATACTGGAGAAGAAATGTCCGCCTCGCTTTTTGCCGCCGTCGAAATGGCGCCACGTGATCCTATCCTTGGACTGACCGAAGCTTTCAACGCCGATACTCGCGCCGAAAAAGTGAATCTCGGTGTCGGTGTGTATTACGACGGCAACGGCAAATTGCCTCTGCTCGCTGCCGTGAAGGCTGCCGAAGAGGCCCGCATGAAGGCCCTGCCCGCGCGCGGCTACCAGCCTATCGACGGGAATGCCGCCTACAACCAGGCCGTGCGCGACCTGCTTTTCGGAAAAGGCTCCGCGCGGGCAACGGATGGTTCCGTTTTCACCGTCCAGGCGCTTGGCGGCACTGGCGCGTTGAAAGTCGGTGCGGATTACCTGAAAAAACTCCTGCCGCAAACCACGCTCTATATCAGCGATCCCTCCTGGGAAAACCATCGCGCGCTGTTCGAGGCAACCGGTTTCCCGGTAGAAACCTATCCTTATTACGATCCGGCCACGCGTGGCGTCGATTTCGCGGCCATGAAGCAAAAACTCAACGCTCTGCCGCCGCAGTCCATCGTGCTGCTGCACGCCTGCTGCCATAACCCGACCGGGGCCGATCTCATCGGCAGCCAGTGGCAGGAAGTCGCTGCAATCTGCAAGGAAAAGAACCTCGTGCCCTTCCTGGACATGGCCTACCAGGGTTTTGCCGACAGCATCGAGGAGGACACCGCCGCCGTGCGCGCTTTTGCTGAAGCCGGATCGCAGTTCTTCGTCTCTTCTTCGTTTTCCAAGAATTTTTCCCTGTACGGCGAGCGGGTGGGTGCGTTGTCCATCATCACCGCGAGCAAGGAAGAAGCGGCGCGAGTCGCCTCCCAGGTCAAGCGCGTCATCCGTACCAACTATTCCAACCCGCCCACGCACGGCGGCGTTCTCGTGGCCGCCGTCCTTGGCAGCCCGGAATTGAGGGCGCTCTGGGAAGAAGAACTCGCCGGGATGAAAAACCGCATCCGCGCCATGCGCTCGGGCCTTGCGGACGCGCTCAAGGCGCAGGGCGTCACGAAGGATTTCTCTTTCATCGCCAAGCAACGCGGCATGTTCTCCTTCACGGGACTGACAAAGGAACAGGTTGAACGCCTCCAGACCGAGTTCGGCATCTACGCCGTATCAAGCGGCCGCATCAACGTGGCGGCCCTGAACGACAAGAACCTGCCCATGGTAGCGAAGGCGATTGCAGCGGTGTTGTAATTTTTATAGGCACATGGGCGGGCACAAGGCCCGCCCCCCGTAGGGACAGTTTCGGGTCAGGGAATATCTGCAAAACCCGTCGCGTTTAGCGAAGCGAAGCCGCAGAATCAATTCACTGTCTTTCACCACGAGTGCACGGGCGGCCGGTGTTGTGCTCACTCGAAAAGTGGGGCAACTTTGGCAAGCACTTCGTCCAGGATCGCCTGTGGCACGCTTTCAAGTTTGCGGCCATGGCGCGAGCCAATGTCCAGGGTGCGCAACTGATCGCAGCGCACGACACCGGTTGTCTGTGTACCGGCTCCCATCAGCGGGACGGCGAAACCGGCTGTGCGGGCGAAACTGCCAACAGTGGTGATCGGCAGTACAACCGGCATGCGCGTCAGCCTGTTGAATGCTGTGGGTGAAACAATCAGTACCGGGCGTGTGCCCTGTTGCTCATGGCCCGATGTCGGATCGAGCGATACGAGGTAGATGTCGCCGCGTTCCATCACAGCAACTCTCCGCCGACTGGCCGGGCATCAAGCCACTCCCTGTCTTCTGCCGAGGCTTCGGCTGAAGCGTCGCATTGCGCGAGCAGTTCAGCAAGGGTATAGCGCTTACGAATCGAAGGTTCGACCACCAGGCAACCGTTATCGACGGTCAAGCCCACCTTCGCACCGGCCGCCAGGTGCAGGACATCAAGCAGCGCCGGTGGCACTACCAGCATGACCGAACCGCCGACCTTGCGTAGATTGGTTGTATGCATGACGATCCTCCAGTGGATTTTTGTTATATATAAATATAACTCAAATTATTCTCACCTGTAAGATCTTCTGCTTTTCCCCGATGCAACTTTCCGGCTCTACGATCCCGAATGCCGCGATTTCACGAGCCGGATCTCTCCACTGGCAACGCGGTGTGCGAAAGGACGGGTGGAATCGATGCCTTCTTCGTAATGCAGTTCATCAAACCCGGCGTAGCTGCCTTTCGCCACGAGCAAGCGGGCGGCACGAAGAAATGTCTGGCGCGCTTCGCCGTCGCCGCCGGTGGCGAGCCGCTTCATGCTGAGATCGATGCGGCAAAATCCGCCGTCGAGTTCCGTGACCCGGATTTCCCAGGTGGGCGCGAAAGGATCGTAAAGGCTGTAGGCGATGAGGGCGCCCGCAAGATATTCCGGTTTGAGGTAGCCCAGTTGTTGGGCCATCCACACCCCGCCTGCGGCGCCCGCCACGGGGCCGGGAGATTCCTTGACGGTCTGTATCACGGTGTCGGCGCCTTTTTTGGCGGTATCGCCCAACCCGCTGCACGCGATCAGCGCGATGGGCAGCAGAAACAAACCGTATCGCATGACGTGTTTCATGGCTTCATCCTTCCCGGTTTTGAGTCACCCCTGCCTAAAGGCAGGGGATTCCTCGATACGGTTTTGGGGCGCCTTCGGCGCCAAGTGATGCTTTGTCTCGCTTGACTCCGCCATAAATGGCGGAGATTGCGCAAGACGCGTGTTCATCGCAGGTAGTTGAAGAGCGATAGCCCGCTGACTCGCATGAACGACATTTGCGAGGCTTCGAGATTGGTTTGCAGCCGGGTGAGCCGCGAGATGGCTTCGGCGTAATCACAACCCTCCAGGCGATTGAGGGTGTCGCCGTACTGGATGTCCATATCGGCGTTGAGGCTACCCAACTGTTCGAGTTCGACCAGTTGAGAACCGATCTGGGCGCGCACCCTCAGTTCGGTATCGAGCGCATGATCGATATTCTGGATGGCGAACTTGGCCCCGCTGATGACTCCGCTCGATCCCGGATTCTCCAGTGTGTCGATGAAGAGGGCGAGGTTCTCGAAGACGTTCTTGGAGGCGATGAAGATTTCAGCCGATTCACCGGGAACGGTGAGGCCGCTGGCGTCTACGTCGATACCGTTGAAACTGAAGTTGGGAGAGGCACTGACGACAGGAGGAGTCAGCGGCCCTCTGCCGCCACCGGGAACGTATTCGAAAACTTCATAGCTCCCTGGGCCGTTATAGACGATTTCATAACGCCGCCCGATATCGGCTTCTGCCGGAGGGCTTGGGTTGAAGCTGGCGGTCACACTTGCCCCGGCGCTGTTGCCACTGCCCGGAAAAACATTGATCGCGCCAGCCATCGTCCGGGTGTTGTCGAAGACATCGGACCCCGGCAGGCTCACCGGCATGAAGCGCGAGGAGGACACCTGGATGGTGCGCGTGCCCTGATCCCCTTCGTAACTGATGTTTCCGTAAGCGCCCTGAAACGGTTGAACGTCCGCCTTGTAGCCGGAGAACAGGAAATTGCCGGCCACATCCTTCGTGTTGGCAAGCGACAGCAGCGAATCGAACTGGTTGCGCATGTCGATGACGAAGAAGTCGAGTTCCTTCTGGGTGAGAATGCCGTTGCCCGCGCCTACTGCGCCTTCGCGCATGTATTGCAGGATGTCGCCCACGCCCATGAGCTTGTTTTCCAGCAACCTGAGGTTGTCGGTCGAGGTACCCAGGTTCGTTTTGTATTGTGCGTTGATGACGCGCGACTTGTTCACGTCCAGCGCGCGCGAGGCGGCGACGGGGTCGTCCGCCGGGGTGAGTATCCGGCGGCCCGTGGCGATTTCCTGCTGGGCATGCAGCAGACTCGACCACAGTTGCTGGATCGTGCCGATTCCCCTGTCGTAGATCATGTTGGTACTGACGCGCATGATCGTCTCCTCAACGCATGATGGAAATGATTTCGTCGAACAGTCGCTGCGCGACGGTCATGACCTGACTGGACGCCTGATACGCCTGTTGATAACGGACGAGATTGGCGGCTTCTTCATCGAGATTGACGGCGGAAAGTGCGTCACGCGCCTCACACGCCTGCGCATAGAGCGCGGTCTGGGTGAGTTCGTTGGTCTGCATCTCGTGGGTCTTGTTGCCGACCTTGTTGACCAGTTGCGAATACGCGGCATCGATGGTGGCCGTCGGCGGCCCGCCTGCCCCGTTGCTGAACAGCAGCTTGGCGGTTTGCAATCCGACAAGCAGGTTGGCGTTGCGGTTGTCGGCAACGCCTGCTTCCGTGGGATGCAGGTTGAAGACATCGCCATCCTGGGGGGTACCCGAGAGGGTGAATGAGAACTCAAATCCGCCCGCAACGGTCACGGTGAATGTCTTTCCTGAAGAATCTGCCGTCGGGTTGAAAACATTTGACGGAGAAATGCCGAATCCGCCTCCCGGCGGCGGGGTCAAGTTCAGCGTCAGATTTCCGGCGTTGTAGACCAGTTCCAGATTCCACGGGCCGATCACGTTAGTCGCATCGCTCATCGTGATATTCGATATCTGGCCGGTTCCCACATTGGTCACCGGCACATCGCCGATGACGGGGCAGCCTGCGGCGATCTGGCGCGGATCGTTGATCGCCAGCGCGATGTCACGCGCCGCATAGCGCGTGGGCTGAATGAGCGCACTCTGCCCGGCGGCCAGCGAGGAGGCGCTGAGATCGATGCTCAAACCTTCAAAACTGTCTGTGGGCGCTGTCAGAACCTTGCTGGTCTTGGTGCTCAGGTTGGTAATGACGTAGTCCGTGCCGTCATACTTCAGTTCGTAATCGGCATCGGTCAGGAGACCGAGGTTCTGGATGTCGTCAGCAAGGGGATCGGTATCGAAATCGAAACTCACCGCGGCAGCGTCACCGGGCACGATACGAGGCGCGGGCACCTTGAAGAAATCCAGCCCCAATGCCCCGCCCAGGTCGACTCCGAGTTTTTGCTGATTATTGAAGGCGGAAGCCATCGACACCGCGATCATTCCGAGCCGGTTTTGCGTGGCATCGAGCGATTCGCGCCGGAAATCGAGCAACCCAGCCAGGACGCCGCCGTTGATCAGGCGTTCGGGAATCACGATGGGATCGCCGGTACGAGGGATGATTGCCACACCGTAGCGTTGCGGATCGTTTTTGTCCTGCACCGTACCCAGCGTGGTGGCCCGGTTGCCCATTACCAGATTTTGGCCGGAACCGATGAATACGGACAATGTGCCGTCGGCCTGTTCCTTCGTCGTCACCTGGATCAGTTTATTGAGTTCGGTCACCAGTTGCCCGCGTTGATCCAGCAGGTCATTGGCCGGTTTGTTGGAACCTGCCGCCTGCGCCACCACGATGCGCTGGTTGAGTTCGGCAATATCCTTTGCCAGCGTATTGATTTGATCGACGGTAGCGCGGATGTCGTATTCCACGCCTTCGCGGATTTCGGTCAGGCGGTCATTCAGCGTATGGAACCGCCCTACCAATGCCTGCGCGTTGGACAATAACGACTGGCGTGTCGGCAGATTCGTCGGATCGGCGGCGACTTCGCGCATCTCGGCAAAAAATGCATCCATTGCCGCAGAAAGTCCAACGGTAGGATCGGCAAGCATATTGTCGATCTGCCGGATTTGCGCGGCGTAAGTCGCATACTCCGTCCTGCGGGTATCTGTGCTCAACACCTGGTTTTCAAGAAAATGGTCGTAAGCGCGGGTCACCGCCGCCATTTTCGTGCCTGTTCCGAAGAAACCGGCACCGGAAAAATACGGCATCAGCGTGCTCTGGATGACTCTCTGGCGGTGATAACCGGGCGTGCTTTCGTTGGCGATGTTGTGACTGGTAGTAATCAGTTGCCCCATCGCGGCGTTGACGCCCGACAACCCGATATTGAGCAAGCCTGCCATGATATTTCCCCGAAAAAAACGTTCCTGCCCATGTACAGCAAGAACCTTGCCAGCGGGGAAAGCGGCAAAATCCGCCGCCGGGGAAAGAAATCTCCTTACAGCATGCCGCATACGTCCAACCGCATCGACGCATCCTTTAATAAAATGACAATGGCAATAATTACGTATAAAGTGTTGGCTTCAAAATCGTAATGCGAGATGAGGCAGTGCGAAAAATCACACATGTTGATACCGGATAATGTATCATGCTCGTTGACATACACCAGCACGCGCGTGAGGACATTGAGTTCATCCGCACAGAAAACAGTAAAGCGGCTGCAACGATTCTGGCCCTGTTAGAGCAGATCGAAGCTGATCGGGCTGTTGCCGATAAACTCACAACACATGGAGATAACTTTTTTGGAAAACAAAAAGTCAACGTTAAACAATGGGAATCTCCTGGGAAGAAAACAAACCTGTGGCGCTTGCGCGTACTTGACACCCCTGCGACAAGTTACAGGATCGTGTACGGATATCAGTACAAGGTGTATCCATATAGAATCCATATACTTGCTGTAGTAAAGAAAGGGGAAGACCAAGAGGAATTTGACTATGACACAACCAGCGAAAAGGGAAGGCGAATTATTTCAGACTGGAAATCTCTCCAGGCCTGAAAGTGCGCCGCCGGACAATGTGCGTTATTTGGAATTTGTTGATTCAAGACCTGTTCCTCGTGCCGGGTTCATATCAATCGGCGACCTGATTGAATCGCTCAGAAATGAACCCGGATTCGATGAAGAAATGGCCGAAGCCCGTAAGCAGCTCTCGGATCATCTCTACGCAGAAGACGCCGTTTCATTCAGCGCACTACGCCTACGATCCGGCCTGTCGCAACGAGAACTTGCAAAACGCCTGAATACGAGCCAGTCTCATATCGCGCGCATTGAGCTTGGACAGCTTGATCCAGGCACCGACACTATTGATCGTATTGCTGCTGCAATTGGCGTAGAGCCTGGCGAAGCATTCAATGCAATACTACACCAACGAAAAACCAGAGGCGCTAAATGAAAGAAATTCATGCCTTTTGTCATTTCTGTGATGACATACGTTTTGAAATTGGAAACAAGCGTTCCCTTATTGGAATTTATACTAACAAGTTAATCGCGGAAGCAATACCCACTACACTATCAAGGTTATGTATTGAAATTATAATATGCTTACCTATTAAAAATAATATAGATTATATAAAAATTATTTCCTCGCTTAATAGTGAAGTTATTGGAGAAATGATAATTTCAGGCGCAGAAGCAAGCGAGATGAGCAAAAAAACGATGGAAGATGATACCGTTTTTGAAATTGTATCGCTAATGTCATTTTCTCCGCTCGTCGTAAAAGAGCCATCAATATTAGAAGTGTCTGCAATGATTGGTGATAAAGAAATCCCAGCGGGAAGGCTCCATATCAGCCAGTCGTAATACTATGATTGCCGCAGTATTTTAATTCATGTGGACATTATCCTCTGCCCCCTCTCCCGCTTACGGCAAAAAGGCAGGCGTCTCCAGGTGCAAACCGATGGAAAACCAACGTTCTTCTGTGCTGCTACCGAACCGGTTGCCGTAAGTGGCATTGATCTGGACACGATCATGCACCAGCCAATGCCGGAAACCGGCCTGATAAAACGGCGTGCCCTGGTTCCGGCCAAACGTTTCGGCAATCAGCCAGGTGCGTTTGCCGAGTCGTGTTTCGGAAGCGATATTCCAAGTCATATGATGGTGATGGCGTCCGATTTCCTTCTCGCGCAACCATCCCAGGCTGCCATGAATCATGACGCGATCATCACGTAACGAGAAACTCATCGGCACATAGGCGTAGAGGTCGCCGATCACTTTTCCGCTGCTATGGATGATCGGGCGACGAACGTTGCCCGCCGCCAGACCCCAGGCCCAGCCGTTCGGCTCCAGGGTCTTGAACAAGGTTTTGCCTTGGAACACGATTTCCGTGGTTCGCGTTCTTCCTGCGTCGTCCTTACCGAGAGCGCCGCTGACCATCAGTTCGAGATTTCCGGTGATGTTGCAGGCAGGCTGCACCCCGTATTCGTTGCCGTTACGCTTGAACTGAACCCATGTCTCGATCTTGCAGGACTTGGCATCGGCGATGCCCGCATTGTCGGTAATCAACGGCCAGGCAGCATGTGCGTTCGAACTGGCGAGCAAACCGGAAAGACCCATGGCGGTTGCGCAAAATGACGGGAATGCGGCCACAAGCCAGCCGAACGATTGATGACACCTGAAACGCATGAACGCCTTCCTCTCTGGTGAAAATGATAGATTACGTAAATGATAATAATTCTCATTTTCAGCCAGAGTCAAGACTGTCTCTTCTTTGTGCCACGAACGAGGTGAAAAATGGGGGGGCGCAGAGGGGTAGCCGAGACGCCGGACTCCCTCCGTCACGCCTTCGGCGTGCCACCTCCCTCGGGAGGGAGGCTATAGATTTTGCGATGCTTCGCATCGGGGTGGAGAAGGATGAAGCGGCAGCAGGAAATGCGCACGCTGGCCTGCCCTACCCTGCCGAACGATTACCGCTCGTCAGAATCAGCGGTTATCCCACTGGTGTTATATCACTGCACATGACTCTCATATTTTTGAGAAATAAAAGTAATTTTTACACATTGTCAGTAATTTTCCGTATTATCGAGGCTACATTTTTCATGTACATGGAGGGGCAAGACGTGAAACAGGGTAATTTTTTTCATGTGGTTTTATTATCAATGGCGTTTATGCCATTCGCATCACAAGCACAATCCATTATCCCGAATACATCCAGCGCAACGCTTTCTATTGGTGAATCCGTAACTTTCCGTAGCGTTGTGACCTTGGCGCCATCTGGCGCTACCAAAGTGGATATATTTTTTCTGGCCGACAATACGGGGAGCATGGGTGGTATCGTCGATCAGGCACAGCACGGCGCAGCGGCCATTCTGAATGGTCTTCCTTCTGGTTATCAGTTTGGCGTGGGAAATTACCTGGGCGATCCGACAGAAGGAGAACCCAACGCATACAGCCAGTTGACGGGTCTGACCTCCGATAAAACCGCGGTGCAATCCGGCATCAATTCCTGGTATGCCTTTGGCGGCGGCGACACACCGGAAGCTAATTTTTACGCGCTGCAACAAGTCGCCACCACTACGGACTGGAGAGACGACGCACAACATCTGATCGTATGGTTTGGTGATGCGCCCTCCCATGCTTCGACCACAACCCAGAGCGAGGCAATCGATGCGCTCTCTGGGAAAAATATCAACGTCATCGCATTCAACAGCTATTCGAGAGGGGATGGCATTGATGAAGATGGACAGGCTTCCGATATCGTCAATGCAGTTGGCGGGACTCTGGTAAATGATTTCCTACGCGTAAGCGATGACGCATTTGTTTCAGCAGTGATGGGTGAAATTGGGTCATCGACATCTTTCCTGGATCTGCTCTTCGGCAGCACTTTTGCTGGAATGGGGCTGGATTTGTCATTCTCCTGCGCCGATGCGCTAGGTTGTCTCAATGTGGCGGGCGGTGAATCCCGCACGTTTGATTTGACCGTCACTGCCAAAGAATTGGGGAATTACAATTTCGACATGTTCGCACAGGGGGTCGGCGCTTCTGCGAATGTTTCGATTGCCGTTGTGCCGGAACCGGAAACCTACGCAATGCTTTTGGCGGGTCTCGGTTTGGTAGCCGTTGTGACACGTCGCCGCCGTCACAATCCATCTGTGTGACACCCTGCGAAGTGCCTGAATGCAGGAAAAAGCCCCGGTTCCAGGCCGGGGCGTTCTATTAGGGAACCCCTGCAAAACCCATCCCGTCATTCTGCGCGCAGCGAAGCGAAGTCGCAGAATCCAGACGCTGCGTGGATCCTGCGGTATCAAGCAGGATGACAGGCGGCGGAAGAATAGGGTAATGCAGATGTTCCTTAGGGAACATCTGAACAACCCACAACCGTTCGGGCTGAGCCTGTCGAAGCCCCTGTAAATGCGCCACTCGCCCTTCGACAAGCCCGTTCTGAGCCTTGCCGAAGGGATCAGGGCCGGGGTTAATCAGAGGTTCCTTGGGTGTTTAGCCCCGTCATTTGGTGGATGTAAAGGCGTTGCACGCCCCCCTACAGAATATGTCATCCTCACGAAGGCGGGGATCCAGAAAATCCGGGCAGGTCACGGGCAAGCCGGTCCCGCCCTAGAACGCTTCCGCACTCGCCCTATTCCACGCCTCACTGTAGAAAGGATGAACATCCGCCCCGGCCAGCAGCGCGCCCGGCAACAGGTACTCGTAGCGTTGCGCGTAGGTTTGCACTTCCACTTCGCTGACGCGGACGAGCAAATGTTCCGGGCGGATATCGGCGGGGTGCGTGAAGCCCGCAGCGGCGAGCATTTCGGACAGGCTGTGCAGAGTGTTGTAGTGAAAGCGGAAAACCCGTTCCGTTTTATTGACGACATCCAAAGCCTTTTGGCGTTCCTCGTCCTGCGTGGCGACCCCGGTCGGGCATTTGTTGTTCTGGCAACTCATTGACTGGACGCAGCCCAGGGCAAACAGGAAACCTCGCGCGGAATTCGCCCAATCCGCCCCCAGGGCCAATGCACGGGCGATGTCGAAAGCGGAAATGATTTTCCCGCTGGCTCCGATCCTGACGTGCTCGCGCAAACCCGTGCCGACCAGCGTGTTGTGGGCCAGCAGCAGACCTTCCCGTAGGGGCATGCCCATGTGATTGGCGAACTCTACCGGGGCGGCCCCCGTTCCGCCTTCGGCGCCGTCCACGATGATGAAGTCGGGATAAATGCCGGTTTGCAGCATGGCTTTGACAATGCCCATGAATTCGGAGGGACGGCCGACGCAAAGTTTGAAACCGACGGGCTTGCCCTGGGACAACTCACGCAATTTCTGGACGAATTCCAGCAATTGCAGCGGGGTATGAAACGCGGAATGCGCTGAAGGGGAGACGCAATCCTGCCCCATCGGGATGCCCCGGACTTTGGAAACCATCGGGGTAATTTTTTCTTTGGGCAGGATGCCGCCATGACCGGGCTTCGCGCCCTGGTTCAATTTTATTTCGATCATTTTTACGCCGGGCATGGCGGCCTTTTCCGCAAAACGAGCTGGATCGAAATTTCCCTTTTCGTCGCGGCAACCGAAATATCCGCTCCCCAATTCCCAGACCAGATCACCTTCGTGTTCAAGATGATAAGGACTGATACAGCCTTCCCCGGTATCGTGATAAAAATTGCCACGCCGCGCCCCGGCATTCAGAGCACGAATCGCGTTGGCGCTCAAACTGCCGAAACTCATGGCTGAGATATTGAAAATCGACGCGGAATAAGGGTGTGCGCACTGAGCATTTCCGATACCGATACGAAAGGTTTCCGGGGCGCTCCGGGAAACGGGGGTCAGGGAATGACTCAAGAATTCATATCCAGTGGCGTAGACATCGAGAATGCTGCCAAATGCCTGTTCGGAAGGGAGATTCTTGGCTCGTTGATACACGAGGCTGCGCTGCGCGCGCGAAAAGGGCACGGATTCTTCATCCGATTCCAGCAGGTATTGCCGCAGCTCCGGGCGCACGAGTTCGATCAGATAACGGAAATGTCCGATGACCGGGTAATTCCGCAAAATACTGTGCTTGCGTTGCCACACATCGTAGAACCCGAGCAGGCTTAGAAATATCGCCCAGATGAAAAAACCTGTCTGGAGATCTTCCACAATAACGTAACCCATGATTTTATCCGTGGCTTCCCAGGAAAATATCCTGTTGATCATGAATAACACGGCATACGCCATGATGAGCCACCACACGGAAAAGCGCAGAACTTTTGATCGCTTGCTCACGGAAAATTCGCCCATGACACTTCCCTCCTCGACCCGAAGGCCGAATTCATGGTTCATGAACTGTCATTATATTTGATTGTTTTCTTCCGGCATATGAAACATATGAAGGATTCTCTGCAAAACCCTCTCCCGCCCCTTCGGGGCACCCTCTCCCGCAAACGGGAGAGGGTAATGCAGGCGTTCCCTATTCAATCACCAGCTTTCGAATGAGGTTGTTCCTTTCCTCTGCCACATAGAGGTTGCCTGCTGTGTCTATTGTTATTCCATAAGGGGAATGAAACTGTGCAGCACTCCCGACACCGTCAACTTTGCCGCTTGTGTCGCTGCCGGCAAGCGTGCTGACTTCTCCTGTCGGTGAAACCATACGGATACGGTTATTTCCGCTGTCTGACACGTAGAGATTGCCCGCCGCGTCCAGCGCTATGCTGCGAAGGCCAAAAAAAGATCTAATGTTTCCAGTTCTATCGTCATAACCGTCTATGCTATTAACAAGGGTGCTGACATCTCCTTCTGGACTGATCTTGCGAACGACGCTGTTTCCAAAATCCGCCACATAGAGGTTACCTGCCGCGTCTATCACAACATCGGTAGGAGAATGAAATTGTGCAGCGTTTCCCGGTCCATTGGCAAAACCATGCGCACGACCGTTGTAAGGAGTGCTGACCGGTTCCGATGGTGTAATCATTGTATTGCGGGCATAAGATGCCCCATCGTCGGGGACGCCAAGCCGACTACTCCCGGCAAGGGTGCTGACCTCCCCTGCCAGTGTGATTTTCCGGATACGATGGTTATAGGTATCCGCCACATAAAGGTTGCCCGCTGTGTCTATCGCGATACCACCCGGCCCGTTAAAGAGTGCAGCGCTTCCCTTACCTTCGGCAAAGCCTCTCTTGCCACCGGCAAAGGTGCTGACCACTCCTGTCGGCGTAATTTTTCGAATACGATGATTGTCGCTATCCCCCACATAAAGGTTTCCTGCCGCGTCTATCGCAATGCCGTTGGGCGCACTAAACCGGGCAACGTTTCCCTCTCCATCGGCAAAGCCTCTCTCTCCGCTCCCCGCAAAGGTGCTGACTTCTCCTGTCGGCGTAATCTTTTGGATGCGGTGGTTCCACCCATCCGCCACATAGAGGTTCCCCGCTGCGTCTATTGCAATGCAAGAAGGTCCATTAAACCGTTCAGCACCCCCCTTGCCGTCGGCAAAACCTCCCTCGCTTCCGGCAAGGGTACTGACGGTGACCGTCGGCAAATAAACAAACCGGGTAGAAGAAATGGCTGTTTTGCCGTTGACGCTGATTTGCACAAAACCGGTACTGAGTTTGTTTTTGGGCACTTTAATTTTTATTTCGCGCGGCGTGGCAGAAAGAATTGAAGCAGGAATGCCATTCAGTGTGACAGTGTTTTTTGAAGGAACCGCGCTAAAGCCTTTTCCTTTGATGCTCAATGTGGTGCCGAAAGCAGCCCTGCCGGGGCTGAAACTGGCAATGCTTGGGGTGGTGCCTTTTGCTGGAACGGGGGAGGGTTTTGTTGCCTGGGCGCGGATGTTCGTCTTGCCACCACTCTGCGCGGCAACACCGATAACGAGGGTGCTGACCACGCCTTTCGGCGAAATTTTTCGAATGCGGTGGTTTCCTGTATCCGCCACATAGAGGTTGCCCGCCGTGTCTATCGCAAGGCCACCTGGCCCCAAGAATCGTGCAGCGCTTCCCTTGCCGTCGGCAAACCCCCACGTGGCATAATAGTTCTGGCCGGTTCTGATAAAGGCCGAACCACTTCCGGCAAAGGTACTGACCTCACCTGTTGGAGTTATTTTGCGGATGCAGTTGTTACCTCCGTCTGCCACATAGAGATTGCCCGCTCTGTCTGCCACGATGCCTTGAGGAGAGTGAAACCGTGCAACGCTTCCAGGACCATCAGCAAAACCTCCCATGACATGGTCGTGCGTACCGGTTCCGGTAAAAGCCGAACCACTTCCGGCAAAGGTACTGACCTCACCTTCCGGTGTAATTTTTCGGATGCGGTGGTTGTAACTGTCTGTCACATAGAGGTTGCCCGCTGTGTCTGTCGCGATGGATCTAGGGTAATAAAACCGCGCAGCGCTTCCATGTCCATCGGAGAAGCCTACCTCGCTTCCGGCAAGGGTGCTGACCACTCCTGTCGGTGAAATTTTTCGGATACGGTGGTTTCCTACATCCACCACATAAAGGTTGCCCGCTGTGTCTATCGCAAGGTCACCTGGCCCCCCGAATTGTGCAACGCTTCCCTCTCCATCGGCAAAGCCTCTCTCTCCGCTCCCAGCAAAGGTGCTGACTTCCCCGGTCGGGGAAATTCTTCGGATGCGGTTGCTTCCTCCATCCGCCACATAAAGGTTGCCCGCCGTGTCCATCGCAAGGCCAGCTACCCCCCCGAATTGTGCAGCGCTTCCCTTGCCGTCGGCAAAGCCCTCCGTACTTCCGGCAAAGGTGCTGACTTCACCGGCAGGCGTCACCTTACTGATGTGGTAGCTGTCCGCCACATTGATGTGGTAGCTGTCCGCCACATAGAGGTTGCCTTTTGCGTCTGCCACAATGGCGGAGGGTACATGCCAGGCATAATTTTTACCGCTTCCAACAAAAGTGCTGACCTCTCCCGCAGGTGAAATTTTTCGGATGAGGTTGTTCTGGCTATCTGCAACATAAAGATTCCCCTTCGCATCCATCGCAATACCGGAAGGCCCATGCTGCGCAAAACCGGAAGGCCCATGCTGCGCAAAATTAAACTGCGCAACATCCGCCGGGCCGTCGTCAAGACCTCTTTTGCCACTCCCGGCAAATGTGACGACTTCTCCCGAAGACGTTATTTTTCGGATGCGATGGTTGTCGGCATCCACCACGTAGAGGTTCCCCTCCGCATCTATCGTCATGCCGGAAGGCGCACTCAACCTTACGTCACTTCCCAAACCATCGGCAAAGCCTCCCTTGTCACCACTTCCGGCAAAGGCGACAATCTCTCCCGCCGGTGTTATTTTGCGAATGCGGTTGCCACCAGCCACATAGAGGTTACCCGCAGCGTCTATCGCAATGCCGGAAGGCACACCAAAACTAGCACGTGTCCCGCTTTCCGGATCGACGACAAAACCTTGCATGTTGTTGGTGAGGGTGCTGACTTCTCCCGCAGGTGTTATTTTTCTGACGCAGTGGTTATAGCTGTCCGCCACATAGAGGTTCCCCTTTGCATCGATTGTAATGCCGGAAGGCTGTTTAAAATATGCTGCACTCCCAACCCCGTCCCTAAAGTCGTTATTCCCGCCCCCGGCAAACGTGCTGACTTCTCCCGTCGGTGTTATTTTTCGGATGCGGTTGTTGCTACTGTCTGCCACATAGAGGTTGCCCTTTGCATCGAGCACAATGCCTCTGGGGTCATTAAACCGAGCCAGTTGTCCCGGACCGTCGGCAAAACCCCTCTCACCGTCTCCGGCAAGGGTGCTAACGTCCCCTTTGGGTGAAATTTTTCGGATGCGGTGGTTCTTGCTGTCTGCCACATAGAGGTTACCCTTCAAATCTATTGCAATATCGGAAGGAAAATAAAACTGTGCAACGCTTACGGGGCCATCCTCATAAGCGCCTTGATAAGGATCCTTATCTGCAACAATACTAAGCGCATGAACCATTCCGCTAAATCCCACGAAAAAAACCAGTGCAAGGACAGTGAGGTAAATTCTCTTCCTTGAAATTCGTAGCGGCATTATTACTTTTTCCATTTATTTCACCACTCACTCAATAGTAAACAGGGTTTTCTCAGAAGACGTTTGGTGGCAAGACAGGGGCGAGTTTTTAAACTCAAACACCATCATCACCGTTCCTGTCAATTTATCATAATCGTTGACACGCGAGAGCATGACTGCTGTTTTCCAGTGAAACAAGCAGGATTTTTATGTCCGGCTTGTTTAGGGAACCTCTGCATTACCTTATAACCCACCACCTGTCATCCTGCTTGATACCGCAGGATCCATGCAACGCCTGGATCCTGCGACTTCGCTTCGC
>JAITMK010000009.1 GCA_031277415.1 Azoarcus sp.
TCCTGCCAACAAAAGGAAATAGCCATGAACCTCAGCCTGCCTCCGGGCATCACCATCGATGCCCCCATCCACCCCGGTTTTGAAAGCATTCTCAGCTTCGAGGCGCTTGAACTGGTTGCGAAACTGCATCGAACCTTCGAGCCGCTTCGCCGGAAACTGTTGAAAATGCGCGTTCAACGTCAATCCTGGATCGACGCGGGTGAAATGCCGGATTTTCTGCCGGAGACCCGGCACATCCGCGAAAGCGACTGGAAAATCGCACCCCTGCCCGCGGCACTGGAATGCAGGAGGGTCGAAATCACCGGCCCGGTCGAAGCCAAAATGATTATCAATGCCCTGAATTCCGGCGCAGACTCCTACATGGCCGACTTCGAGGATTCCAACAGCCCAAAGTGGGAAAACCAGATACAGGGCCAGATCAATCTTTACAAAGCCATCCGGCGCGAACTCACTTTCACGAACGAAGCGGGCAAGCTCTACCGGCTGAACGAAAAAATCGCCACCCTGCAAATCCGCCCGCGCGGCTGGCATCTGGACGAAAAGCACGTGCGGGTCGACGGAGAGCGCGTCTCCGGCGGAATATTCGACTTCGCCCTGTCGTTCTTCCACAACGCAAAAGAACAGGTCGCGCGCGGAGCCGGACCTTTCTACTACCTGCCGAAGATGGAAAACCATCTGGAAGCGCGCCTGTGGAACGACATCTTCTGCATGGCCCAGGATCACATCGGCCTGCCGCGCGGCACGATCAAAGCCACTGTGCTGATCGAAACCATCCTGGCCACCTTCGAGATGGAAGAAATCCTTTATGAACTCCGCGAACATTCCGCCGGGCTGAATGCGGGGCGATGGGACTACATCTTCTCCTGCATCAAAAAATTCAAGAAAAATAAGGCGTTTTGTCTTGCCAACCGGAGTGCGATCACGATGGAGGTGCCGTTCATGCGCGCGTATGCCCTCGCATTGGTGCAGACCTGCCACAAGCGTGACGCACCAGCCATCGGCGGCATGAGCGCGCTGATCCCCATCAAGGACGACCCGGTAGCCAACGAAAATGCGCTGGAAGGAGTGCGCCACGACAAACGGCGCGACGCTTCCGACGGCTACGACGGCGGCTGGGTGGCTCATCCGGGGCTGGTCGACCTTGCGATGGAAGAATTCACGAACGTCCTCGACGTCCGGCCAAATCAGCGGGAAAAAATACCCGCCGGTTTTTTCGGCCCCAGAGACTGGCTCGATTTTCGCCCGGAGCGACCGATTACCGAAGCGGGGCTACGCAACAACATCCAGGTCGGCATCCACTATCTCGGATCCTGGCTGGCGGGCAATGGTTGCGTGCCGATCCACAACCTGATGGAAGACGCCGCCACCGCCGAAATTTCCCGCTCACAGGTCTGGCAATGGGTGACATCCCCCAGGGGCGTCCTGGGCGACGGGCGCAAGGTAACAAAAGAAATGGTGCGTTTGATGATCGACGAAGAGCTTGTAAAGGTGAAAAACAACATCATCGATCAGGGCGAAGATGTTGCCACCTACGATCAGGCAGCGAAAATCTTCGCCGATATGTCACTCACGCCCGACTATCCGGAATTTCTGACACTGCCTCTGTATGAAACGATGGAGTAAGGCACAGTCCTTGAAATTCTATTCTCAATCGCCTAGCATCCCAGCGGGTTTCCATAAAAAAGAATGACCATGCGACCATCCGTTGCACTCAACATGAAGCGAAATGCAGTGCGTGAAGTGGTAAGTCGCTTTCGCACGGCGAACCCGCGCGTCTTCGGCTCGGTGCTGCATGGCACCGACCAGGACGGCAGCGACATCGATCTGTTGGTCGATGCGTTGCCTGGCGCAACGTTATTGGACTTGGGCGGCCTGCAGGAAGAACTGAAGTCATTGCTCGGCGTTGACGTTGATTTGCTGACGCCCGGCGATTTACCACCGAAGTTCCGGGCCAAGGTGCTCGCGGAGGCGCAACCGGTATGAGCGAAAACGACTTGTAGCATGTTCAACGCTTTTCCCATCCGTTACACCGAGCCTGTCTACCGCCCGCCCAGCGAAGCCGAATCGTTGATTTTGCCGGTAACGGACGGCTGCTCGTGGAATCACTGCACTTTCTGCGAGATGTACACCGATCCGCAGAAAAAATTCCGGGCGCGGCCCGAGGAAGAAGTGCTGGAAGCCATTCGCCGCCTGAGCGAACATCCCTACGGCCACGCGGCACGCAGAGTGTTTCTGGCCGACGGTGACGCAACGGTTCTGCCTACCCGGCGGTTATTGGCCGTGCTCGCGGCGATTCGGGAACATTTGCCCGCTGTTCGCCGGGTTTCGAGTTATTGCCTGCCGCGCAACCTCCGAAAGAAAAGCGTCGAAGAACTGAAGGAACTCGCCGAAGCCGGATTGAAACTCGTCTACGTGGGCGCGGAATCGGGCGACGATACGGTACTGGAGCGAATCAACAAGGGGGAAACCTTCGAGAGCACCCGTGAAGGACTCGAAAAACTGCGAAACGCGGGAATCACGCGCTCGGTGATGATTCTGAACGGCCTGGGCGGCGCACGGCACAGTGAAGCTCACGCCCTTGCTTCGGCAGAACTGGCCAACGCTACGCAGCCCGAATTCCTGGCCACGCTGACGGTCAGTTTTCCCAAGGGTGAAGCGCGTCTCCGGGCGGCGTTCCCGGACTGGGAACCTCTCGATGTTCCCGGCTTGCTGCGGGAAATGGAATGCTTCATCGACCGTCTGGCACTGCAACGCACGATTTTCCGTAGCGATCACGCATCCAACTGGCTGGTACTGCGCGGCAACCTGCCGCAAGACAAGGAAAAGATGCTCGCCCATCTGCGCGACGCCCTTGCCGCGCCGGAATCCGCGCCTCTGCGTCCGGCGTGGACGCGGGGGCTTTGAGCATTCGCGGCAAAGATGCAGAAAAACCGGGGGTTATACTATCCATAAATCCATCCCCCACCTCAGCCCGTGACATCTACCCTCCCCTCTTCCCCTCTCGTGTTCAAACCCTCCCCTAGGGGAAAAAGCTTCACCAACCTCGAAAAATGGCTCCTGCGCCAGATGGGCAAAGCCATTGCCGACTACAACATGATCGGCGCAGGCGACACCGTGATGGTGTGCGTCTCCGGCGGCAAGGATTCCTTTACCCTGCTCTCGTGCCTGCTGGCCCTGCGCGAGCGTGCGCCGGTGGATTTCCGCATCGTGGCGATGAACCTCAACCAGCGCCAACCCGGTTTTCCCGAGGACGTGCTGCCCGCGTACTTTGAGGAAATCGGCGTGGAATACCGGATCGTCACGGAAGACACCTATTCCATCGTCAAGAATAAAATCCCGGAAGGCAAAACGACCTGTTCGCTGTGTTCGCGTCTGCGGCGCGGCATCATCTATCGCACGGCGCGAGAAATCGGCGCGACCCGCATCGCGCTCGGCCATCATCGCGACGACACGCTGGAGACCTTGTTTCTGAACATGTTCTTCGGCGGCAAGATCAAGGCCATGCCTCCCAAATTGCGCAGTGACGATGGGCAGCATATCGTCATTCGTCCCCTGGCCTATTGCTCCGAGGCAGACATCGCCCGTTACGCGCGCGCAAAAGCATTTCCCATCATCCCCTGCAACCTGTGCGGCAGCCTGGAAAGCTCCCAGAGGCGCCAGATCAAAGCCATGTTGCAGGAATGGGACAGGCACCACCCTGGCCGCATCGAGTCGCTGGCCACTTCACTGCGCAACGTCGTGCCGTCTCACCTGGGCGACAGTCGTCTTTTCGATTTCATCGGACTGGAACACGCCTGAACGCGCTTTGAATGCAACCCCTTCCCGATATATACTTTCCGCATATATTCGAAGGGCTGCACTTCCTTGTCAGGACGAATAAATCACATCAGAGCTTCGATACTTGCTTCATTCTTCATTAATAGCCATCATAATCGCCCCGCTTACAGGATACTTTGGCCACCCCATTCAATCCTATGTCTAATTCACATTGTGTCTTTATTGCAGAAATCATTGGAGGAGATCGCCTTGTTACCCGGCTGGGGGAAGAGGAAACTGCCCGTGCGGTGGAACGCTGCCTGAACCGCGTCGATCTTGCCATCAACGCCAGCAACGGCAAAATTGTTGCCCATGACCGTTCAGCGATCATCGCACTCTTCGAGTGTTGCGACGATGGCGTCATGGCGGCCTGCGGAGCCATTGACCGTGTGCGCAAACTGCCCCCGGCCAGTGGAACCCAAATGCAGGTGCGGATCGGCCTTCACTACGGAGAAGTCGAAAACGCCATGGGTGAAGGATTGGAGGGCGCCCGCCTGATCCTTCATGCCTGCAACGCCGACCAGTCTCTGGCCACTTCGCTGGTGGTCGATGAATTGAATCCGGCAGTCAGAAAATTCGTCAGCGCGGAGGCGTTTCACGACGAAGCCATGGGGGAATTACCCTGGAAGGTCTTTACAATCGGCTCACAAGCCACAGCCACGGCTTCCCCGGCAGCGGCACTATCGTCGTATCCGCACATGCGCCCGGGGCCTTCTTCTCCGCTCACTTCATTAAAACCGACAGCCGCACAACCGATTTCGATACCCACCTCGACCAGTCCCCGCATGCGGCTGAAACACCAGCAAGACATATTGTTCAATGATGAAAACCGCCCCATCATCCTGCTTGGACGTGAACTGGGAAACGATATCGTCATTATCGATCCTCGCGCTTCGCGGCAGCACGCGCGCATCGAACGGCGGAACGAAGGCTTTGTATTGATCGACGAGAGTACCAACGGCTGCTTTGTGCTCATCGAGGGCCGGGAAGAGAAATGCATCAAGGGGGCTGAACTGCTCCTGACCGGCTCCGGGCGTTTTGGCTGCGGTTTTTCATCCGAGGAATTCGAGAACGACCTCGTCTTTTTTGAACTTGTCTGATATGCATTCGTTAAAATACGGGGTTTCTCCGCCTTTGCCCCGTCACGATGAATCAACGCTTACGTGAAGTTCCCTACAACTACACCTCGTTCTCCGACCGCGAAATCGTCATTCGCCTGCTCGGCGCAGACGCCTGGGCGGTACTCGAAGAACTGCGCAACGAGCGTGTCACCGGGCGTTCGGCCCGCATGCTCTACGAAGTCCTGGGCGACATCTGGGTCGTGCGGCGCAATCCGTATCTCGAAGATGATCTGCTCGCCAGCCGCAAACGGCGCGAGGCACTGGTTGCGGCGCTCCATCACCGTGTAAGCGAAGTCGAAAAACGCCGTCAGGGCAACGAGCGCGTCGCCCTGCTCACCGAGCGAGCGCGTGAAGCAGTGGCCGATTTCGAGCAATGGTTCATCGATACCGCGCACCGCCGCCGCGCCGTCCGCCACAAACTCTCCCACCACACCCGGCACGACAACATCTGTTTCGACGGCCATTCCCGCGTTGCGCATGTCACCGACGCCACCGACTGGCGGGTCGAATACCCGTTCGCCGTCCTCACCCCCGATACCGAGGAAGAAATCGCTCCACTCGTGCGCGCAGCCATCGATCTGGGTTTGACTCTCATCGCGCGTGGCGGCGGAACCGGCTACACGGGGGGCGTCATTCCGCTGGATGCGCGCTCGATCATCATCAACACCGAAAAACTCACCCAAATCGGCCCGGTAGAAGAAACCCGTCTGCCCGGCTCCGACGGGCAACCGATGGCAACCCCCTACGCCACCCTCCGCACGGGCGCGGGAGTCGTCACGGATCGCGTCGCCCAGGCAGCAAGCCAGGCCGGGCGGGTGTTCGCGGTCGATCCCACCTCGGCCTCGGCTTCCACCACCGGCGGCAACATCGCCATGAACGCCGGAGGCAAAAAAGCGGTGCTCTGGGGCACAGCGCTCGACAATCTGGCCTGGTGGAAAATGGTCACGCCTGACGGGCATTGGCTCGAAGCCGAACGTCTCAACCACAACTTCGGCAAGATTCACGAACAGGAAAACGTCTGCTTCCGCCTGCGGCGTTTCGATGGCGCAAACGGCGCCCTGCTCGGTGAAACCCTCCTGGAGTTGCCCGGCGCGAGTTGCCGCAAGGACGGGCTGGGCAAGGATGTCACCGACAAATTCCTCGGCGGTATTCCCGGCGTGCAAAAAGAAGGCACGGACGGCATCATCGTTGCCGCACGCTGGGTGCTCCACAAGATGCCGCCCGTCACCCGCACCGTATGTCTCGAATTTTTCGGCCAGGTGCGCGAAGCCGTCCCCGCCATCGTCGACATCACCGATTATTTCAAGCCCGGCGGCAAAGGGCATCAGACCGGCGCGCAACTGGCCGGGCTGGAACACATGGACGAGCGCTACGTAAAAGCCGTCGGCTACACCACCAAGGCCCGCCGTCATGGGCGTCCGAAAATGGTGCTGGTCGGCGACATTACCGGGTTCGACGAGTCGGCGGTCATGGCCGCCGCTTCCGAAGTCGTGCGCATGACCCACGCACGCGGAGCGGAAGGCTTCATTGCCGTCTCACCCGAGCAACGCAAGCGTTTCTGGCTGGAACGCAGCCACACGGCGGCCATCTCCCGCCACACCAACGCCTTCAAGATCAACGAAGACGTCGTGATTCCGTTGCCGCGCATGGGCGATTACTGCGACGGCATCGAGCGCATCAACATCGAACTGTCCACCCGCAACAAACTGGATTTATGCGATGCGCTCACGGAACTGCTTTCCGGCAAACTGCCGCTCGACAAGGGGGATGCCAATCTCGCCTCGGAAGAGTTCATCGGCGACCGGCGCGATGCCGCGATCACTTACATCGGCACCGTGCGCCGCCGCTGGCAATGGCTGCTGGACAACCTCGACCTGCCGCTTGCCGACGCCGAAAAAGTCTTCGCGGAATACGGCATCATTGCGGATGAACTCACCAACCGCGCCCCGAACCCGACGCTTTTCCATCGGCTTCAAGACGGTTCCGTCCGCGTTTCCTGGAAAACCGAGCTTCAGCCGCGATTGTCGAAAATTTTCGACGGCGCAATCTTCCGCCCCATCCTGGAAAAAATCGACGCCCTGCACGCCCACGTCCTGCGCAGCCGGGTGTTCGTGGCCCTGCACATGCACGCGGGCGACGGCAACGTCCACACCAACATCCCCGTCAACTCCGACAATTACGAAATGCTCCAGACCGCCTATCGCGCGGTCGACCGCATCATGGCGCTTGCCCGCTCGCTCGGCGGCGTCATTTCCGGCGAGCACGGCATCGGCATCACCAAGCTCGACTATCTGACCGAAGAAGAACTTGCCCCGTTCCGCGCCTACAAGGCCAAAGTCGACCCGAACGGTCACTTCAACCGGGGCAAACTCATGCCCGGCGGCAATCTGGCAAACGCCTACACGCCCAGCTTCAACCTGATGGGGTACGAATCCCTCATCATGGAACAAACAGAAATTGGCGATATCGCACATGCCATCAAGGATTGCCTGCGCTGCGGAAAGTGCAAACCCGTCTGTTCCACCCACGTTCCGGGAGCCAACCTCCTCTACAGCCCGCGCAACAAGATCCTCGCCACTTCGCTGCTGATCGAGGCGCTGCTTTACGAAGAACAAACCCGCCGTGGAGTCTCGCTTGCGCACTGGAGCGAAATCGAAGACCTCTCCGATCATTGCACCGTTTGCCACCGCTGCGAAAAACCCTGCCCCGTCGACATCGACTTCGGCCGAACCACCATCAAGGTACGCAACCTGTTACGCGGCCAGAAGAAAAATTCGTTCAATCCAGGCAAACTTGCAGCGCTCGCCTTTTTGACCATCAAGGACTCTTCCCTGCTCAGGCTGCTGCGAGTCGGCATGCGATGGGCCTACAGATTCCAGCGGCTGGCGCACAACCTTGCCCGCAAATCCCTGCTCCTGCGCCACCAGCTCAGAACCCCGCCCGCCACGGTCGGACGCCCGAAGCTCAAAGCGCAGGTCATTCACCTCATCAACCGCCCCATGCCCGACAACCTGCCGGGCAAAAGCAGCCGCGCCCTGCTCGACACGGAAGATGCCGACACCATCCCCGTCATCCGGAACCCTGCCTGCACCAACGCCGAATCCGAGGCCGTTTTCTATTTCCCGGGCTGCGGCTCGGAGCGCCTCTTCAGTCAGGTCAGCCTTGCCACCCAGGCCATGCTCTACCACCTTGGCGTGCAAACCGTCCTGCCGCCGGGATACCTGTGCTGCGGCTACCCGCAGACCGCCTCGGGCTACGAAAACAAGGGCCAGCGAATCACTACCGAAAACCGCGTGCTGTTCCACCGCATCGCCAACACCCTCAATTACCTCGATATCAAGACCGTCCTCGTCTCCTGCGGCACCTGCATCGACCAGTTGCAGGAATACGAATTCGACAAAATCTTTCCCGGCTGCCGCCTGCTGGACATCCACGAATACCTGCTGGAAAAAGGCATCCGGCGCGAAACGGCCACCGAAACAAATGTTCATTACCTCTTCCACGAACCCTGCCACACACCGATGAAGCAATACGCGAGCATCGAAGTCGCCAGCAAGTTGCTGGGCGCTCCGGTCACGCTCTCCGACCGGTGCTGCGGCGAAGCCGGAACCTTTGCCGTTTCCCGCCCGGACATTTCCACGCAGGTACGGTTCCGCAAACAGGAAGAACTCGAAAAAGACATTGCCGCGCTCAACGGCGACGCCAACGCACACACCCGCGTTCTCACCGCCTGCCCAAGCTGCCTGCAAGGACTGATGCGCTATCGCAAACTGGACAACGGACCAAAAGCCGATTACCTCGTCATCGAACTCGCCCGCCACATCCTGGGCGAAGACTGGATGAAAGACTACGTGGAAAAGGCCAGCAACGGCGGAATCGAGCGGGTATTGCTGTAATGAAAAAACGCTCCAAGGAACATCTGCAAAACCCCATTCCAATTGCCGGGTTAGGGGCAACCCTTGTGGTTGCCTTGTTTCGATTTACCCTATTGGCATTTGCAGGGGCAACCTGTGGTCGCCCGATATGCTGCACATTCATTTACGTAATTCATCGGGTGACCGTAATTCATCGGGCGACCACAATATTCACCGGGCGACCACAGGTCGCCCCTACATAACCCCGACAAGAACTCATCATGGATTTCGTTGGCCTTATTCAAAAATTCCCGCTCAACCGTCCTCTGGACAATGGGGAAATAAACCGCCAGTTGCGCCCTTCCAAATCCCAAATGAACAAACCCTGGGGGCAAATCTCTGTCATCAGGATGAATTCCACTTACCTGGAATGCGTCGACAAGTTTTTTTTCAATAAAGGCGTACTCTCTGCGTTCGGGCTTACAGCTTCAGGGATACTGCTAAGTGCTCTGCTGGCCTGTTTTATTATTGCAATCAATAGATGGTCGATTGGTTCGCCGGTTGCAAGAAGAGATGACATTTTTTTTCTGATAATCATGTCAGTTATGTGCTTAGGCACGGTCATTTTCTTCGTAAAACGGCTCCTCTCCAAAGAACTCTTCCGTTTCACCCATTACCCCATCCGTTTCAACCGCAAGAATAGAATGGTCTACGTCACGCGCCTGGACGGCACGGTGATGGCCGAATCGTGGGACAAACTCTTCTTTACAGAAGGTGTTGGCGGCGATTCGCGGGACATTCGCGGGCACCGTCTGGCCGAAGACGGCATCACGGTATTGGAAACTTTCGCCCTCCCCATCGTCACGAGCACAAAAAACCCTTACCGGTTTGCCTTTTGGGAGTTCGTGCGCCGTTACATGGAAGATGGCCCGGGAAAGCTCATGACCAGGGTGGAATGGACGATAGACGTCTCAGAGCGCCGGGAAGGCTTTTGGCAAGGTTTCAAGTTTCGTTACATCGACGCAGCTTCCGGGATAAGGGACTTTGCTTTTATCCTCTTCCCGGTAATTCTCTGGTACGCCGCTGGCCGCTGGATTGCCATGCGCACCAGCAAAATCCCCCGTTGGCCTGCCGAGGTAGAAGCCGAGTGCCAGACCGAGTCCAACGATCCATATGTGATTGATGAAGACCATCCACCGAAGAAGGTGGATTGGTTTGATGATATGGGGGAGGATCGGCTGGATGACTTCGGCGTGTCCGCAGCCCCCCCTGAATCGTTACATGATGCCGTATGGAATGGGAAATGGGGTACCGCAAAGCGATTATTGCAGCAAGGAGCAGAGGTAAACCAAGTCAACCCCGAGGGAAAAACGCCACTTGACATTGCTCGTGCGCACGGCGACAAGTTGATCATCAATCTGTTGCTCACCTACGGAGCTACCGATCACCAAGCCTCTCAAGAAACACCTCCAAAGTGATTGAAAAATGCGCCATGAGGAACAGACCACGGTTTCCACCGCGCTTGCGCCGATCAAATGAACTCGCGTAGGTTGGAGTGACGAAGGAACCCCAACACCATGATTGAATCCTCGCCTGCGCGGATAACGCATTCTGTAGGGGCGTTGCGTGCAACGCCCTTGCATCCACCAACATGCGGCGGGGCTTTACAAGGGCGTTGCACGCAACACCCCTACGGAGCAATGGTTTCCTCACGCGGCAGCGACAGAATTGTCTCTCTGGAAAGCCCTGTCAGCGCCATGATGTCCTCAATGGGCAGGTTCTTCTTCAAGGCGGCAGTGGCAACGGAGAGAAGTCCTTCTTCACGACCCTTCTCAAGACCTTTTTCAAGACCTTCTTCGCGACCTTTCTCAAGACCTTTCTGAAGCCCTTCTTCACGTCCTTTCTCAAGGCCTTTTTCAAGCCCTTTCTTGATCCCATGCTCGCGTATCGCCTGCATGTCCCACTCCCACTTCTCGCGGGATTCGGCCAGCAGCCGTTCGCGTTCGTCTTCCGTGAGTTCTTGTAGTCGGCCTACCGCCTTGGCGATCTGGGG
>JAITMK010000055.1 GCA_031277415.1 Azoarcus sp.
CTCCAGCGAATGGACTTCCGCGACGATACTATCCACCGTAGCCCTGTCCGGGTCGGCGTTTTCATCCTTCGGGAAAAGGCGAGCCATGTTGGTAGCAATCAGATATTGGATTGCGTGGATTGCCACGTTGTAGCGTAAATCAGTCCTATTGATTTCGTTCATTTTTGGATACTCCATTTTGAGGGCAAAGGCGATAGACCGATGCCGCAGGTTGTCGGTGAAAACCTTGAGTGTATTTTCGCCGGTACGAAAACGATGTTGGTATTTGGAAGTTTGCGGGAATGCGTGAGCAGTTTTGCTGGCCGTATCCAGTGCGGTAATGGCTGTCTGGGTGGTGTCGGAAATAGCCATATGCATAATATGCCATGCCTAGAACGGCGATGATGATTGGCTGCGTGCGCCTGGTAGTTTTCTGGCGTCGGTATGTGATGATGCCTTTGTATTCCGGAATTGGCGTCCGGCGACAACCGGGCTCCTGATTGCCGATGACTACAGCCAAACTGTTTCATATGACAGGGCGCAGGTTGCCGTTTTTTGGCGGCGGACTTAAATACGGATGTGGCTTGCATTTTTTGACATGCTGGTTGGTTGTAACGAGTATGTCCTGTATAATAACATTCATCAAATTTTTTACAACAAATTTGTACAAAATCAGAAAATGCAACGATTTATATTAAAAAAACCTCTGTTTTATCCTAAAATAGCTATTTGTCATTTTATGTGAAGTTGTAGAATCCATACAGTGTATGGGTTTTACGGTTTTGCTTTGCTACGCGAAGAATGACAGAAAAAGGTTTTTCAGATGTTCATTGAACAGGTTTGTGAGTAGGTATATAGCGCCGGGAGTTGTCGCCGATGGGTATAGCGAGCATGCCCGTGTTATTGTGGAAGCCGAAAAACAGGATGTGATCGACATGGATAGACAGGATTTGGAGGCGCAACTCAATCGGCTGGTAACAGGCCTGGCTGAGCAGAAGATTCAGGAGGGCGAAAGGTTTTGTTATGACAACACTCACTTCTATGCTGAAGATGTGGCTGTTTGTTTGCTGCCCTCAATCTTGGTGCTGGCGCAGCATTTGGCGGAGAAGCTGGGATTTGGCAAATTTGGATACCGTTTTGCACTGGAGTCTAATCCGGTGTTTCCGCTCACAGCGCAACTGGAAAAGGGGGGCAATCTGTTTTTTTTGCAGATCGCCCCGTTTGTCCAGGAGGTGTTCAACACCTATGTCATGGCTTATCGGCATGATCTCCTGCAACTGTTCGAGGTTGCTGTCTGCCTGCTTGAACCAACATTTTCGGTCGAAATGCGTACCAACTCTCAGGGTGAACCGTCGGCGCCGCCATCGGGTGCTGCGCCTGATCATGTCACGCAAAGGGTTGCTGCATTTCATGAGCAGCAACAGGCTTAGGCGACTCTCGATGGTTGTCCGGCATGTCTGGCATGTCCGGAATTTCCGGGTAGGAACCTGGCCGTCGGCACGGTTGTGCTCACCGGGAAAAGCTGGGTTTGGGGCGCGCGTATTGGGGAAATCTTTTATCCTCAAAATATTTCGACGATAATCAAAGGTTATGTTGCCAGCCATCGCGGCTTGGCACCCCAGATAGCCGAAGAAATGGTAGAAATGTGGTCCGCAGTTGGACGAGCCGTACAGCAACAAGGAATGCAATATTATGCAAAAGCCATTGAAATTCCAGCCGGGTTCGTTTCTTGAAATCAGCGACATGCAGGGCGCCCGTAAAATCGTCCTGGTTTGCCGGGATGGGAGCACCTATTGGGATGTCTGCAACGCGCAGACCGTTACGCCTCTGGTGATCTTCCCCGACCTGGAACCCGTTGAGATTGGTACGTTATCGGAATACGTCACCCACCATGGGTTGCAGGAGCAATTGCAGGCACAGGCGGCCTGGCTGCGTCTGCGCGGCGACAGACGCGTGGATGACCCTCTGTTCTTTATGCGGATGCTTTGGTGCCTTCAGACGTTGCAGGAGGCGCGGATAGATGAGGCCGCGTTCGAGGTGGCGCATGCTGCCGCCGACGCACAAGAGCAAATGGCGCTGAATGTCCACCAATATATCGACAGATTCAGGGAAGCGGCGGGGAGCACCAGCGCCAGTTGACTTACGTTGCTTGTTGGTCGTCTTGACATGGATGCGTGTAGTTTTCGGGTTGCCACTTTGTGGGTTGGCGGTGAACCGCAGGTGAACCCCTACATGCGCCGTTTCGAGAATGTGCCGTTTCGAGAAACCATACCTTCAATGTTGGGATTCGCTTCGCTCATCGCCAACCTACGGGGTGGCGAATGTGTAGAGTGGTAAACAGAAACTGCTCAAAATCAAAATTGCTCCAGTAGCTCTACCATGCAATCCCAGACGGTATCGGTGAGATCGGGTCGTTGCTTGCCGAGGCAGGCGGCCATTTCGCCCAGTTTTCCTTCGGAGTGGGCAAATTCCAGTACCCGGTAGATGCCTCTGGCTGATCCGCGTAACTGCTCAATACTGTCTGCGGCCACAAGCACATAGCGCATCGGGTCGAACCACCCGTTGGCGCCGCCCCTGTCCTGTTGCGTACCTATCGCCATTTGCTGGTCCCTTTGTAGTTAGTCTCTTTGTAGTTAGTTGCTACTAAAGAATATTTTTTTAGTTTACACTCAAATAATGCATCAGAAAAATTATTTTTTGCTATCTGATAAACGGCTGTATATTCATGTGTACAGAGGGTTTTAAGCCAAAAGTGGTCAGACAAATAATGATCGCGTGAGGTGGTATGTACGCCCAAAGGCTGGAGTCAGCACGCAGGTTGGGATGAGCGAAGCGAATCCCGACATCGTGATGATGACGTCAGAGGGGGTGAACAATTTTTCGTCGGAAAACGACGAGGTGTTGGGGTTTTCAGGCTCACACCAACCTAAACGGACTGTCATTGATCGTTTTTGTCGAATAGCGATAAACCTCCAGACGTAAGTTGGTCATCATATGTCGACATGCTTTGACATGCAGCGTGTGGATGGATATTCAACTTCAGGGTGTCGCAGCAGATTTTTTGAGGAGCATTCGTCCGGTACTGACACATGCTCCTTTCCTTTTGGAACCTCTTCATCACCCTGTTTCATCCGTTTCTCATTCTGTGAGAAGTCTCAGAATCCGTGAAATACATGGTGTCTGCGATTTTGCTTCGCTACGAACAGAATGCCAGGAAGGGGTTTTCAGATGTTCATTTTGTTCACATATTTTATGTTTTATATATCCTATATGAATGCCTCCTTTGTTGCGCGCGCAAACTCTCTAGCAAAATTGCATGTTTATTTTCTTACAATCTGTCTTGATTTGTGACAAAATATGCAACATGCACTCCTGTGATGCATAGTCATTTTTATTAAAAAATGAAGAGGAGAGGTTTTTGGCGACCTGTGAAATATTCCAATGTCTTCAAAAATGAATGTACCCGCTTCACTTGATTTCAATACGACATGGGGGCGTACCGACTGGGAGGTTGATACGCGCACGCTTCGCCGTTATCACGGCTTGTTGGTACGAATGCTGCCGTTCGGCGAAATTGTTTTTTTTCTGCTGCTCACCGTGAACACAGTGCTCATATTGACCGTCATTTTCACAAGCGTATGGGAGATTCCCATACTTAGCGACGGAACAGACATGGTGTGCATCTACGACAACGACTACCAACAGGTCTATCGAGCTCAGTAGAGGCAAGAGTCCGATGAGTCAGGATCAAACTATTGACACTACTCCAGACGAAGGTAGCGGCGCTGAAACCGGCTCCGAAAATTTTGTCATGACAAACCCGGGCGATGTTACCAGCGACTCGTCCAGAGGTGATGCACAGACCGACGTCTATACACTGGCCCAAACGGACAATCAAACCGAGGGGGAGGCTGCCTCAACGTTGCGCGAAAACGCAGATTTGCGTTCGGCGATTGCAGACTTGCGCTCCCGCCACAAAAAAGTGTGGACGGCCGTCACGGTCCAGGGGGTGCTCCTCTTTTTCGTCGTTTTTGGCGTGGTACTCGTCTACCCGAAATATCGATACATCCCGACGCTGGACAACCTGGCCATCTGCGAAGTTGGCACAGAAATCAACCCACGGGTCACAAGCGAGGTTCTCACCGAATTCGCAAAGGACGCAGCAATCGATCTGTATACCTACTCGTTTGTAGACTGGCGCGAAAAAATAAACGCCAGTATCAACAAATGGATGACGGATGACGGGCGGATAGGTTTTCTGGATGGCCTCGAATCAACAGGCAACCTGGAACGGGTTCGAAAAGGCCGTCTCATCGTAAAGGCCATGGCGCAAGGCGTCCCTCAACTCGAAGAGAAAGGGCAGGACGGGCTTTCACGTTACTGGATCGTGCGAGTACCCATCGTCCTGGAATTCTATACCGGGCAAACAGACAAGCCCGCGACCTCACAGCACTATATCGCCGCCGTGAAGATCACCGAAGTGCCCCCGACGGCCCGTAACGTCAAAGGTATCGCGGTACAACAACTGGTATTGGCGCACGCCATGCATTTGCGCTAAGCAGCAGGGGAGAAGATGATGCGTTTCAAACTGAAATCTTTTGGCGAATACGCCGTAGCAGTCCTGGTAGGAGCCGGTGTTTCCGTCGGGGGGGCAGTGATTGCCCAACAATCGGGCACCTCAACCCCTCCCGTGCCACAGGCACAAATGCCTTCTGTCCAACTCGCCGCCAATCAAATCCAATCCAGCGAGCCTGAGCCGCAGGCACCCGTTTCAACCTCGGATCCGGATACGTTGGTCAACACTGCATTGCCGAAGCAGTCCCCACAGCAGTCCTCGCTTTCAGCGCTGCCGCCGCTGCCGCAACCCCCTCCCAGCGGAATTGGTTACGCGGTCAATGATGAAGCACCCGTCATTGTTTACCCCGAAACCGACGAACTGCGCGACAACGTAGTAAGCGACATCGAGGCACGACAGTTCTCCCCCGATCAGCAGGCTCGCATCAAGCAACTCTACTTAAACCGCCAGGGCGCGCGAAACTCCCCTTATGTGAATCTTCCAAACCCTGTTACCCGCACACTCGCAGTCAATCTCGACCCGGGCGTCTCACCGGCAGTTCTGCGGCTCGCACGCGGGCAATTATCCAGCATTGTTTTCTCCGACACATCCGGAAATCCGTGGGTGATCGAGGAAGTCGGGCTCAACCGTACGCTATTTAGCGATGGCTCAGGGCAATCGGGCGGGGCAAAACAAAAACCCACCAACGTGCTCACGCTGGAGCCTCTCTCGCCAATGGCCTATGGCAACGTCTCCGTCACGCTGCACGGTTTGCCTACCCCTGTCATCTTTGTGCTGACTTCGGGCCAGGCCGACGTTGACATGCGGGTAGACGCCAAGATTCCGGGACGTAACCCCGATGCCGTAGCAAAAATCGAGGTCACAGGAATGCCGACAATCGATGATGACCTGGGTTACTTTCTTGATGGTGTGCCTCCAAAAACGGCCAAACGCCTGAAAGTGTCCGGATTTCCCGGCTCCGATGCATGGCTGTACAAGGACAAAATGTACCTCCGGACACCCGGGGACGCACTGTACCCTGCCTATCTTGCCCGCGCCCGCAGCACCAGCGGGGTTTCCGTGTATCGCTTCGAGTCGAAATACCCGAATGTCACGGTCACCTCCAACGGGGCCGCCATCACCCTATCCATCGAGGGCTAAAAAATGAATTCGCATGACAGTTTCGAGCAGGATGTGGCGTCGCAAGCGTCGCCTTCACGTACAACACTGCGCGACAGGCTGAAAATTTTTTCCAGGGGCACGCCCCGGCTTGTGCTCATCGCCGGGGTGCTGGCAACGGCCACCGCTGCCGCAACAGGGGTAAGGGGACTCGTTCAGGACGACGACAAAGGTCCCTCCGCTTCGCGTGTCGATGTTCCGGCCGCGCCCAGGAGCACTTATTCAGGCGACCCCGTATCAGAGTCCATTGCCGCCGCACGGGCACAGATCGCCAACGATGAAGCCTCTGATGCCTATCTGGCCGGGCAAAGCTATCAGCCGGGATTTGACGTAAACGTCCAGCCTGATCGCAGGTTGGGATCCGTTCAAAACGCTCAATACGGCAATTTGCCGCAACCGATGGCTCAAGTGGCACAAGCCCCGTCCGTCGGCCAGCAGCCACCAAACTCGCGTCCTGTCTCCATGCCGACGGCCAGCGACGCGGCTAAGGCTCGTATCGCTCAAGAAGACAAACAATTTGAGGAAGAACTCAAAAAAGCACAAGGCGAGCGCGATCAATATGCCGAACAAGGTAAAAAAGAAATCCTCACCGAAATCGAAAGAACCTATGGGTCAGGTTCCGACTATCTGCCAGACAAACTCGGCACCTACACAAAGTCCACCTATTACACTGCTCCTGCCGGAGGAGATGTCCAGGCAGGAATTGCGGGGGGCGGGGTCCAAACGGCCCTGACAAAAGCCGCTACCCAAAAACCCCTGATCAAAACAGGCAACGTGCTCTACGCCGTATCGGATGCCGAGATCAATACAGACGACGGCTCGGAAGTAATGGCAAGCATCCGGGGCGGTGATTGGGATGGCGCCCGCCTGATCGGGAAGATCCAGCGAACCCCAAATAACATCTCCCTGAAATTCAACATACTGGCCCCACAGGATGACCGTCCGACCATGCGGATCAACGCGGTCGCCATCCGCGAAGAAGACGCAAAACTGGGTATCGCCGAGAATATCGACCATCACTACATCCAGCGTTATGCCGCGCTCGCGGTTTCCTCGCTGCTAGGTGGGGCAGGGCGCGTTTTTCAGCACCAGGGAACTGCCGTTTTCCATCCCTCGGGTATGGTTGCTACCTCCAACGGCGACCCGGCGGACCGGCAAATCATCGGCTCTGCGGTCGGTGAACTCGGAACATCGCTCTCGCAGGAATTCCGGAACGACGTGAATCGCCCAGCTACCTATAGTGCGCCAGCCGGGCAGGGTTTTGGTGTGTATTTTCTTGACGATGTATTTTGAGTGAGGCATCCACCATGAATACAGCCACCGGCGCGGAGATGAGCCAACCCGGCATCAAGGACGAGATCTCGAAATGGTTCAAGGGATTAAGCCCGGTCCAGCTTGCAGGCGTTGTAACAGGCGCGGTTTTTGTTGTGCTGCTTTTGTTTGTCGTGATCGTCAAACTTGCCTCCCCTCCGAAATTCGCGCCGCAGCAGCGCCCGAGTTGGGAGCAAGCCGCGCCTGCGACGGATGTCGGTGCCGAACTCAACAAAACCCGTGAAGCCGCTCTCCTGAAAGAACGAGAGGCACAACAGCAGGTTTTGGAGCAACTTCGCCATGAAATCGGTACCTTGCGTCAGGATCTGGCCGATACGCGCAATGCGCTCACAGGTGTACACGAACGCCTGCTCATCCTTGAGGCTCGTCGTGAGCGTATCGATATCATCCGGCCGGGCACCCGCCAGCAGGGTTACGTTACCCCCCCACAACAAGCGCCTGACGGACAACGACAGCCCCGAGTGCTCGCCGCTGTCGGCGGGCGTACCTGGCTTGCCGACGGTGAGACCGATGGCGCGCAGCAATCTGACAACCCGCCGCAGCCAGCCTCCAAGGGCGCCATCGTCACGTCCGAACCATAAACTGCTGCTTCGGCAATTTCCAGAACCGCGATGAACTTATCCAGCACCCTTGTCAATCTGGCCTCGCAAGCCGAACCTGCAATCATCATGATTCAGGGGATTGCGGGACTCATCGCTTTGTTTCTTTTTGCAGGGGGGCTAACCGATATCTGGTCGGCAGGAAACGCCAACTCCCAGAAATTCCTTGCCGGGGGTCAGCGCAGTTCCATCTCGGCCGCAGTCGTACAGCTATTCATCGCCATCCTGTTTCTCGCGGTTGCAGACTTGCAACTGATTGGCATGGCGTCGCGTTCATTGACCGGCACTTATGCCGCTTCGCGCATGACGTCGAGTTCGTTTTCGTATGCAAGAGGCCCAACAGGCTCCAATTCCACCGAATTGGCCGTTTTCGCCATCATCGCGCTCCTTCAGGTCATTGGCATCATTGCCTTTATGAAGGGTCTGTTTGTGATCAACGGGAAGGTGAAAGGTACCTCGCAGAGCGGTTACGGAACGGGGCTCTGTTTTTTGATAGGTGGCCTCGGTTGCTGGAACAGCATCTATGTCGCTCACATTTTCAACAACACCCTCGGCTTCAACATCTTCGGGCTATTCGGCTTGTCGTCTTCACCCTGACGGGGTGAAACAAAATGCCAGAGTCCTGAGGGCAGCATCGCAATACATCATCATTACCGAAAGGAGAAATACAGCATGAAACCCATCACCACCATCACAAGTGTAGTGCGCAATGCTTGCATCCGAGCCGCCCTGTTTGCCTCGGCGGCGTTTGCCTGGGCACCTGCCTGGGCGCAGTCCGTGAACCGTACAGACCTGACGAACGATCCGACCGGAGGCAAAAAGCTGGAAAACATCATGAGCAACGTTGATCGTGACGTTGGCATGTTCACCACCGTTATTCTGGGTGTCGTTGCGCTCGTAGGGGTTTTCATTTTTGTTTTCAGTTTGCTGAAATTGCGCTCCGCCAACCCGCAGGATTCAAAAGGCATGTCCATTGCCGGACTGTTTATCGGCCCGGTTATGCTCGGAATCGTCGGTATCATGTGGGCCATCCGCAACGGACTCCTCTGACTCTGCCGCCATGTCCAGGTCACAACCCTCCCTGCGGGATCACGGCGAGCATGACGAGGGGGCGAATGGCAGCCCCGGGTTCGGCTCGTCTTTTCCCCGGCAATTTGGCGAAAACATGCGGCGCAAGGGTAATCAGCCCGTGCTTGGCGTCAAGCGCGGGCTTTGGCGGCAGGACGATGAGCATGCGCTCGATACGGGTATAGTTTTCGGCAAAATCCGAGCCGACATATTTGCCCGTGACAACCACACCTGCCGTTTTTGTGGTTGGCGCTCTCCAAAGTATCAGGAGTGCCATCACGTTGATAACGACCATCACAACAACGAGCCCGGCAACATGATAACAGCATGTACGCTGTGCCATCAGGTGCACCACCTCGGGATGTGTGCAATGCGTGGTGGAGGGTTCCTGGCCGTACTCCCCGAACTCACCCAGGTTGAGGTCAATAATATCGCGCGCATGATCCACCTCGTCCAATTTGCCTCCGACAAGGTCGACAAGGGCGTCGTCGACAAACTGCAGGGGCTATATGGGCTTTTCCGTCAGCGCGGCCCCGATACGCTCAAATTGCTGTTTCCGGGGCTCGACACAAGTGACCCCTTCTACCTGGCAAAGGTGCTCTCCGAGTGCGATGAGTCCCTCCATGCCCGGCGGGATGAGTCCCTGGCTTCAATCCGGCTCGTCCCCACGCGCGACGCATTTCATCCCGGGCAACTGGATTTTTATGCCCGCACCGACATGCGTGACTGGGCGCCGCCTCAATGGCAAGCGCTTACCCGGCAACTGTACGCAGAAACGGAAGACTCGAAAAAACTGACATGACTTCCAAAAAAACGAAACGCGGGCGCTCCTCAGGCAAATTCGAGGCAATCCTCTTGCATATCCTCAAAATTCTAAAGTCGGATGTCACCGACTTCTGCGACCTGGAAACCACGAACGACAAGATCACTATCGTCGCGCAAGACGGATCTCTTGCGACAGTGGTTCGTTTCAACGGCGTAAAAGCGCTGTTGGGCAGAGACGAATTCGAGGAACATGTGTGGCGGTTCAGCGAAGCTCTGTCTGCTTTTTTCAATGTGCCCGGCTACCAGATCCAGATCATTTTTACACGGGATATGGACGTGCGCCCTGAACTGGATGTCATCGTACAGCAACAGTACGCTACGGCAGAGCGTATCGGGCTGGACATACGTGACCTCATCGACGAGCAACTGGAACGCAATGCCAGTTACTGCTACCAGGAAGATTGCTATCTTGTTTTCTGGACACGCCCTGCGCTTTTGGCCGAAGCGGAGATCAAACGTCATATACAGGAGACGAATGATTTCCGCGAAAAAGCCGACTGGCCGATCACAAGGGATGCCCAAAACGTGTTGGCTCCCATAGCGACTCTGCTGGAGCAGCACGCGACTTACGTGAGCAAGATCGTTGCCGAGCTTTCTTCGCCGCAACTGGGCTGCAACGTCGAAGTGCTTGAGGTTGGCGAAGCGCTCCGCGCAATCAAAAAAAGCGTCTACCCCGACGAAGTGTGCAATGGCTGGCAAGCCGCATACCCGGGGCGCCCCATCCCGTTGCGCTGGAAAACAAACGAAGACCCGGCGGATAAAAGCGCCTTGCTCTATCCACCGCTGCCGTCACAAATCATGACATCCTCTGCCGAGGTCGGTGGGCGTGGCTCGGTGATCCCGGACCCCACGACTGTGCGAGTCGGCAGCCGCGTCTATGCGCCACTGGTCATGCTTGTGCCACCGCAAAAACCAAAATATTTCGGCGAATTGTACGACGCACTGAACATGGCCGGTACGCAGGATCTGGGTAGCATTCGAGCGATGCCCTGGTCGGTTTCCTTCATGCTTTCGAGCGACGGGTTGAACGGATTTACGCTACGCAAACTTGGCGCCTCGTTCGCCGTTTTCTCGCCAACCAACAACAAAGCCGTCCATGCCGCTCTCGAAGCGCTTACCGATTACAAAAATAATGGTGGATGCGTTGTCAAACTGCGCATCGCCGCCATGACCTGGAGCACCGATTTATCGGCGGAGGCCATCACCGAACTCAATAAGCGCAAGCGCCAACTACGCGCTGCCCTTGAAGGATGGGGGGGGATGATCGTAAGCGAAAAAGACGGCAACCCCATGGTGCCTTTTCAGTCCTGTGCGGTCGGGTTATCCCCGCAGCACGTTGGGCCGCCTTGTCCCGCCCCGGTCGACGATGTGATCCGGATGCTGCCTCTTACACGGCCCGCTTCGCCTTTCGACCCGAAGCAGTGCAGCGTCGTCTTTCGCAGCAAGGACGGCAAGGCGCTACTTTACCCACGCTTTTCGCAAGAGCAGACAACGTGGATCACCCTGTTTGGGGGGCGGCCCGGTTCCGGCAAATCTGTCGCGCTGAATTTCCTGAACCTTCAATCCTGCCTCACTCCAGGGCTGAACCGTTTGCCCTACATGGCAATCATCGACGTTGGCATTTCGAGCGAGGGGTTTATCAACGTCATTCGTGATGCCCTGCCCGAAAACATGCTCCACCTGGCCGTCTACAAACGCCTGCAGAACTCACGCGAATACTGTATCAACATCCTGGACACACCGCTCGGACAACGCCAGCCGCTACCCAAAGACCGGCAATTCATGCAGAACTTTGTCACGATGCTCGTCACGCCCCCGGAGCGCAAAGGCAATGCCTACGAACACATGAGCAGCTTTGCGGGACGCGTGATCGAAAAGGCATTCATACTGAAAATGGATAACAAGGAAGGTTCCGAACCCCTTCATTATCACGCCAATACCTCCGCGCTCGTCGACCGCGCCCTGGAAGAAATCGGGTTCAAGCCCTCCGAGATCATCACCTGGTGGGAGATTGTCGACATACTGTTCAAAGCCGACAAACTCCACGAAGCGGAAATTGCGCAGCGCTTCGCCGTACCGACTCTTCCTGACCTGTCCAGCGCTGCAATGTCGCTGAAGGATGAGTATTCCGGCATGAAGATCGGCGAGCACGGCATGTCGATCATCGATATCTTCACAATCGGCGTCTCGGAGGCGGTAAGCGACTACCCCATATTTTCGCAACACACCCAGTTCGACATCGGATCCGCACGTCTGATCTCGCTCGATCTCCAGGAGGTGGCGCAGGGAAGCGGGACTGACGCAGATCACAAGCGTGTTTCGCTGATGTATATGGCTGCCCGGCAGTGCTTCATGAAAAAGATCGCGTTCTCACACGAAGAACTCGGCTTTATCCAACCTCTTTATAAGGACCATTTCCTCCGTCTCGCAGATGAATTGATGGACGCCAAGAAATCGTTGATCGCCGACGAGTATCACAAAACAGGTAAGCAGCCCATCCTGGACGATCAGTTTTTGACGGACGGGCGGGAAGGGCGAAAATGGAAATTGGAAATAGGCCTGTCCTCGCAAAAGCTTGACGACTTCAGCGACGGCATGCGGGAGATTGCAACAACGATATTTTGTTTTGCCGGGGCAAACCTCAACGTTCTGCAAAACGTCACGGACATCGAAAGGCTCAGCTATCACCGCCATGTGACCGGTCCCAGTTCCAACGGCACCACTCTTTTGTGCCGCGTAGAAACAACCTCGGGCAGTTTCAGTCAACTCTTTACGCTGACGCTCGGCGCGAAGACGCTTTGGGCCCTGTCGACGACCGCAGAAGACCGCAAATTGCGCTCACTGCTTTACGCCCAACTTCCCGGCGCACAGGCACGCGCTGCGCTGGCGCGCAACTTCCCGACGGGTTCGGCCCGGAGCTACATCGAAATGCTGCGCAAACAAACCACCGCACCCAGCAAGAAAGCGTTCCTGGACGACGACGAACCGGACGAAATCACTCAAAGTATCGCCACTGCAATCATCGAAGAAGAGCTCAGCGGCAAATTCACCATGCAGCGGGGCATTGCCGCATAACGCCATGCAACATAAAGGGATCTCGCACAAAGAAGAAATCAGGGCGGCTGACCGGCGCAAAGATACGCGCTGGTTTGGTCGAAGGATGTCCGACTTTCTGGCCTCGCCGAATGGCATCGTCATCGTTCTGGTTACTTTGCCCTTCATCGCGTTGTTTGCGGCGCCTTTTGTCCCGCTCGGAGGCGAACTGATCTTCATCGTGGGGCTGTTCTATGTCCGCCAATACGTACGCAATAAGAAACGTCTCTACGATTTCCCGTGGCGCGTGCCGAAACTGGCCGACGCGCTGGACGGATCAAGGCGGGGGGGAAACAAAAAAGGAGAGGGCATCACGTATCTGGGGTACGACATAAACACCTTCGAACCCATCTGGGCCGAAAACAAGGATATGCGGGCGCACATGCTCGTATTGGGGACAACAGGTTCCGGCAAGACCGAACTGCTGCTCGGGTTATGCGCGAACGCCATTACTCAAAATACCGGGTTCATTTATATCGACGGCAAGGGTTCCCCGACGCTGGAGAAGGACATCTTCAAACTCTGTCGCAGGGCGGGGCGCGAAGATGATCTCTTTGTCATCAATTTCATTACCTCCGGACGAGATTTTGTTGAGAAGCAGCCCGACAAAATGACGAATAACCTGAATATCATGGGTAATACGTCCTCCGGGATGCTGATCGAAACTCTCGTCGCGCTCATGGATTCCGGCGGAGCGAACACGGACATGTGGAAGGGTCGCGCGATTTCGTTCGTTGCCGCGCTCACCCGTCCGCTTGTATTTCTGCGCGACAAGGGCCACCTGAATCTGTCGCCGGAAAAATATCTTGAGCACTTCGAACTGACCACCATCGAAGACCTTGTCTGGAACCACAACGGGCGTTATGGCGACCTGTTTGATGTGATTGTCGCCCCGTTGCGCGCCTACCTGATCACCCTGCCCGGATACAGCAAAGACAAAATCAAGAAACAGGATCCCAAAACGCTTGAGCAGCACGGCTATATTACGATGCAACTTACGCGGATTTTCAACGACCTGACTTTCAATTACGGGCATATTTTCGGGATAAAGGTCGGCGAAATCGACTTTTTCGACATCGTGCTGAACCGACGCATCCTCGTAGTGCTTTTGCCGGCGCTCGAACGTTCGACGGACTCCATGGCGATGCTGGGCAAACTCGTCATGGGTTCAATAAAACAGATGATGGCAGGATGCCTCGGCAATCGCGTCGAAGGCACGGTGCGCGAGATCATCGACAGCCGTCCCACAAACGCGCCGACACCCTACTACGTCATTCCGGACGAATACGGCTACTACACGGTACTGGGCTTCGCCGTTGCGCCTGCTCAGGCCCGCTCGCTGGGCTTCTCGATGATCTTTGCTTCGCAGGATTTCTCCAGCATGCAGAAATCCTCAAAAGAAGAAGCCGATGCAACCTGGGAAAACACGGGCGTCCGGGCAATAGGTCGGTTGAGTTCAGGGCGCGAATCAGAGACTTTCCGCCGGGTCAACGGCGCTGCCGGCGAAGCCTATCAAGCGGTCATGTCAGGCTACGACCGGCAATTGGGCCTTACCCGGGAAGTGTTCAATACGCAAGGACACGTCTCGATCGAGAAACGCGACCGGATCGACTATGACGACCTGGCTTCCCAGGAGGACGGTGCGTTTACCTTTCTGGTTGGCAAGTATGAACAGGGGGGGCTATCGGGCGGCATGCGCGTCATTCAGGGCATGTCGTTTTACATCTCCGACGGTCCCACGCCAAAACAGATGCGCATCAATGACCTGTTGCCTATCGAGCCTCCGGAGCAGGTCGGCCTGCCGTGTAACCGCGCCGCAGAATTGGCGCTGCGCCAATCTTTTGAGGACGGTTCCTTCACGGATCTGGTCAACAACGCCATCAGGTCCGACCCGGTGCTCACTTCCATGCATAATGGTTTCGAGCTTAATCACGCCGATCCTGACCACCCACGGCTGGAGCGGCACGATGCAGCATTGGCCGTACTCGGCAGGTTTATCGCAGGCGGGATGCAAGTCCTGCCTGCGGCCTCCCGGCGCGATAGCGGCGGCACAGGCGCAACGCGCACTGTGGATAACCTTGCGCATCCTCCCGAAACAGGCTCGGCGGCTCAAGGGCAACCGGCGATGGATACCACCCAGATCGCTCTGGGCGAAACCGAGGCAAAGGCGCTCTTCGATGTCGCCGAGATGGTGCTTTCGCGTGATAACGCGCAGGCGGCGCCGGATTGCTCTACTGCACAAATTCAAAAAAACGCGCCAGAGGCTGAAACCACCATCTGCGCAGATGATATTGATCTGACTGATCTCATCAGTGCCTCCGAAAACGATGCGTTCCGCGCCAAAGCGATCCCGATACTGCGTCAATATAAACTGCGTATGAGCGAAGATGGGCAGGACGATGACGGGGATTGGCCGGATGACGCGCCGGCAGGCATTGATCAACTGGTCCTCATGGAAATGCTTGCAAGAGGCGCGCCATTCACAAGCCTTGAAGAAAAATGGGCAGTTCGCGATCAGGCCGCTCAACTGCGCGAGACCATTGCACAGAGTACGGCCTATATCAAACAGCCCCTCCCTGTGCCATCAAAACCTGGCCGTGACCAACTCCTGCAAAAACTGGACGAACTGAGGGGTACATGCGAGAAGTTGCTGAAGTCGACGTTACGAGATAGTTAGCAACTTTTTTATTCTTTAAAAATAATGCTAGAGCGGTTTTTGTTTAGTCGTGCACAACATGAACTGGTTTGCCCGGATTTTCTGGATCCCCGCCTCCGCGGGGATGACACATTTTTGGTTGTTTTCCCCGTCATTCCCGCGGAGGCGGGAATCTAGGGAATGTCTGCATTACCCTATATCCACCGCTTGTCATCCTGCGCGAAGTCGCAGGATCCATGCGTCGTCTGGATTCTGCGACTTCGTTCCGCTACGCGCAGAATGACGGGAGGGATTTTGCAGGTGTTCCCTAGGATGTATCCGTTTAAATCGAGACCGCTCTAAAGGCACAACTATGGGTATCTTTCGGCAAGTGGGGCGTGCGGCGAAGTATTCTGCCATCACGTTGCCCTTACAGATCATTGGACTGGGGCATTTCAAGCGTAGCGCCCATTATTTGGGATCGGTGTGGCGCTCTGTCCGCAATCCAGCCTGCCCGGAATGCGGAAGCGGTGTTTTGTTGCGAGATGACGGCAAGGTTGACCCGGAAGGATCGCCCGATGTCATCGACCAGCAGCAAAACGGAAAAAACGAGATGCTTTTCCTCTGGGGCTGCACCAAGTGTGCTTTCAAAATGCTGGGGGAGTCCAGCGCCCGGAAAATGGCGTCGCGCGTCATCCGATTCCGTAATGAGCGCATCAAGGAAAAGGCCTCCTCGATGCCGGATCCTGAAACGAAGCAACTCATCTCCCGCCATCGTTTTGCTTCCCGGTTTTATTTTCTGTTTGGCTCCTGTGTCTTTATCGGTTTCATCCACAAGTGGGCAGCGGGCGCAAGTCCTGCCATCGCGCTGTCATGGGTAGGGATTGCGGTCGTCTTGTGGCTTTTCGGTATGAAAAAATCGTACCACGCCTGGCTGGTCGAAAACCCATCCAACATGTTCACAGGCGCCTTCAAGTTCTGGCTGCTCAACGAAAGATGGTTTATTTAAGGTTTTTTTTCTTTTCCCTCACTGCCGGGCTGACGCTTACAACGTCCGCGCAGCAACGCGATGCCCTCCCGCCGGGCACTGAGGCGCAGTACGATTTTTACGGTATCCGCCCCGCGACGATCAATTGCGTTATCGAGGCCGCACAGCGCCAGCGCGTGCCGGCCAATGTGCTGCTGGCAATCGCCAGCGTCGAAGGGGGCAAGAACGGGCAAATCGTCGAGAACACAAACGGCACGTTCGACCTGGGCCACCTTCAGATCAACAGCATCCATTTCGCGCCCAGCGGGCGTTTCGGGAAACTTCCCATTACAAAAGAAGACGTGACCTGGCGGGGCTGCTACAACGCGGAACTGGCCGCATGGATACTGCGCCAGCATCTCGAAGAACCGGATACCGGGAAAGACTTCTGGACCCGCGCGGCGAATTACCACTCGCGCACCCCGGAACATAACGCCAGGTACCGGCAAAAGCTCATCCCCTTGTCAAGACAGTGGGGGGATTGGCTCCAAAAACGATATACCCGGCAAGGCGTATCTGTGACGCATGAATGACGTCATTTGGCATCACTTCATTTAAACCGCTATCGCTTCATTCAACCGATATGTGCGTGCCCATGCGTTTTGACTCCCTCCGTCACGCGCTACGCGCGTGCCACCTCCCTCAAGTGGGAGGCTATCGAGTCAGCGCGCTTCGCGCGGGTAATTCTAATCACAGCAGGCTTGGGCAGATTGCCTTGCCGCATCGGTTGGCAGCGCAAAGACCCGTAAGCGGGCCAGCGCTGCATCAACCCAATCCTGCCCAACCGCCTTTTGCGAAAGCATCGAGCGCATGACCAGGATGGGTACGCAATGAGAGGGCTCGCCGTCTACGAAAAAGGCCCCGCACCAATCCGGAATCAACACTTCCATTTTTGCGTGCGTTTCAAGGCAAAAGGGCAGCGCCAGCAGTCCTGGCATTTGTTTGACGGTCTTGCTCATCATGTTGAGCGTGTACCAGTACGAGATGGCATCGAGTTCGCCGACGCTGATTGGGATAAGTGCCAGCACGCGGCCACGATTGGCATCGAAATGGATCGCCGGGGCGAGTTCGACCGATGGGGGTTCGTCGGAAAGTGCCGTATGCTCGACCGGGAGGCTGTCGAGAAAATGTAAAAGCAGCGTATAGGCGTCAAACGCCGCCGGAATGTCCTGCCGGATTTCCTGCGGCTTGGCTGCCATGACAGAAATGAATCCATCATCCCTGATCGCTGCAACGGCTAAATCGTGGAGGCGATGTCTGGTTTCAATAATGATCAAAGCCCTGGTGCAGGGTTCCTGTCAGATGCTGGTAATGTTTATCGTTGAAATTCACAGTTCCTCAAGCCTTCGGCAAGAAATCGATCTCGACCCGGCGGTTCTTGTTGCGTCCAGCCTCTGTTGAATCGTTACCAATACGGGCTGTACCGCCGCCTACCGAAATCCTGGTTGCAGGAACCCCATTTGAGATCAGAAAACGCCTGACTGACATGGCACGCTTGATTGCCATCTGATCGTTCGAGGGGGAGGAGGGGCCTGCCGAAAATCCAATGACGACAATCCGGTCGGCGCGCTTGGCGTATTCCATCACGGTATCGACCGTTTCCGGCGTTGGGCGGAATTCATCACTATATGCCTTGAATGGAACGGTATAGCGGATCCGTTCCACCAGCGGCGCGAGGGGAGGGGGCGGTGCAGGCGGTGCCGGGGGAGCAGCAACAGCCGGATGCCCGTAAATAGTTTCAACTGCGTTTGCAGGCTTGTCTATAGAGCGGGGTACGGTTTTTTCGGGTGTGGCGCTGGCGCGCGCTTCTTGTAGCGCTGTCAAGTCTTTTTTCACTTGGGTTAATTCTCGCACGACTCGATCATATTCAGTGCGCAATTTCTGCAATTCTGTAATATGACGTTGAAGATCGGCGCCTGTCTGATTCGCGGAGTTCTGTTGCGCCGAGACGCCTGGCAGCTTCCCTGATTCGGCCGGTGGTCCGCCAATGATTTTTAAATCAGCATGCGCAAGCGGGCTGAAGTTGATCAATGCCATTACCATAATGGCCGGGATGATTTGGCGTTGCATAGCTACAAACCCCGTTTTTTACAGACAACAAAGCGGACGAACCGAATCCAGAGGTACGCGCCGATGAATGCCCCCGCCGCCAGCATCAAAAAAGCCTGAAAACTGTCCTTCTGCATGCCGGGGATAAACGCGAAAGGCCACCACATGAACACTGCGGTAATCAGCGGCACCCAGGAAAGATGCCTTTCAAGGTGCTCGGTATTGTCGGGATCAAACCTTGACCGCCACCAGAACCAGAGGAATGCACCGCCATAGGAAGGGAACACCAGCACGCAGAGAATCAGGTACGAAAAGCAGGTTATCCCAAGAAAGTACTCAAGCGTGCCTGGCTCGACGGGCCTCAGGTTGATCACCGAAGCAACCAGCAAACTCACGAAAGCCAGAATAAACGGGACTGATAGCATGATCAGCACGGAACGCCTGATGGTTGGCCGCGTCTCTTTGCGTGGGGTCTGCACCCTGTTTTTCCAGGAAGAGTAGAGCGTGTAGAACATCGGCTTTCCTCTATTTGCTGCCTGTGGCACAAACGATAACGGAGATGAGCGGGAGGCTTTCGTTAACAGAAAGACGCCCAACGGGTTTTTCGGGGGCAACGCTGGCAAGCCTCTCCCGTGCGGCCGCCGGATGCGCCACCACCAGGGACATCGTGGTGTCCCGGGTAAGTGTTACGGACTGCACAGGCAGATCGAATACGGTAAAGCCAGTCGGGACGGAGATTTCCAGGCCCGGCGACCCATCCGTGGGAAGCAGGGCACGCAGGGGAGGAGTCCCCCGCACGGTGCGTCGGCATTCAGCCGCCTCCTTCAGAATCGGCGCTATTTCCTTCCAATTGGTACTGGCACGGGCGGGCGCAGCCTCCGGGCTGACCGGGTCAAGCAACGGTACAGGCACTTGCCCCGCTGCGGTACCCACAAGAAACGTACAAACCAAAGGCAGTAAATTTTTCATGTTTCAATCCACGCCCGTAACCGAGCGACAACGACGCTCGTAAGAGGTTACGCCTCTCCCAAGCGGGATTATTCCCCTAAAGGGGGAGGTTTCAAACCGGAGTTGGTTTTCGATGAATTATGAATCTCGCACCTGTTTCCAACAAGTATAATTGAATACCAAAACGTAATATTTTACAAGCTGTTTTGCATTTTTTTAAAGGATATGAATCGTTGTCGCAAATCTGTTCAAACAGCATGGCTTCGGCATTTTATTGCGCGGACTGAACCGTGCAGTTGCCATCGTGTGTTGACAGCCGCTTGCCGCAACGCATCTGCTCGATGGTTTCAACTGCGGTGAGCCGTTGCTGGATGACTGGCTGAAACGGCGTGCGCTGACCAACCACCTGAACGGAGCCAGCCGTACATTCGTTGTGGTGGATGCTGTCCGGTGTGTGCTTGGATATTACGCTTTGGCAGCGGGAGCCGTCGCGCACCGGGAAGCCCCCGGCGTCGTCCGGCGCAACATGCCTGATCCGGTACCGGTGATGGTGCTCGCAAGGCTTGCGGTAGACGCTCGGGTTCAAGGCATCAAGCTCGGTGCAGCCTTGCTTCGGGATGCGGTAATTCGTGTGCAATCCGTCGCAGAAAACGCCGGTGTTCAAGCGTTGCTCGTACATGCGTTGAACGAGCGCGCGAAGCAGTTCTATGAGCACTACGGTTTTCGAGCCTCACCAATGCATCCGATGATTTTGATGCTTTCCCTGAAAGCGGGGTTGGGAGCGAATTTTCGGGGGTAGGCGGGTGTAGCCTGAACAAGCGAAGCACCGCCCGGGGGCAACATATCCGGCGCTTTGCGCCGCATGATGAAATCCCTGGAATACGTCTCTTGCGAGGCTATTTCAGGGTGCGCGGGCTGTGAAGGTTGGGTTGGGTGTAGGTTGGGTTGAGCTTGCGAAACCCAACGTTTTTGTGGCTGGCTGGATGTTGGGATTCGCTTCGTTCGTCCCAATCTACGGTCTACCACACAATAATCAAATTAAATATTGCATAGGGACCAAATGTTGGATCTACCGTAACATCCAAGCGGGTTTGCAGGTCAAAAATATTTCTTTTTTGGTTGGCAATAGCATTTATTGCATTGACTGAATTTTTGATTTTAGTGATGTCACTTTCCACTTCTCCATCTGGTACACTTGAATGCCCGCTAATAGAGGGGGAAAGTTTCTCTAGATTGCACGCGATTCCGGGTGTCTTCGATAACATGAGCAACGCTGAACGAGCACCAGCGTGGATCGCCTCTTCGGTACTTTGAGACTGAAGACCTCCTCCCGGAGTAGATCTGACTTGCGGTATCAAGATGTTACCCACCGTGGGTGGCTTGTCCAGTGGAGACAGAGAATTTTTGTGTGGTTGACTGAGCAACCTATAAGCAAAAGAAGTCGTAACTACGCCGGAAGAATCGACTGATCCGGTTATCGTTAATCTGTTTGATGGATTCCATCGCAGCTCGGCCGTAACTTTACCTGTTCCCGGGTTTACTGCCAAAGAGGCTCCTGCTGTGCTAGTCATCAGCGAAAATTTAATATCTTTTCCGTATTGATATCCAAGATCTATCCATCGATGATGCCGTGCATAACTCAGATTTACTGCGCTTAGACCAACATCGAGTGTTAAGCGCCAGTTATCGGATCCAATTTGAATGTTCGGAAGAAAAAATTCTCCTGTTATCTTTGGTTTATCCACATCATTTACTGCACGAGACAATTCTTCTGCTAAGCGAGAACGATCATCTTTTGCGGAAATATTAATAGTAACTATTTTTGTATTTTTGTTTGTTTCATATTTTTCTCCATATATAAATTTCCAACCTTCTGCTTTTAGTTTTTCGATATTCTCTTGTAAGGCTGATGAATTATCCGCGCCTGTATAGTGGCGCATATCTTCGGTGGGGTCCTCTTCAACTGGAATATTGGATGAGAGCACAGAAGGAGAGATTTCCTCTTCCCGGTCATTGCTCTGCCGCTGAACCAGTTTCGTCTGCACCACATGCGCCAATTCATGCCCCAAAAGGTTCTTACACGCCGATGTATTGCCGGAATACTGATTGGCAGCGAAAGCAATGTCGTTGCCGAGCGTAAAAGCTTTGGCGTTCAAGGCGTCAGCCATTCGGGCGGCGTTATCGTCGGTGTGGAGGCGTACGCGGCTGAAATCCTGGCCGAAGCGGGGTTCGAAGAAGGCGCGGTTGGCGGTGTCCAAGGGGGTTCCGCCGCTGTTGAGGGAATTCAGGCTGGATTCGAGTTGGGGTGAAGCGTGGGAGGTGGCGGCGGCGGGTTTTGTCTGGATGAGAGTTTCCTCTCCCCTGGCTCCTCTCCCGCTCGCGGGAGAGGGGAATTCAGGCATGCGCATGACGCGTTCGGCAGCGGCATCGGCTTCGCGTTCCAGGGGGTCGTTGACTGCGCCGATTGTCAGGCGCGGCTGGACGCCTGCGCGGAGCAGGGCGTGGCGCAGTTGCGCCTGATGCGCCAGGGCGTTGGGCACCGGCATGGC
>JAITMK010000066.1 GCA_031277415.1 Azoarcus sp.
GTATCTTGATGAGATCGTGCTTGAGCACCTCAACCGACTTCTGCATCTTGTGTTCGATCGTTTTCTTGAGTTCGGCAATCATCGCGAAATCCTCAAAATGAACCTTCAGGAATGAACCAGCGTGCCTTCGTCTTCACCCATGATGACGCGGTACAAGGCTCCGGGTTTAAAGATCGAAAAAACGTTGATCGGCAGCTTCTGGTCACGGCACAGCGCAAAAGCAGTAGCGTCCAGCACGGCCAGACTGCGGGCAATGGCTTCATCGAAACTGATGCGGGCGAATCGGCGCGCTGAAGGATCTTTCTTGGGATCGGCTGTATAGATGCCATCCACCTTGGTCGCCTTGAGCACGATCTGTGCACCGATTTCGGCCCCGCGCAGGGCCGCTGCGGTATCAGTGGTGAAAAACGGATTGCCCGTGCCGGCAGCAAAGATCACTACCCGCCCCATTTCAAGATGACGAATGGCGCGCCCACGGATATAGGGCTCAACGACTTGATCGATTCGCAATGCCGATTGCACGCGGGCAGGCAAATCCGCGCGACGCATCGCATCCGCGAGCGCCATTGCGTTCATCACCGTGGCAAGCATTCCCATGTAGTCGGCAGTGGCACGATCCATGCCTCCCGCCGCACCTGACATGCCGCGAAAGATGTTGCCTCCTCCAATCACCACCCCGACCTGCACACCAAGACGCGTGATTTCGGTAATCTCCGAAACGATGCGCGACACCACGGTTTCATTGATGCCGTAGCTGTCTTCACCCATCAAGGCTTCACCCGAAAGTTTAAGCAGGATGCGGGAATAGGCTGGCACAGCAGACACGGATGGAGGCTCCCTTACTTACTTTTGCGCTGCTGCTGCGGCCTGTTGAGCCACTTCGGCGGCAAAATCGGATACCTTTTTCTCGATACCTTCTCCAACCACGTAAAGCGTAAAGCCCGCGACCGTCGCGCCCTTGGCCTTCAGCAGTTGTTCCACGGTCTGTTTACCGTCTTCGGCTTTCACGAAGACCTGACCAAGCAGGGTGACTTCCTTGAGAAATTTCTGTGCCGTGCCTTCGGCAATCTTCTCCAGCATGTTCTCGGGTTTGCCGGATTCGCGCGCTTTCTCGATGGCGATACGGCGTTCGGTATCGATCAGGGCAGTATCCACACCGCTGGCATCCAGTGCCTTCGGCTTGGAAGCGGCGATGTGCATGGACAAATCCTTGCCCAGTTGCGCGTCACCGCCAACCAGATCGAGCAACACGCCGATCTTCGCGCCACCATGAATGTAGGAATAAAGCTGCCCCCGGGCCTCGACACGTTGAAAGCGCCGTAAAGTCAGGTTTTCGCCAATTTTTCCCACCAATGAGGTACGGGTCGATTCCACCGTGCCTTCGCCCATCGGCAGCGCCGAGAGTGCCGCTATGTCGGCGGGAGCCTTTTCCGTCACCAGTGCAGCAGCATCCTGGACCAGCGCGATGAAATCATCGTTCTTGGCAACAAAATCGGTCTCGCAATTGCCTTCCAGGATCACGCCCAACTTACCGTCATTCGAGATATGGACGGCCACCACGCCTTCGGCGGTGACACGGGAAGCGGCTTTCGTCGCCTTGTTGCCCAGTTTCACCCGCAGGATTTCTTCGGCCCTGTCCATGTCCCCGTTGGCTTCTGACAAGGCTTTTTTACATTCCATCATCGGCGCGTCGGTTTTTTCGCGCAGTTCCTTGACCATGCTCGCGGTAATTTCCGCCATGTTAACTCCTTGACTACACATTTTCTTGTAGCAGCGGCAGGTTAGACCTGCCGCGATGAATATGACGATGAATGACGAGGTCAGGCTTCAGCCTGATCGCTCTCTTCCTCGACTTCGACGAATTCCTCACTGCCCGCTTCGACGATTTCCATGTGCACCTGACTACGACCCTGCAACACTGCATCGGCTACGCCCCGGGTGTAGAGGCGAATGGCGCGGGAGGAATCGTCGTTGCCGGGGATCACGTAATCCACACCTTCCGGCGAATGGTTGGTATCGACCACTGCCACCACCGGAATGCCCAGTTTTTGTGCTTCCGTAATGGCAATCTTGTGATAGCCGACATCGATCACAAACAGTGCATCAGGCAATCCACCCATCTCCTTGATGCCACCAATCGACTTGTGCAACTTATCCAGTTCCCGGCGCGTCATCAGCGCGTCGCGCTTGGACAGGCGCTCGATCGAGCCGTCTTCAAGCATTGCTTCAAACTCTTTCAGACGCTTGATCGACTGCTTGACCGTTTTGAAGTTGGTAAGCATTCCGCCAAGCCAACGTTCGTCGACAAACGGCATTCCGGCGCGGCTCGCTTCCTCGGCAAGAATTTCACGCGCCTGGCGCTTGGTGCTCACGAAGAGGATCGTGCCTCGCTTGGCCGCGAGTTTACGCACGAAATCCATCGCCTCGTTGTATTTGAGCAGTGTCTTTTCGAGATTGACGATGTGGATTTTATTGCGGTGACCAAAGATGTACGGTGCCATCTTCGGGTTCCAGAAACGGGTCTGGTGACCAAAATGGACGCCTGCTTCAAGCATCTGGCGCATCGTGACTGACATGCATGTAACTCCGATTTTCAGGGTTTGACCTCCGCTGAATCAGGCAGAAGTACCAAACCCCCGCCAGTGATACCGCCCATTTATCTGAAGACGGCACACCCTGATCAATCCAGCGTGCGAATTTATCTTCCCGGCAAGCTCCGCGAAGACAAGTTTTGAAGTATAGCACTTTGTTGATAACGCTCTCAAGCCAACAGAAACAAGGGTAGTGGGTCAGTTTCAAAATGCCTGCCCTCCTACGTCATTCCGCGCGGAGCGAAGCGTAGGCGCGGAATCCAGGCACCGCGTGGATCCTGCGACTTCGCGCAGGATGACGGGGACTAAAGTTTCAAACTGAGACACTACCGAAACAAGGGTAGTGGGTCAGTTTGAAAAACTCCCCTCTCCCGCCCCTTCGGGGCACTGAACCTGTCCCCTGCGAACGGACGCCAAGAAGCCGCGTAGGTTGGGATGAGCTTGCGAATCCCAACGTTTTTGTGGTCGGTTGGGTGTTGGGATTCGCTTCGCTCATCCCAACCTACGCGGACTTAATTGATGTTGTGTAAGCCGCATCGCTGCACCAGGGCAACACGGTGCCGGTCATTCAGGCGGCGGGCGGCACCCAAAGGATGTAGGGGCAAATAATTATTTGCCCCTACGGTTCAGGTATGAATCAAAGCATGGGTGCCACCGCCGCGCCCAGCCTTGGCGTAGCGAAACCCCATTCCAATTGCCGATGTTCCTTAAAAAAATGGCGCAACGTAAAGGTTGCGCCATTTTTTGCCCGGGCAACGTTTTGCGGAAACCCGGATTTTTAGCTATTTGATGCCGAACTCAGCAGGTCAGAGTCTCCCTTTGTCGACTGTGAGCTGAACAGGTGCGTCCGCCGGGCACATATCTGCCGGATCGACGACATCACGATCCTGCCCGATGTCCTGCAACGAGGGCAAGTCTTCACGCACAACACCAAGGGTACGTAACAGTTGCCCCATCTCTGACAGGGTAGCGGCCTGCGTGACCAACAGATCATACCGCGCATTCGTAAGCGCCCGCTGAGAAACGAAAACCTCATTTTCGGTATCAAGCAGGTCGAGCAAGGTACGGGTTCCGGCGCCAAACTGCAGGAGGAAAGCATCGCGCGCCTTGACGGTCATCAGATAATGCCGCTCACGATAACCCAACTGTTCGTTCAGGCTGTTGATGTTCTGGTAAGCGATCACCAAAGACTGGCGCAGGTCACGGCAGGCTTTCTCGCGCAAGTCTTTGGCCTGTTCGAGTTCTTCACCTGCCTGACGAACACGAGCCGCATCGGAACCGCCACGGAAGATATTGAAGTTCATCCGTAATTCGACCGTACTCTCGCGTGTGTTGCCCTTGAGGCCGCCGGTACTGGGATCTCCCTTGAGGCCGCCGGTACTGGGATCTCTATTGTTGAGATTACGATCAACCCCGGTTCTTGCAAGCAGATCGAATTTTGGGTGGTAATTGGAGCGAGCTACATCCCGATTGGCCATGCCGGCACGCACGTTTTCAATCGCAGAGTTGAACCCCGGATTGCTCACATAAGCCGTGTTCAATGCGACAACGACGTTTTCCGGCAATTGCACGTTGTTGAAATCGTCTTCGAGCGGTGACATTGCGTCAGGCGGCAGTTCGCCAACCAGACGCTGGTAGCGCGCGCTGACATCGTGCAAATTCGAAAGCTCCGTCAACAGGTTGGACTCGGCCAAAGCCAGACGCCCGATCGCCTGATCAAGGTCTACCCGGCGGCTCACACCTGCGTCGGCACGGGTGTCGAGCTTACTATGATGTTGCTTGTGCATGGCATAGTTCGCCTTGGCCGCTTCGACCAATTCGCGGTACCGCTGAACGTCGGCATAAGCCCGCACGACTTCAAGGCCAGCATTCTCCGAGGCCCCAAGCAAATCGTAATAACGCATGAGCCGGGTATAGCTCATGCGCTTGACTTCGCTGCTTGTGGCAAAGCCATCATAGACCATCTGTTTGAGATCGAACCCGACCCCGCCGTAATCCCAGTCGTCACTGGAATGCTTGGGCTCCTTGCGCCATCTGTGCCCGTACCCGGCATTCAGGTCGATCTGCGGGAAATACCCGCCGCGAGCAACATCCCGGGCTGCTGACGCCGCCAGATATCCATGCCAACTGGACTGAACTTCAGGGTTATTGGTCACGGCCTTGCGCACGGCATCCAGCAACGCTCCCCTGGACGCTTCGCCAAGTTCCTGCGCACCAGAAGCTCCGGACAAGACTTGCAGGGCTGAGGCAACCGCCAGACAGACCAGTGTCTTCATCTTGCTCATGAGGTTTCTCCAAGTAATTGCATATTATTCCTGCGCATCATCAAGCCCGGTCTGACGTCGGTTAAAGTTATAGTCCTTCCTAGTGTACACCTTGCCGAAGAAGAGTGTGAATTATTTTTTCGACTCCGACGAAAAAATATGCAGTTAATACAACACTCTCCGTACAAACCCCTACCTTTGCAATTTACACGCTATCCCTGCTGTATTCAAGACGAATACGCGAATACCTGTAACTTACTCGTATGCATTATGCTGTGCGACGATAGACGCAGCGATTCGCGCAGAACACTTCCAAATATGAAGCGCATCCAGTCACGGCGGCCAGCATACCAGAAGGAAAAGGCAGGACTCAGGAAAATTTCAGTTTCCGGTGTATGCAAAAAGCAACACCTTCGCCTTGCTCAGATTCTTCCTCTGCAAACAAGCATCGAAGAAAACCGACGCGGCGGCATTATCCATAAAATCTGTTTGTCATGCTTCATGGCGTTATACAATCCAAGTCTGTTGTATTGACACAACGCCGCCCCTGTCTAAGGTACTAGTGGCGGGTGAATCTCTTTTCTTTCCAAAAGTATTTACGATAATCGAAAGCGTAATTTCATGACTTCTCTTTATCAGCATGTGAAGCACTTCACCATCCCTGAAGCCTGGATGAGTGAAGATGTGCAGATCACTGATCTGCCATATGTCATAAAAAGTGGATATAGTAACGATCCAAGGGCAGGCTTGCGGCACACCTGTCCACTCCAGGCATCATCCACCATCATTCCGGACAGTGTGGATGAGCAGGGTTGTTGCTGTTTTTCTGCTCATCCTGCCGGGAACAACTGACGCACGCACCGACTTTGCCCGCTTGGAGCAACTGGCTGTGGCAGAATACGGACAACCCGCCGTAGCCACGATCAAGGCCTGGCGCGCAATGATCGAAAAAAACCGGAAGCAGCCCGATCTGACCAAGCTCGAACGCGCCAACATCTTCGTCAATGATCGAGTGCTATATGTAAGTGACACGATCGTATGGGGGGAGACAGATTACTGGGCGACCCCGCTGGAGGTTTTCGGCAGGAGGAGGGGCGACTGCGAAGATTACGCCATTGCAAAATACGTCTCGTTGCTGCTGATGGGTGTTCCCGTGCAGAGATTGCGCCTGGCTTATGTACGTGCGCGCATGGGACAGCAAACCGCAGCCCACTTAGTGTTGAGCTACTACGAAACCCCTACGTCCGACCCGTTGATCCTGGACAATCTGATCGACTCAATCCTTCCGGCCAAACGCCGCACCGACCTCTACCCGGTATTCAGTTTCAACCACGAAGCTCTTTGGATGGGAGAGGAACGAAACTCTGCCGGCGATCCCACGTCACGGCTGTCTCGCTGGCGGGACGTGCTTCAACGCATGCGCCAGGAAGGGATCGATCCGTCCTTGATACAACCTGCCGCTAAAATATCGACGTCATTGAAAAAACCGAAGTCGTCACCGCGGAATACGGCAAAATCCCGGCCTCCGTCGAAAGTCACGGCAAAGCATCAATCCAGCTCTAAAAAAACTACCGCCAAAAAATCTACGAAACCAAAGATGAAAACGGCAAAATACCACTCGTCATCACAGAAAATTGCCAAACGATGAACACTTGCCCTGTCTGTTTTTCACTCTGCACCCACGGCTTCCTCTGGAAATTCCGGCCATGTCTCTGATCAAACAACTCTGGATCGCCATTGCGACCGTCACCCTGCTGGCCCTCAGCGGCAGCCTGCTGGTTAGCACGCTGAATGCGCGCCAATACCTCGAACAACAGCTCAACATCAAAAATTCCGACAACGCCAGCATCCTGTCGCAGGCCATACAATCCCGGATCGAAAGCGCGCCCGACAGTGAGAACGACGACATCGCAAACATCGCAAACATCGCCGTAACGACGCTCGAAGCTCAATTCAATATCGGCTACTACAGCCAGATTCGCCTTGTCGACCCGAACGAAAAGGAAATTGCCAACTTCCGTTCCGACACCGCCATCGAAAACGTGCCAGCCTGGTTCTTGAAGTGGGTATCCATCAAGGAGCATCCCGGCACGGCCCACGTACATGCTGGCTGGAAACAGTTCGGTACGCTCACGGTGAAAAGCCACAGCAGCTACGTCTACGAGGCATTGTGGAAGAATACCCTTCAATTGTTGTGGTGGTTCCTGATTACCGCGATCATTGCCGGCCTGTTTGGCAGCATTCTGCTGGGCCGGATTACCGCGCCTCTGCGCACCCTCGTCAGACATGCCCAGGCCATCGGCGAGCGCCGTTTCATCACTACGCCGGAACCCAGGACTGCCGAACTGAGAGTGGTCGTGCGGGCGATGAATGCGCTTTCCGACCGTGTGCGGCAGATGCTCGCCGAAGAAGCGCAGCGGCTCGAAAACCTGCGCCGGCAGATACACGAAGATACCGTTACCGGCCTGCTCGAACGCCGTCAGTTCCTCAATACATTCTCTTCCCGGCTGCTCGCTCCGGATGCGCCCGCGCAAGGAGCATTGCTGATCCTGCGCATAGGCAGGCTCATCGATCTCAACCGCGATCTTGGACGAGCCGCTACCGACAAACTACTCAACACACTGGCCCAGGCGCTCGTCGGCGAGTCTGGCTCCGGCAGCACCGGAGGCCGTCTCAACGGCAGCGATCTTGCCGTGCTCGCGCCATCGGCAGCCGGCCCCGAACTTTCATCATGGGCGGCATCAGTGGCCGCGCGCGTCTACGCCATTGCCGATGAGCAGACAAACGCCGACATGCTTGCATTGGCAATAGCCGCCGTTTCGTTTTCCCGTAATGATGCTGTGGCCGACATTCTGGCCAGACTCGACTCGACGCTGGCACAGGCCGAACTGGAAAGCAACCGTGGCCTGAAGATTGAAGAGCACCGCGATGACGCGCACCCCCCCCGCACCCAGGAGCAATGGCGCACGATACTGACAACGGCCCTGACCGAAAACTCACTCCAGGCCGATCTCCATCCGGTACGCACGATACAGTGTTCGCTCATCCACAACGAAGAGATCATCGACCTGTCCGTAGACGGAACCGTATTCAAGGTCGGCGACTACCTGCCGTGGGCCGCGCGCTTTGGTCTGGTTGAACGCATGGACTACGCTGCGGTGCAAATCGCCCTTGACCACATCAAAAAAGGCGAAGGGCCGGTCGCCGTCACCATCTCGGCGCAAACGCTCCAGGATGGGCATCTGATAACCGAACTCATGGCTTTGCTGCGCGCAAACCCCGACCATGTCGAGCGTCTCTGGATGGAAGTGCCCGAGGATGCCGCGATGCGCCACCCGGCCGTTTTCCGCGCTTTCTGCCTGGCAGTCAAACCATTTGCCAGCAAACTCGGAATCAAACATGCCGGCCCGTGCTTCTCTGCCTTGGGCGACCTGCATGACCTCGGTCTCGATTACCTCAAGGTCGACACATCCCTGCTGCGTGACATCGACCAGAACGAGGGCAACCAGAGCTTCGTGCGCAGCCTTGTCATGCTTGCCCATACGCTTGGCTTCGTCGTGATCGCAGAGGGCATTGACCGGCTCGAACAGGAGAGAGTTCTTGCCGATCTCGGGTTTGATGGGCTTGCCGGGCCACTGGTAGGCTGAAAGCACGGGTATTTCCTCTTTCATCGCTCCGCGTGTTCAATTACCCGGCTCATCGTATGGAGTATGATTGCGGGGTTTCAAACCAGAGGCACTTTTGCGATGAACCTTGAACACGCACGTTTCAATATGGTCGAGCAACAGATTCGGCCTTGGGGAGTAGCCGATCCGGGAGTGCGGCAGCGGCTGATGACAGTACGGCGCGAGGATTTCGTACCGCCTTCGATGCGTGCCCTGGCCTTTGCCGATATCGAAATTCCTCTGCCCGGCGGGCAGACCATGCTCAGGCCGTCCATCGAAGGGCGTATCCTACAGGCAATTGAAGCTTTCCACGCCAACACGGTGCTTGAGATCGGTGCCGGCAGCGGTTACTTCGCCGCCCTGCTGGCAAAGAATGCAGATCATGTCTACACAGCCGAAATCGATCCGGAACTGGCACAGTTTGCGCGCGACAACCTTATGCGCAACGGCATCACAAACGTCACTGTGGAAGAAGGCGATGCCTCCCAGGGTTGGTACTCAAAAGCCCCATACGACTTGATTGTCGTCTCAGGCGGATTGCCCGAACTCCCCGAAGGGTTGCTCTTGCAACTCAAGTTCGGCGGGCGGCTGTTCGCTTTCACGGGCTCTCCCCCCGTAATGAAAGCATGCATAGCGTTTTATAACGACAAAAAAATCCTTCAGTGTCGTTCCCTGTTTGAAACTGTCGTGCCTATGTTGCGCCACGTCACACAAGTACCCGCATTCAACTTTTAGCGTGAAAGAATCACCATACACCTTCCACCCTCAAGTTTCTTTCATCATCAGGGGTAGCGCCAACCGCCGTGATTGGTAGGGCGGTGCATGAACCGGTTTGCCCGGTTTTTCTGGATCCCCGCCTACGCGGGGATGACGCTTTTTTGGTTGTTTTCCCCGTCATTCCCGCGTAGGCGGGAATCCAGCGTCTTTTAATGTGAAAGAATCGCCGTACACCTTCCAGTTTCGAGTTTCTTTCATCATC